>CAYFMZ010000036.1:6573-24543 GCA_964344275.1 uncultured Proteiniphilum sp.
CTTTGGCGATCGCCAGCAACCCCTCCTCTCGTACACTGTTCTCGAAATACTTGGCAATGCGAGTGGCAAAGGGTGTCGGCAGCTCATGACCGTAATGCCAAGTAGGTATTCCCAAGCTATCAAAGGAAGGATCAGGGAACCGATCCATCATCCGGAAAGCCGTACCCAACCAGTCGGGATGGGAGTAGACCGGTGCCTCTTTTATAATCTCCATCGCCTCCAGTAGCTCCTTATCGCTACGCCCTGCCATCCAAGCCCCGGCGTGAGTAGCCTCCATCGCGCCCGGGCCACCCCCTGATAGCATCAGGTATCCCTCCTCGGTCAACATTTTGGAGAGTCTTGCCACCTGCAAATACATGTCATCCGTTCGCTTTACACGATGCCCCCCCATGATAGCCACCAGTTTTCGTTCTTCATACCCTTCGATATATTCGTGCAACGAATCGGTAATGGAGTGATCGTGCAGCCGTTGCGCCAACGTATCCTTGATTGATAGCCTCTCCAACGAATGTTGGTAATATTGGTACACCACATGGTCGAGCGTCCCCAAGTAGGTATCAGGACGTGACGGGTCGAACCCGTTGTAAAGTGAATCCTTGTTGTAAAGAGTGCTTGGGTAAGAGTTAAACGGAACATCCAACACAGGGAAGATAAAGTTTTCGGGCTGCAAGTGATGCAGCAGGTCGTCCGACAGGGTGCAACCCAAGAAAAGCGATTTCGAGAAACGGGTCGCGAGCACCTGCTCTTCTATCTCCGTGAGGTCGAGCGACTGTACAGCGATCTCTTCCACGAAATCGCGTTGAATGAATTCGGCCAGTGCCGGGAGGGTATTAAATTGCAACATAGAAAGATATTAAGTATTTTCAACCTTATGAAATTCATGAGAATCAGCAAACAAATATAACATAATTCAAATTAAGTATATGGTATAACTACAGCTAAATCTTCGACTGACAATATTTTGTGACCCATATATGCCCTCGGACACTAAAAGAGCAGAACTTGCTTCGCTTCGAACAGCTGCTCTTTTTACGTTCCTCGAGGTCAATGGGTCCCCACAAAAAATTTTTATGTCTCATCTTTAGCTGTAGCTGTGCAGATTGAAAAAACGCAAAACAGTACTTTTAATTCAAGTTTCAAACGTTAACGCTTTTTTGGCCCAAAAGGTTTGCACCACACCTCTGACCAATAGA
This sequence comes from uncultured Proteiniphilum sp., assembly GCA_964344275.1. Taxonomy (GTDB): domain Bacteria; phylum Bacteroidota; class Bacteroidia; order Bacteroidales; family Dysgonomonadaceae; genus Proteiniphilum. The sequence goes on from CAYFMZ010000036.1 coordinate 7,767, forward strand.
TAGAGGATAAAAGAGAACCAGAGGCCGTTGTTTCCCCACGCGGGGGTCAACGCGAAATAGGCAACGAAAAAAAGGAGCGACGAAACAATCATCGCGTTCCGCATCTCATTCGAAGCGGTTGCCCCGATAAAGATGCCGTCCCACAAGAAAGCAGCGAACCCGGTCACAGGGATCAAAAGCGTCCAGAACATGTAATTCTTGGCCCGTTCGATGATCGCCATATCATTGGTCATTATTCGTAGAATCTGTTCGGGGAAGATCGCGTAGATCACCAGTGCGGTAAGGCTCACCATCAATCCCCAGAAGAAAATCCGTCGGATCATCCATTGCAAATATTCACGGTTCTTGGCCCCGTAGAATCGTCCGGTGAGAGCTTCGCCCGCGTAAGCGAATCCATCCATGAAGTAAGAGAAGAGCATGAAGAACTGCATCAGCAACGCGTTCACGGCCAAAATGGTTTCACCCATTCCGGACGAGGCAAAGGTAAAGAAAGAGGTGACCAGGGTGATCAAGAAAGTGCGGACAAAAATATCGCTGTTCACCCGAAAGAACTTTCGCATCGAGAGCTTGTCCCAGATGGTTTCCTTGCGGATATACTTTATCAGGCGGCGGTAATACCTCCACCAGAAGCCGGCGGCAACAGCCAGGGAGATAAGTTGCGATAGGACGGTACCAAGGGCGATTCCATTAATATTCATCCCGAAGCCAAACACGAACAGGGTGCTCAACACGATATTGAGCACGTTGTTAAGAATGGCGATCACCATGGGAATCCGGGCGTTCTGCATGCCAATGAACCAGCCTTGGAATGCGTACATTCCCAGCACAGCGGGAGCACCCCAGACGACGATGCGGAAATAGGTTTGCACGTGCTGGATGGATTCGGGACCCGACCGCACGAGGCTGAACGCGAGTTCACCGATGGGGTATTGAAGGAGAACGATCAGGAACCCACCGCCCAAGCCAATGGCAAGTGCGCGGATGAACACGTTCATCACTTCAGTAAGGTCGCGAGCACCATATGCCTGGGATGCAAAACCACTGGAACTCATCCTCAAGAACCCAAAGTTCCAGTAGATCATATTAAAAATACTCGCTCCCAACGCGATAGCACCGATAAACACGGCAGAACCCAAGCGACCGGCAATCGCTATATCGATCATGCCTAACAAGGGAACCGTGATATTGGTGATGATGTTGGGAAGAGCAAGCCTGAAAATTCTCCTGTCCATAGTTCATATAGGCTGCAAATACAGTGCCAATAAAACAATACCCGAGTGGTGCACCCCATAGTTGAACGTAGGGAAAAAGGGAGAACAAACTGGGAGGAAGAACGTGTCTTGCCTGTTAGTGAAATTTAGCTGTGGCTGTATTGCATGCGACACTCGAGCGAGAAGAAAAGGCCTGAAATAGCAAATAAAAGAAGAATAAAACAGCGAAGAAGGATAAAAACGAAAGAAAAACGGCACAAAAACTTACGATACAGGAGAAAAATAGGAAATTGAAAGTTTTTTTGAGATGTTTAAGCTATTCTTCATCATACTTTTTTGTAAATTTGTGAAATCACATTAGATAAAATAAAGAGGTGTCGCGTGATTGCACCACGACAGATGTGAAAAATCTTTGGCACTAAACATTATTATTTCGAATATATGGATAAGATTCAGGAACTTACTTCCAAACTTTACACCGAAGGCGTGGAAAAAGGCAAAGAGGAAGCCGAGAAAATCGTGGCAGCCGCACGAGAGCAAGAGCAACGAATCTTGCGTGAAGCGAAGGCCAAGGCCGCCGAGATGCTTTCATCAGCAGAAAAAGAGAGCGCCGCACTCAAGAAACATACCGAAGCTGAACTAAAACTCTATGCCACGCAAACATCAGAAGCCCTCAAAACGGAAATTATCAACCTGGTTACTGATAAATTGACCACCTCTCAAGTATCAGCTGCCGTGAGCGATAGTGCATTTATGCAACAACTCATCTTGGAGATGGTTCAGAACTGGTCCAAAAACGAAATAGTAACGGTGGAAGTGGAAAATCCTGACGCGCTGGAGTCATTTATCGCGTCTCAAGCGAAAGAGATTCTCGATCAAGGGCTAAAGATTGAAAAGGTAAACGGCATTAAAACCGGATTTACCGTTTCTCCAGAAGATGGATCCTATAAAGTGAAGTTTGGTGAAGAGGAGTTCATCAACTATTTCAAAGAGTTCTTGCGCCCACAGATTCAGGATCTGCTCTTTTAAATAAATCCACCAAGCCATCGGTTTCTAATCTCCAAATACTCGTATGAACCCGCGTATGCTTTTCAAAAATCAATATTATTATTTCATTTCGGGACTGCCCGAGATTGCTTTTGACAACACCAAGCTCCCTTTCACGGTAGAAACCTTCCGGGAGATGCTGCACGATGTGCTCGAACCGGAGGATAAAAAATTGGTGGACAGGTATTTTACAGCATACGACAACCACAACCTCCTTCAAATGCTTAACCAAGATGCATCGAACGAGAACGCATCGAAGGAGAGTTCCGACAGCCGGTTTTCGGATCGTCCCAAGGGGACACTTTCACGCGAGGAGATCGAAACCGCTATCCGACAGGTACAAGAAGGGGATGCCCTCGATAAAGGATCAATTCCACCCTATTTCGAGGAGGCCATTGCTGCTTGGCTCAACGAATCGCTACCCGGCCAAACGCGCACTCTGGAAGATTTACTCAGTTCGCTTTACATGGATTATGGACGGGCAGTGAAAAACAGCTTGATCGCGGGGTGGTTCGAAATGAACCTTAACCTTGGCAACCTGCTCTCCGCGATCTATGCACGCAAGTATGAGATGGAGGCAGAACAAGTGGTAGTGGGCAATAACGAGATTGCCAAAACCATCCGTGAGAACGCGAACGCACGTGATTTTGGGATTGGCGACGAACTGGACTATTACGATGCCATACTACGTATCACCGAAGAGGAAAATATTCACGAACGGGAACGAAAAATAGATCAATTCCGATGGAACTGGCTCGAAGAGAACACGCTTTTCGACTATTTCAACATCGAATATATCTTTGCCTACCTCTGTAAACTGCAAATTCTGGAGCGCTGGGTAAACCTCAACGCCGAAGAGGGGGAGCGCGTATTCAGGGAACTGATTGCAGGCCTTAAAAACGAAATTCAAAAACCGGACGATGTTTAAGTCAAACCAGTGCCGATAAATCGATAGAGAGTAGATTTGAATGGCAACGGGCGAAAGAAAGAAAAAGATAGAAAACAAACAATCATATATGTTAACAAAAGGAACTGTTAAAGGGATCGTATCCAACCTGGTTATCGTGGAAGCCGAAGGAGCGGTATCCCAGAACGAGATAGCGTATATTCACCTTGGCGATGCCCGGCTGATGGCGGAGGTGATCAAGGTGGTTGGCAATAATGCCTACGTGCAGGTCTTCGAGAGCACCCGCGGGCTGACCGTGGGAAGTGAAGTGGAGTTCCAAGGCCATATGCTGGAAGTGGTACTGGGACCGGGACTCTTGGAGCGAAACCTGGATGGGCTCGCGAACGACCTCGATAAGATGGAGGGGGTCTTCCTGAAACGGGGTGAATACACCTTCCCGTTAGACGAGGAGAAAAAATGGCACTTCAAGCCCCTCGTCCAACCGGGTGACAAGGTTATCGCCGGTACTTGGTTAGGTCAGGTGGACGAGAACCAACAGCCTCACAAGATCATGGTGCCCTTTGTTATGGAGGGGCATTACACGGTGAAGAGCGTGGTGGATGAAGGAATGTACACGATCTACGATACCGTGGCCGTGATCCAAGACCCGGAGGGCAACGAAACAGCACTTAACATGATACAGCGTTGGCCGGTGAAAGTACCGCTCAAAGCGTATAAAGAGAAACCCAGGCCCTATAAGCTACTGGAGACCGGGGTACGGGCTATCGATACCCTCAACCCGATAGTGGAGGGGGGAACCGGTTTCATCCCAGGTGCTTTTGGTACCGGGAAAACTGTACTGCAACACGCGATATCGAAACAAGCGGAAGCCGATATCGTGATCTTCGCGGCCTGCGGCGAACGAGCCAACGAGGTGGTGGAGATCTTCACCGAGTTCCCTAAGTTGATAGACCCACATACCGGGCGCAAGCTGATGGAGCGCACCATCATCGTGGCCAACACATCCAATATGCCGGTAGCTGCTCGAGAGGCATCGGTCTATACCGCCATGACCATCGCGGAGTACTATCGATCGATGGGGTTAAAAGTATTATTGATGGCCGACTCTACGTCGCGCTGGGCACAGGCACTGCGGGAGATGAGTAACCGCCTGGAGGAACTCCCTGGCCCCGACGCGTTTCCTATGGACCTTTCGGCCATCATATCCAACTTTTATGGACGCGCGGGGCACGTGGTTCTCAATAACGACGAAGAGGGTTCCATTACTTTCCTTGGGACGGTGTCACCTGCCGGGGGGAACCTTAAGGAGCCGGTCACCGAGAACACCAAAAAGGTAGCCCGTTGCTTTTACGCGTTAGAACAGGACCGGGCCGACAAAAAACGGTACCCGGCCATCAACCCCATCGACTCCTATTCGAAGTATTTTGAATACCCCGAATTCGAAGAGTATATTTCGGAACATATCTCGCCCGATTGGACCGCGAAGGTGAGCGAAATTCGTAACCGGTTGCTGCGAGGGAAAGAGATTGCCGAGCAGATCAATATATTGGGCGACGACGGTGTACCCGTAGAGTACCATGTCACCTTCTGGAAGTCGGAGCTGATCGACTTCGTCGTCCTACAACAAGATTCGTTCGACGATGTGGACGCGGTCTCCTCCATCGAGCGACAGGAATACATTCTTAACATGGTGATTGATATATGTCGTACCGAATTCGAGTTCGACCATTTCACGAAGGCCTCGGACTTCTTTAAAGAACTGATCAATATTGGCCGACAAATGAACTACTCGGAATTCGAGTCGGAACGATTCAAACGATACCAGTCTCAGCTAAAAGAGCTGCTATCCCAAAACAGAATTAATAAGGAAGAATTAGAAATGAATAATCATTAATTGCTCGTTGCTAATTATTAATTGTTAATTGCTCATTTTTAATTGTTACAAGTATGGCAAAAGCATTTCAAAAAATATATACGAAGATTACCCAAATCACTAAAGCAACTTGCACGGTGAAAGCCACGGGAGTAGGCTACGACGAACTGGCCACGGTAGAAGGGCGATTGGCCCAAGTGGTGAAAATCTTGGGCGACGAAGTGACGCTGCAAATTTTCGTGGGTACCGAAGGGATCCCCACCAACGCCGAGGTGGTCTTCATGGGTAACTCTCCCTCTCTTAAGGTGAGCGAGCAACTGGCAGGCCGATTCTTTAACGCGTACGGCGACCCGATTGATGGCGGCCCGGTACCCGAAGGAGAAGAGCGCCCCATCGGGGGGCCCTCGGTGAACCCGGTGCGCAGGGAACAACCCTCGGAACTGATCGCGACCGGTATCGCGGGGATCGACCTGAACAATACCCTCGTGTCGGGACAGAAGATCCCGTTCTTCGCGGACCCCGACCAGCCGTACAACCAAGTGATGGCCACCGTGGCACTCCGGGCACAAACCGATAAGATTATCCTGGGGGGGATGGGGATGACCAACGACGATTACCTCTACTTCAAGAAGGTGTTTAGCAACGCGGGGGCACTCGACCGGATCATAAGTTTCATGAATACCACAGAGGACCCCGCGGTGGAGCGGCTGCTTATTCCCGATATGGCATTGACCGCGGCAGAGTATTTCGCGGTGGACAAAAACGAGAAGGTTCTGGTATTGCTGACCGATATGACCTCATACGCTGACGCCCTCTCCATCGTGTCGAACCGGATGGACCAGATCCCATCAAGGGACTCCATGCCGGGATCGCTCTATTCAGACCTGGCAAGAATATACGAGAAGGCAGCGCAATTTCCTACCGGGGGATCCATTACCATCGTCGCGGTGACCACCCTTTCGGGGGGCGATATCACCCACGCGGTACCCGACAATACAGGTTATATTACTGAAGGGCAGCTCTTCCTACGCCGCGACAGCGACGTGGGCAAGGTGATCGTGGACCCGTTCCGCTCTTTATCGCGCCTCAAACAACTGGTGCAGGGCGAGGAGACACGGGAAGACCACCCGCAGCTGATGAACGCCGCGGTACGGCTCTACGCCGATGCTGCCAACGCGAAGACGAAGCAGGAGAATGGATTCGACCTGACCGATTACGACCAGCGGACGCTCGCGTTCGCGCGAGACTACTCGGCAGAGATCCTCGCGATCGACGTGAACTTAGATACTACCGAGATGCTCGACAAGACATGGGGATTGCTCTCCGCCCATTTCAGGCCGGCAGAGGTGAACATGAAACAAGAATTGATTGATACGTACTGGCAAAAATAATGGCAATTAAATTTCAATATAATAAAACTTCCCGTCAGCAGTTGGAAAAACAACTGGACGTGCGTGTGCGGGCGCTTCCGACGTTGCAAAATAAGGAATCGGCGCTGCGTATGGAGGTGAAAAAAGCCAAAGCCGAAATTGATCAACTGGAGAAAGAACTCGAAGAGAAAATCCAATCGCACGAGAAGATGGTGAGCTTGTGGGGAGAATTTGATCCAACCCTGGTGAGCGTGAAGGATGTGCACCTCTCCAAACGAAAGATCGCGGGGGTGCTGCTGCCGATGCTGGACAAGGTGGATTTTGAAATCAAGCCGTTCAGCCTCTTTAACCGTCCCAAATGGTTCTTGGATGGGGTAAAAACCCTGGAGGAGCTAGCCGAAGTGGGCATCCGTCGCGATTTTCAAGAGATCAAGATCAACCGGCTCGAATACGCGCGCAAGAAAACCACACAGAAGGTGAACCTTTTCGAGAAAGTTCAGATACCAGGATACGAGGAGGCGATACTAAAAATTAAACGTTACCTGGAGGATGAGGAGAACCTCTCCAAATCGTCCCAGAAAATCATGCGGGCACACCAGGAGGAACGAAGAAAGGAGGAAGGAAATATATGGTAGCGACCATGAAGAAATTCTATTTCGTCTCTTTCCACAAAGAGTACCACCAGTTTTTACACGACCTGCGCGACCTAGGTATGATCCACGTGAGGGAGCAGGACGAGAAAGCGGTGGACGATGAGCAGCTGCAAGATCACCTGACTGTATTGAAACGCTTTGAAGCAGCTACGAAAAAACTAAAATTGGTACGCGGTAAAAAATCGACCGAACCATTTCACGCGGCCGATAAGAAACGAGGGGAACAGCTACCCCAGGAGATCGAACAGATTGAAAATGACATATCCACCCTTAACCAGCAGTTGCAGGTAAGCCTAAAAGAGCGGGATGCGCTCCGCCCGTGGGGGAACTTCAACCCCGAAACAATCGAACGACTGGAAGAAGCGGGGTACCCTCTCCATTTTTTAATTGCACCGGAGCGGATATACAACCCGGAATGGGAGGATCAATACAACGCCTTCGTCGTTCACCGGGAGGCTTCAAAAGTTTATTTTGTAGCCATGACGGATCAGACGAACCTCGCGGACGAGCTACAGCTCGAGGAGATGAAACGGCCAGAGGTGTCTCTTGAAGCACTCGAACGCCTGATCTACTCCTTGGAGCAGCAGATTGCTCAAAAAGAGGAAGAGCTGAAAGGATTGTCAGCTCACCTCCCCTCGCTGGAAGCAGCGATCACCGCGTTAGAAAGCAATATATTTTTCAGCCGGGTGGCTCGTAGCGCTACCCCCGCGGCGGACAACAAGCTAATGCTGTTGCAAGGGTGGGCACCCGAAGAAAATGAACCGGAAATCACCGAGTTCTTGGAATCCAAAAATGCCTATTTCCAGGTGTCCGACCCATCTCCGGAAGACGATGTGCCGATTAAATTCAAGAATAACCGGTTCTTCCGCCTGTTCGAGCCTATCGCCGAGCTTTACATGCTGCCGAAGTACAACGAGATCGATCTCACCCCCTTCTTCGCTCCATTCTACATGATTTTCTTTGGGCTGTCGCTGGGTGATATCGGTTACGGCACCCTACTCTTGCTGGGGGCAACCCTCTTCAAGGTGCTGCAAAAAGAGAAAATCAAACGATCGATGCGCGGCATCCTCACGCTGGTGCAGATACTGGGTGCTTCCACCATGGTGTGCGGATTGCTCACCGGGGGATTCTTTGGATTCAGCATCTATGAGACCAACATTCCTTTCTTCCAGAATATGAAGGACAGGATCTTTTTTGATAACTCGCAAATGTTCATGCTCTCGCTTGTGTTGGGAGTAATACAGATCATGTTTGCCATGTTCCTCAAGATCATTAACCGGACAAAACAGTTTGGTTTCGCGCACGCGGTGTCTACCATCGGGTGGTTCGTGCTGCTCGCCAGCGTGATCGTGGCTTACCTGTTTCCTACTTTTCTTCCTATGACTGGCACGGCTCACATGATCGTGATGGGCATTTCTGCCATCCTTATCTTCTTTTTCAATTCACCGGGAAAGAACCCGTTCATGAACGTGGGACTGGGCCTATGGGACACCTACAATATGGCGACCGGGTTGTTGGGAGATGTGCTATCGTATGTTCGACTGTTCGCTCTGGGGCTTTCTGGAGGGATCTTGGCCAGCGTGTTCAACAGCCTCGCGCTGGGGTTGAGCCCGAGTAACGCGGTGGGTGGCGCCATCGTGTTCCTGCTTATTTTCCTATTCGGACACACCATCAACATGTTTATGAACGTGCTGGGAGCATTCGTGCACCCCTTGCGCCTCACCTTCGTGGAGTTCTATAACAACGCGGAATTCACCGGGGGAGGAAAGCGATACAACCCGTTCAAAAGATTGAGTAACGAGAATCAACAAGAAGAAAAAGTGCTTGAGGCATCACAATAAACAGAACAAATAAGATAGAAAACAATACGATATGCCTGTGATTAGCAGGCCAGTCAATTAAAGATATATAGCAAAAAAAACAATCAATCAAATAACTAACATTATGGACAGCAACTTACTAATCGCCTACACAGGCATCGGACTCATGATTGCTCTATCGGGCATCGGCAGCTCCTACGGGGTCACCATTGCCGGAAACGCCGCCTTGGGAGCACTTAAAAAAGACAGCAGCAAATTTGGAAATTTTCTCGTGCTCACCGCACTTCCCGGAACGCAGGGCCTCTATGGCTTCGCGGGTTACTTTATGTTTCAGAGCATCTTTAACATTCTGACCCCCGAGATCACCGCCATCCAGTCGGCCGCCGTCTTTGCTGCCGGCCTCACCATGGGATTGGTAGGACTTTTGTCGGCCATCCGCCAGGGGCAGGTATGCGCGAACGGCATCGCCTCGATTGGACAGGGGCACGATGTGTTTGGTAACACTCTTATCCTTGCCGTGTTCCCGGAACTCTACGCGATCGTGGCGCTGGCTGGCGTGTTCCTAATCGGTTCAGCTGTAGCTTAAAGCAGATAAAATCAAATAGAATGGAAGAGCTGTCGCAACACGCGACGGCTTTTTTTAAAGATGATAATCGATCTCTTGGCGATCGATCTCCTGCCGATCGATCCCTATATCGCGCATAGAGGAGGGATCGTCCACGGGTTCTAAGTGTGTGTTCACTGTGACCGGTTCATCAAACATATTCACGATGGCCTCTTCGATCTCGTCCGCGTAGTCGTGTCCCTTTTTTACGCTCCACTCTCCAGGCACTAGTACGTGCACGATGATAAATTTCCGTTGCCCTGCCACCCTCGTTAACAGTGAGTGATACTCAATATGGTGCTTCTTCAACGAATCAAGATATGCCGTAATTTTCTCCAGGTCTTTATCGGGGATAGAGGCATCCATCAGGCCGCTGGCCGATCGGCCAATCAACTTGTATCCAATATAGATAATATGGATAGCCACCAAGATGGCGATAATAGGGTCGATAATATACCAGCCGGTATAGTGTACAATCACTATTCCAGTGATTACTCCCACGGAAGTCCACACGTCGGTGAGCAGGTGCTTCCCATCTGCTTCCAGCAAAAGCGACCGCCGCTTCTTACCGTTCTTAATCAGCACGAGGCCTACCGATAGATTGAGTAGTGCTGCCAAGAGAGAAAAGAGCAACCCCGTATGTATGTTCTCAATGGGCTGGGGATGGATAAGGCGTGGAACGGCCGACCAGATAATGGAGAAAGAAGCGATGAGGATAAGCGCACCTTCGGCAGCACTCGAGAAATACTCAGCCTTGCTATGGCCAAACTCGTGTTTCTCGTCCGCGGGCTTCTGCGCCAAGTTAAGCATGATCAGTGCAAAAACTGCCGCGAACAAGTTCACGAACGACTCCAGGGCGTCTGATAACAACCCGACGGAACCGGTCACCCGATAGGCATAAAATTTTAATAAGATAGTGCCTATTGCTGCCGCGATAGAGAGATAAATATAGGGTTGGAGTGATTTATGCTTCATTGTGTCCGGGATGATTTTTCCTGAAACACGCGTATGTAATCAACGAACATTCTATTTGTAGTTGTTTCAAAAGATCCATACCCGCCCTCGGGTATATCGCCAGCCCATCCCTTATCCTCAATTTCGGTACTCAAAATCACGTATTCAGGGACATGGGAGACAGCATCTGTTGAGCTCCAGGTTTTCTCCCCATCAATAAAGAACGTGTACTCCTCGGGAGTCCATAACAAACCATACGTGTGGTATCCATCGAGCTCCCCGTTTTTCAACTCTCCGCTCCCCACTGATTTATGAAACTCACCGTAGCCGTTCCAATGCAGGTTATGGCATACATACCCGCCATTTACAGGAACAAATTCAATGATATCGGTCTCGACGCCCGTTTCCCTTGGGTTATCGATTTCGGTGAATCCATTTTTGTAATGGTTATACATTATCCAAAATGCTCCCCACGAACCCACTTCTATGTCAAATTTGATGCGTGCTTCATAGTAACCAAAAGTGAAATTTTCCTTTGTTTCGATCATCCCCGCGTGATGAACCGTGTCTGTACCATTTACTTCAGTCCAATTACGGATTTCAAGTTCTCCATTTTCGTTTACGATGCACGCATCTTTAATATTAACGGCACTTCTTCTTTTACCCAAATTATGGAATCCCCATACGGTGGTATCCAGTCTATTATTGTTGAATTCATCTTGAAAGACTAGTTGATACCCTGGCAGATTGATATTTGGGGTAATAGTTTCTTTAGTCGTGCACCCGATAAATAAAAGTGCCACGAGTGAGAATAACAGGTTTTTCTTTTTCATAGTTGTTCACTGTTTATCAATGATTAATACCCGGTCGTTCCACCAGGAAACCGATTCCAGCTGGAGGTAGAATTACACGATGCAAAAGGGAGCAACTCACCCACGTGGAGTGTATCAATTCGAAAACTTCCAGTTACCCGCGTCCACTTCAAATAACACGTATCCCTCTTTTTCTCCTGCCCTTTTAGCCCTGCCCGATAGTTCGTAGATGGTTTCTCGCTCTTCGGCAGGGAAGTAAATCGTGGCATTGCAGTTGGGCGGTACGGTCACCTCCAGCACCAGTTTACCGTTCTCTTTTCTCCAATGAGAGCGAATAAGTCCGGCCGGCGAATCGAACGAACCTCCGGCCCACTCGATCTCCGTAGCGTCCAATCGCGGTACTCGTACATCGAACTTGCGGAATCCCGGTTCGGTTCTTCGGATACCGGCAACTCCGTCGATATACCATGCCCCCGGATAGAGGTAAGAACTGTGCAACAACGAATGACCCGGCAGGTCTTTTTCCCACATCTCCCAAACAGTAGTGGCCCCGCTGTCCCGCATCAAGCCCCAGCTGGGGTAGGAGGTTTTAGAGGTCATGGAGTAGATCAGGTCGTCTCGACCTTCGTCTCGCAGCACCTTGAACAGCATCGCTCCTCCGGTAATTCCCACGTCGATATGGCCGTTTTTATGAACCAGAATCTCTTCTGCCAGCCGCTCCATCACGTTCCCTCGTAGTTCGGGCGGCATCACGTTGCCATACAGGGCAGCGGCCAGACTTCGCATCGACCGGTCGGAGTAGTTATACTCTCCGGCATGGTAGTAACGAGCGTGGATCGCCTTGGAAGACTGCTCTGCTTGGTTTTGCCATTTCCCCGCTAACGCAGTTTCACCTAGTACTTCAGCAATCTTCGCCGCTGTCCTCAAGTTGTATACCCGGTAACAGTTATTGAAAAAAATGGTCTCGTCCGAGTTGTTGTTCATCCCTTGCGCGGTTGCCCCTGGCCATAACCAGTCGCCCAAGAAATCCCATTGTCCCCCGTACCGTTTCAACAGGTCGTCCTCCACGTGTGTATCTAGAAACTCCAACCACCCTTTAATCATCTCGAAGTTCTCTTCAAGCACCCTTGTATCGCCATGATATTCATACATAAACCACGGGAGAGTCACCACGATCCCCCCCCACGCGGGGCCTCCCCCTCCATGGTAGGTTGGTGCGGTCTGAGGCAAGACGCCCCCGCCTAAATACCTCCCGCTTCCCTCATGTTTTCGTGCCCACTCCGGGTCGTTCATATTCCCAACCATCGGCTCGGTACCCTGTACATCCCTCCAGTCCTCCAACCATTTGGTATAGAAAGCACCCAGCTTGTAATTGAGCAGTCCTGTCTCGGAAGTGGCGTGGGCGTCTCCCCCGTAACCAAACCGTTCGCGTTGGGGACAGTCCACGATAAACCCACCGAGCGATAGGTTCTCGAAGGTCCAGTTCACGGTATTGTATATCCAATTTTGGAGGGGATCGGAGCTTTCGAACTGCCCCGCGTCCTCAAAATCGGTCCGTACCATCCATCCTTTTATATCCTCTTTATTGGGGGCCGATGTCACCCCTTGTATCGTGATCCATCTTCCCGAGCTATAGTTAAACCTGTTTTCGAAGACACCTTCTCCCGAGGCACCGATCACGTACTCGTTCATCAGCCCGAAGGTGATATCATCCTGTTCTCTCTCCGAAAAGAGGAAACGCACGGTATCGCCGGGATTAGCCTTCACGGGAATTCGTGTCCAACCCGCGAAGTTCACTCCCATATCCACCCGGTAAGTCCCATCGGGTCGTGCTTCAATGGCTACAGGTCGAAGCTCGTCCAACAACGCGTTGGTTTCAACTTTTTGAGCAGACAATATCAACTGTGGTGTATAAACCGTGGCTTTTTCCCAATCACTGTCATCGAAACTGGATAAGTTCCACCCTTCCACCTCTTTATTGGCATCCCATATTTCTCCGCCGTAGCCACCGACCCCGAAGCCCCAGTTCCCAATCAACCGGTTGGGGCTGGGAAATGTTTTCCACGACTCGTCGGTTGTTATCCTACCCAGCTTTTGATCCCTCTTTCCGTAAATATCTGCCTGCGCGATCACTAGGGGTGTCCTTGGTTTGTCGGGCGTGGCGTACGGACCAAAAATTGACCATGAAGTACCCAACCAGAGGGCCACCGTGTTGGTGCCGGACGTGAGTGCTGGAGCAATATCGTACGCAATGTATCGGGCCCGTTGGGTGTGATCCGTCACCGCGGGCGCAAGCACGTGATCACTAATCCGTTGACCGTTCACATACACTTCGTGATATCCAACCGAAGCGACAAACAACGTGGCTTTCACAGGCTTTTGTTTCAGTTTGAACGTTTTACGAAACCAGGGGTCCTGCATTTTGTTGGGCCCTTCGGCGGGGTTGTATGCTTCATCGGTACCAATCCATTTCGCGGTCCATTCATCTTGAGAAAACAGTCCCGTGCTCCACGTAGCCGGTTCACTGAACGCCGAGGTATCTCCACTTTCGTCCTTCACGGCCACTTTCCAATAATAGGCCTTATCCGATTGCAGCGGCTTGCCCGCGTATTCCACCAGTTGCATATTATCGGAAGCCACCCATCCGCTGTCCCACATATCACCCTTCTCCCTGTTCAATGCATCCAAGGAGCTGCTCACCCATATACGGTATGCTGTCTGTCGTTGCCCAAACGAATCCGGTAAAGTTGCCGACAACGTCCAACTGAAGCGGGGACGAGTTACATCAAGTCCGGTGGGATCGACAAGGTATTCACATGTCAGGTTTTGGGGATAGACGGAAGCGGCTACTCTCACTCGCGTAGAACCGGCTTCTTTCCCACGATCCATCGTGAACCCGGTCGTTTGCCCTGTCCCGATCCCTGCCTCAACAGGATGAGATAGCATGGGTTGTCCAGCGAAGAAGAGAATCGCGCAAAATATTGTTACTCTCAAGGAAAGATTGTTTTTCTTAATGATCATGATTTATACTGTTTGTACCTACAAAATAAACTAATTCCTTTGTTTTTACACCCTTTGGAAATGACATATCAACTGTCTGTTTTGACATCTATGTCCTGTTGGAACGCGTTCAGCTTCCAGTATAACATATCCCCGTCACTAAAAGAGATCAAGTATGCAAATTAGGGTTCACTTCTCTCTTCCCATTTTCTCCTTAGTAGTTGCCGAACCTCTACGCCCCATGTTTTTAAATCATTGTTCGTCCAATGGCTCACGGGTGAAGCGGTGTCTTTTACCATGGAACAAAGTTCATCTTTATCGGCAACAGACCACATCAGGTAACTCAGCTGATGTGCATCCATAAACCGTAGCCATTGCTGCCACTCTTCCATATCAAACGAACCGCTACCGGTGGCTTCCGTGGCCGCGCACTCTGATACAATCACCGGGATACCTTTGCCAATAGCATATTCAGTGCGATCGCGTAGGAACTGTTTATGGGTCGCCGCGTAAAAGTGCAGGGTATACATGATATTATCGTACCCGGTGATGGGATCATCGGCCACCAGATGGATATCTTGTGACCAATGCGGAGAGCCCACCAAGATTATATTTTTCGTGTCGATAGCCCGGATCGCTTCTATCACAGTTTCGGAGTAGGCTTTCACATCTTCCCATGAATCGTACTCGGGCTCGTTAAATATTTCATAGATGATATGAGGGTAATCCTTGTATTTAGTAGCCACTGTAGTAAAAAAATCTACGGCAGCGTCCGTGAGGATATTGTGGCTATGCCAATCCACGATCACGTAGATGCCATCCGCGATGGCCGCGTCAATCACCTTATAAAGTAAATGATACGCGTGATCGGGGTTATCCAAGAACGCGCCATCGGGCTCCACCCCGATGGCTGCTCTTACAACGGTACAATGCCAGTCGGTAACCAACCATCGCACCGTTCCTTTGTTATAAAACCGTGGCCACCAGTTGTGCCACCCGAAGCTCACGCCGTGGAGGGCAACCGTCTCACCCTGCTGGTTCACCATACGGCTTCCTCGAACCGATAGCCATCCATTGCGATCCACGAAGCTTTTCTCTTTAGACTCGTTGTCCGGCTCACTACTGCACGCGGCAATTGTCATCGAGAACAGCAGCACGAACAACACTAAACACTTCTTTACCACCATAGGTTAGTCTTCAAGTTAATTTCCAATAAGGGTGATCTTCGTCACCGTCATATCCTGGCCACCAAAGATGATAGCCGTGGTAGACCACCCGTCATCTACCGACATCACTACATCCAGGACGGCTTGAGTGAGCACTAACTCGTAGGACTCCTCTCCTTCGGGAACGGTGATGGATCCCCACTGCGAATCGTAATTTGGATCATCGAGAAATTCGACCTTTCCCCAGTTGGCATCTTGGACCGCGAACGAAGGGCTGCCTCCCGGCGTGAAGTACAGTTTCATCACGGTACCCGCGTGTACTCCCTCTAAATCCTCTTTATAGATCCGTATCGGGTTATCCCATCTCAAGTCGTGTGTACCTTCAAGCACTGGGACCTCTTCCGGTTCAGTGCCCACGATAATCGATACCTTGGAGACCATCACATCGCTCCCGTTCAGCATAATCCCGGTTTGGCTCCAACCATCACTCACCGTTAAAATAGTATACAAGATATCGCTCGTCAATTCAATCTCGTAGCTGGTGGTACTCTCCGGGACGCTTATCGTGCCCCATTGGGAGTCGAAGTTAGGATCCTCTATTATTATCTTCGTCCAATTCGCGTCGTTATAGGCGATGGATGCCCCAGCGATGGATTCGGCCATGTATATCTTTAGCTTGGAACCGGCTGGAACACTTTCAAACAGTTCCTTATCAAACCGCAACGGGTTGGACCAGTTCAGTTCAAAGAGATCGCCCTCGTAGATCACTGTCTCCACTATACCGGCACCGATCACGGGAATCGTGTAATGTGCCTCGCCGTTGGATGATATCAGTTTTAACCCAGTCTCCCCTTTTGCATTTCCTGGTATCACGATGTATAGGTTGGGGGCATCAAGGATAAAATTCACCGGGGTATCATTGATGGTTACGCCGGTCAGGTTCGTGCCGTTTTCTACTTGGACCGTAAGCACTCCTCCCGCGTGTATCTCTGCTTTTGGACCTGGAGGATTGGGGATATAGCAAAACAAAGGTGCCTGGACTTCCAAGGGTTCCGTCTCCACTGTCTCCCCGTTCGCCATGGTCAGGAGCAAAGGACCCGGTACCGCGTTCAAAGGTATGTTAACGCTCAACGCGTCGGTTTGCCCCGGCACCACCTCCACCAGTAGTTCTTCGGCAAAAGTAACCGACGTTACCAGGTCCAAGTTCTCGCCTATCAGGGTCACGTCCGTCCCTGCCGAAACGGGTGAAGGGTTAAAAGAAGTGACGCGCGGTTTTTGAGTTAAAACCGGGACTGCCACCTGTTTCCCGTTCGCCATATTCAGTATCATATCGCCGCTCTGTGCCATTTCCGGAAAGAGC
>CAYFMZ010000037.1:0-24155 GCA_964344275.1 uncultured Proteiniphilum sp.
GTGTGCGCCTTTGCGTCTATTCAAAACGACAAGATCGATAAACGGGAAAAAAAGCAAAACCATTTAGATACCAAACCTACTTTCGGCACGCTTCTTATGCAGCCTTTCATGCCGGATCATGCCATCCATGGTAAAAGCACAAGCACCGATCCGGTACTTTCTACTTCAACTCCTCTATTTATTTTTTACAGGCAACTAATAATTTAGTGCTACTCCTTTTAACCTAGCTGTTGATGCTCGAGCACTAGCTGCCGGGCGATATCGTGATGCTTTACCGGTTCAAAACGAATCAGCGTATTCTCGCGTGAGCTACATCGATAATGAAAAAAATAGAGTTAAGAATTTGAAAATAAATTAAATAAAAAAAAGTATGCGAAAAATAACGTTAGCGGTTGTACTTGCATTGCTGTTTGTTACAGCCTGTACAGCGAAATCAGCAGAAAATAACAATCAAGTTTCAACTAAAGAGAAAGTGGAAAGCCAAGTGAAAACGATTAATCTGACGAAAGCAGAGTTTTTAGAAAAGGTAGTCAATTATGAAGAAAATCCCGAAGAATGGGTGTACTTGGGCGATAAGCCGGCCATCATAGATTTTTACGCGGATTGGTGCGTTCCTTGCCGGATCGTTGCCCCTATCTTGGAAGAGTTGGCAGCGAAATACGAAGAAGAGATCTATATCTACAAGATAGATACGGAGAAAGAGCAGGAGTTAGCCGCTGTTTTTGGAATACGGAGCATACCTTCTATCTTGTTTGTTCCCATGGGTGACCAACCTCAAATGGTGGCAGGGGCATTGCCCAAAGAGAGTTTTGAAGAGGCTATACAAGACATCCTGTTAAGACAATAGGACTCGTTCGCGAGGGAGCTTTCGAAATATTTTAACTAAAAAAGCAGAATAATAGGGATGCGAGGTAAAAGGTGTATCTCCTATTATTCGCTGAATAGGAGAAGTCAGATGATCCCTCCTATTTCGTGAAATATTTCAAGAAACACGCCAAAATAGTGCCTTCGGAATTTAGACACGCGTATAAAGAGGCGTAACCACTCCTTCGCGAGAAACAGCGAACAGTCTTATTACACGGTTTGTCGTGTCCCTTGCCGGTTTGGTATAGGGGGTGCGACGAATTGCATATACGATTAATAGTTTTGATAAAATGCAAAAAAATAACCACCACATTCTTTGTTTTTCTTTTTCTCTCTTCTGCTTACACTTTTTTCCAAGACGTTGTCGCGTGGGACTTTACCCTCGAGGATACCGGTAACGGGGAAGTGAATATCATTGCACGAGTATCCGTCGAAGAGGGATGGTACATGTACGACGTGAACATCCCCGAGGGTGGCCCCACACCCACCTTGATGGAATTCGACAAGATAGCCGGTGCTGAAGTAGTTGGCACATTTTAGCCCATCGATAAAAAAGCCACGGAAAAGTACGACGAGAGCGTGGACAACTACGTGCAATTCTTAAAGACGGGACTGGATAATTTCGAGAGCAACAAGTAGGCGAGGGGCACCGTGCAAGCACTCGTTGCATTCTACATCAAAATGGGGCTGCCTCGCGTGGAGTCAGCCCCTTTCGTTCTGAAAAAAAGCCGGCTCTCATTTGAAAGCCGGCTCTATTCGATAGTTGCGGAGGTAAGACTCGAACTTACGACCTTTGGGTTATGAGCCCAACGAGCTACCAACTGCTCCACTCCGCGATCTGTTTTCCTAAATTGGACTGCAAAGATAGGGTTTTTATTTGAAATAACAAAATGTTGCCTATTCTTTTTCATTTGTACCCGAAAAACTGTACTTTTGAGACAAAATTATTCCGTCAAGCCAAAATAACGAATAAGTGAGAGCAACGTCAAGCTTGCTTGAACATTGCCGAGCATGAGTTATTTATCCAAATGAGCAGAGCCAAGCTTGCTTGAGCTATGCCATGGCGAGGAATAATCTAACTTTTGTGAATTATATATGATTGTATGTCAGACAGCATTGTACTTATACCCACGTATAACGAAAAAGAGAACATCGAAAACATCATCAGAACGGTTTTCAACCTGAAAAAAGCGTTCCATATCTTGGTCATTGACGATGGTTCGCCGGATGGCACGGCTGCTATAGTGAAACGATTGATGGATGCCGAATTCGCGAATAAGTTGTTTATCGAGGAGAGAGCAGGGAAACAGGGCTTGGGGACTGCCTACATCCACGGGTTTAAATGGGCACTGGCCCGCTCGTACGAGTTTATTTTTGAAATGGATGCCGATTTCTCGCACGATCCTCACGATCTTCCCCGGCTGTACGCTGCCTGTAAGGATGAGGGGTACGACCTCGCCGTGGGATCTCGTTACTCCACGGGGGTAAACGTGGTGAACTGGCCGATGGGACGTGTATTGATGTCCTATTTCGCGTCGAAGTACGTGCGTCTAATTACCCGTTTTCACGTACGAGATACCACGGCCGGCTTTGTCTGTTACCGCAGGAAGGTGTTGGAGACGATAAACCTGAATGAGATCAAGTTCAAAGGATATGCATTTCAGATTGAAATGAAATATACCGCGCACGTGCTTGGTTTCAAAATAAAGGAGGTGTCAGTTATCTTCGTGAACCGTCGACTGGGAACTTCTAAGATGAACAGCAGTATTTTCGGGGAGGCATTTTTTGGCGTGATAGATCTCCGATGGAGAAAGGTTACTGGAAAGATTAAACCGAATATCAAACAGATTAGCCAGTAAGACATGCTATTAATTCACAGAGCTACTATTATTAACGAAGGTGAAACGTACGAAGGATCTGTTTTAATAGAAAGAGATCGGATAACGCGTCTGTTTAAAGGTGATGTTCCTGAATCTTGCTTCAGGCAGTGCCAAGAAGTAATGGATGCACGCGGATTATGGCTGATACCAGGTGCAATTGATGATCAGGTGCATTTTCGAGAGCCCGGATTAACGCGCAAAGGCGACCTCTTCACCGAAAGTCGAGCAGCGCTGGCGGGTGGAGTCACCTCCTTTATGGAGATGCCCAATACTTTTCCCCAGACGACAACGATAGCCGCGTTGGAACAGAAATTCGAGATGGCCGCCTCCAAGTCGATGGCAAATTACTCGTTTTACCTGGGAGCGACCAACGACAACTTGGCCGAACTGAAGCGAGTAAATAAGAAAGAGGTGTGTGGAGTGAAAGTGTTCATGGGGTCCTCCACCGGAAATATGCTGGTCGACAATGAAAGGGCCTTACAAGAGATTTTCGCGGAGGTGGACATGCTCGTGGCTACCCATTGCGAAAAAGAGGAGATCATCCGGGATAACGTGGCACTTTATCGTGAGAAATTTGGAGAAGAAACTCCCATTAAGTACCACCCGATGATCCGAAGTGCCGAAGCTTGTTTTCGCTCTTCGGCCGAGGCGGTAGAGTTAGCCGATAAGTATGGTGCTCGACTGCATGTATTGCATCTCTCCACGGCTCGGGAAATGAGCCTTTTCAGTCCTGGGCCTGTAGAGGATAAGAAAATTACAGCAGAGGCTTGCGTGCACCATCTTTGGTTTACTGATAAAGATTATGATCGGTTGGGAGCTCGAATCAAGTGGAACCCTGCTATCAAAACTATGGAAGATCGTGAGGCACTGCGAGAAGCATTGAGGCGAGGCAAACTCGATGTGGTGGCCACGGATCATGCCCCCCACCTCCTAAGCGAAAAGGAGGGTGGGGCCCTTCAAGCAGCTTCCGGTGGGCCGTTGGTACAGCATTCGCTGCAAGCCATGTTGGAGTTGGCGTCACAAGGTGCTTTCACGAACGAACTGGTAGTTGAAAAAATGTGTCATTCGCCCGCTAAGTTATTCAATATTAAAGAGCGAGGTTCCATCCGAGAAGGGTACTACGCCGATCTTGTTTTGATCGACCCGAACCAGCCTTATACTGTTTCGGATAAAAACGTGTGGTATAAATGCGGATGGTCCCCATTCGAGGGAGAACTGTTTGGAGCCACCGTGAAAAAGACGTTCGTGAATGGACAATTAGTGTATGATGAGGGGCAATTTGCCGAGAACCTGTTTGGTAAAGCAATCGAGTTTGATCGTTAATCAGTAAAATAGAGCTACCAGGTTTTCGTTTACCCGTCCCTATGTGAATCCGGTTATTTTTGCTATTTTCGCGACAAGTTTTAAATAACGCTTTTCGAGTGAAGTTTTTATTTACTGTTCAAGGGGAGGGGAGAGGACACTATACTCAAGCCCTATCTCTGGCATCCATTTTACGCCGACAGGGGCATGAGGTGGTGGCAGTCCTTATTGGCAAGAGCGATTCAAGGCAAATACCTCTTTTTTTTAGAAACAAGATCGGATCACCCATCGAGGAGTTTGACAGTCCCAATTTCACCTCATTCTACAAACAAAAACGGCCCAATATCCTTTTGAGCATGGCCAGTAATTTTTCTCGCCCTTTCGTTTTCAGGAAGAGCCTTCTTTTCATGAAAGAGAAAATCGAAGAGCATCGTCCCGATGCGGTGATTAATTTTTATGAAATGGTTACCGGTATGGCCTTCGGAATTTATCGGTTCGATAAGAAAATGGGTGTAAAGATGATCTGCATCGCGCATCAGTACGTGTTGATGAACCCCAATTACCGTACCACTGCCGAGCAAGACGTGAGGTTCTATTTTCTACGTATGCTCTCCCGGATCACCTCCAACCGAGCCCATAAAATATTGGCACTATCTTTCCGAGATATGCCCGGTTCGAAAGATAAAAGAATTGTTACCGTCCCCCCCCTATTGCGCCCCGAAGTATTTCAACATGCACCCGTTGAGGGAGATTACATACATGGGTACATGTTAAACGCGGGGTATTTCGAAGAAGTGTCAAAATGGCATGCCAAGCATCCCGAGATACCGCTTCGTTTTTTCTGGGACAAGAGCGATGCCAAGGATATCACGAATGTTGATGACACATTCATGCTTTACCGGCTTAACGATGAGCTTTTCCTGAAAAGCATGGCAGGGTGTAAGGCCTACGCCACTACCTCTGGGTTTGAATCCCTTTGCGAAGCACTTTACTTTCAAAAACCGGTAATGATGATCCCTGTTCACGTGGAGCAGGAGTTCAATGCTTATGATGCGAGCCTTTCCGGGGTAGGTATTTCGGGAAAGAAGTTTAACCTAAGCAATCTGATCGAGTTCATCCCCAATTACAATCCCGATCCGAACTTTCGCGATTGGGTATACCAAGCGGAAGAACGGTTTATAAAGGAGGTAACGAGCTAATCCTTGGGTTCGACGTGTCAAGTGTTATCGAAAAAGGGGGAGATTCCCGACTACAAGCCCACGGAATCCCTGTAGAAATCAAAGGCATCGAAGATCAGGTTCTTATCTGCCGTTTGGTCGATCTGTACGTTGCCTATCTCTGATAGAAGGGTGAAATTGATAGTACCGCCCACGTTCTTCTTGTCATGCATAGCTATATCGAATAGGGTCTCGTAGTCTTCGCAAGTAATCGAAAAGGCCCCATACTGTTGTTGAATAAACCGTACTGTTTTCAGCAGTTTTTCTTTTGGGAAGTCACATTGTCTGTGCGATAGCCAAAGCTCCACGATCAATCCCCATGCAACCGCGTAACCGTGCGGTACCGGTGTGCCCCGGCTGATAGCGAAGCTTTCGAACGCGTGAGCGGTAGTGTGCCCTAGGTTTAATGCCTTTCGAATGTTCTTCTCATATGGGTCTTTTTCTACAATGGCTCTTTTGATTCCCACGGAGCGAAAAACCAACTCGTTTAGTTGAGAATAATTGATCTCGTCTAATGGGAAAGTGAGAAGCTTTTCCCAATCAGCGGCTGAGTGGATGAGCGCGTGCTTTACCATCTCGGCATACCCGGAAAGAATAGCCGTGTGGTCGAGGCTCTGAAAAAAGTCGGAAGAGATAAGTACCCGTTTTGCCGGATAGAAAGCACCAATTTCGTTTTTATACCCTTCGAAATTAATCCCCGTTTTGCCTCCAACTGCTGCATCCACCGCGCCGAGTAGCGTGGTGGGAATATTAATATACTTGATGCCCCGCTTGAAGGTAGCCGCGGCAAAGCCTCCCAGATCGGTTATCATGCCCCCTCCGAGGTTCACCAGGAGGGAATGGCGAGTAGCGCCGTTATTGGTGAGCTGTTTCCATACCTCATTCAGTTGTTCAAAAGTCTTGTTCGTGTCACCCGCTGGGATCACGATCGTGGTCGCTGTTTGAATGGCTGGCACTTCATTCAGCAAAGGGAGGCAATGGGCATGGGTATGCTTATCTACGAGCACGAATAGCTTGTCGTGACGGATAGCTTGTATCGTTTTTTCAACATCTGTAGCTAGTTGGCTACATTTAATTACCTGTTGTTGTATCATATGTAATTTAATTCAATTCAATGAATGAACACCTCTTGATTACTCAACGAGTGGTGTTAGGGGGTCTCTTCCCCGCTAGTATTTGAATTTCGTGTGATTTGTCTATTTTCTAGTGCATTGTACAACTCTTCTTGGATTCGCTCTCGTGTCTTTAGCGTGGATAGACGGTTGGGCGATCGAGAGGGAGTAACTCGGTTGGATAAGAATATATATATCATATCGTGGGTAGGATCTACCCAAAAGCAAGTGCCAGTGAACCCGGTGTGTCCATATACCTCGATAGGCGTCCCAGGACTAGTGGGGTTTGATCGGGTATTTCTAGGATCGGGTTTATCAAATCCAAGTCCTCTTCGGCTAATGTTGCTTTTTGCAGTGGTGAAAAGTTTTACGGTCGCTTCGCTCAAAAAGCGTTCGCCTCCATACTCACCCCCGTTAAGCCACATTTGGTATAATTTCGCGAGGTCATTGGCATTTGAAAAAAGGCCGGCATTTCCCGAGATGCCTCCAAATAGAGCAGCACCCTCATCGTGCACGTGTCCCCGTAAGTGCTGTTTTCTGAAGAAAGGATCATTTTCTGTGGGAGCGATCCGGTTGAGGGGCATCTGTTCCAGAGGACGGAAAGTAGTACTGGTTGCCCCGAGTTTACGATAAAAATGTTGTTTCAGGTAAGTATTCATATTATCTCCTGAAATGTTTTCTGTCGCCTCCTTGAGCAGCATAAAGTTTAGGCAACTGTAATTGTATCTTCCCTTTCCGCGAAGTGGTGTGGAAAATATCTCTTTTAACAACGCGTGATGCATTTCATCACTAGCATATAGATCTTTCGCTACTGGGAGGTGGAATTTATCTGACGGGCTGGAAGAGATGAATTGTGGCAAAAAACGGTAATCAGTTCGGCCCCAAGCGCCCGCGTAACGCACGTGGTACGTGGCCGAACGGGAACCAAATAGCGAGCCAGAGTAACTGTTTTCGTCTATTGCCGTGACATAATAAGGAATGAAAGAGACAATTCCAGATTCATGCAGGAGAAGTGAACGAATGGTAGCATTGGACTTATCGCTTCCCTTGGCTTGTGGAACGAATTTCACGATGGGGTCTTGTAATGCTATTTTTTTTTCATCGTATAATTTCATGATAGCCGGGAGTGTGGCCGATGCTTTGGTCACGGATGCTAGATCATAAACTGTTTCGTCACTTACTGGAGAGCTCTGTCCATAATCGACTTCGCCGAATTCTCTTTCATAAATGATTACTCCGTCTTTCGCTACTAAGATTTGACATCCTGGGTAGGCACGTTGACGAATTCCTTCCAAAGCAATATGTTCAATGTCCTCGAAGTGTGTCGATGAGAGTCCTACCTCTTCGGGCATGGAATAGCTCAAGCGTGTTTTTCGGGTGTCGATGCCTGCACCCTCTTCAAAGGGGCCGGCTGTGACTGGTAATCGTCCGGTCATCGCTATTCCTCCAAAGATGCCTTGGGCAGCACTTGCCTGTGCGAATTCGGTGGCATCATAGCCCACTACTACCGCGGTGGCAGCTTCCACTGCCGATTGGAAGTTGGTCAGACGGTAAGGTGATGTGAATAAGACCAAGACAATGTTCGACTCCTCTGCCAATTGTTGAACCGCGACCGCATCGACGGCTTTGGGAGAGTGGATAGAAAGAATCACGAGATCAAATGTTTTCAACGATGAGATCCCCGCGATCGCGGCAGTAGATTCGGTTTGGTAAGTGGTTACATCGCCATACTTTTTTAAAAAGTGTTGAAATGGATTGGACGCTGGAGCACCCACGGCTACCGAAGCGATCCGCAGCTTATCCAACTCTTTCAGCGGCAGGAGATCGTTGTTGTTTTTCACCAGCGTCATGGCTCCATCGTAAATTTTCCTCCGAACCCACTCGGCTGATGGAGCGTTAACTCGACGATGGATAGTACCCGTGTTGATCGGGGTGAAGCGATGGGTATCTAGAATATATTTATAAGAGAGTACTTTTCGCACTTTCTCTTCAAGAAGGGAAGAGGAAATAACACCCTCGGCGATGGCTTTTTTTACCGAGTCAAACTCTTTTTTTTGGTTTACTACACCCAGTATCACATCGTTTCCCGCGAGCAAGGCTTTCACGCTCGCGTCGGGCTGATCGGAGACACCTTTCATTGCCATACCATCGGTAAACGTCAGTCCCGTAAATCCCATTTCTTCTTTCAAAAGCAGTGTCCCGATTTTGGGGGAAAGAGATGCCGGCATTCCACTGGTGTGCAAAGAGGGCACGTTCAAGTGCCCGATCATCAAGCCAGACAGTCCGCTTTGAATATACTTCTTGAAAGGGAGAAGTTCTACACTATCTAAGCGTGTTCTATCGTGCTGAATAGTAGGCAGGGTGAGGTGTGAATCTTCGGAGGTGTCGCCGTGACCAGGGAAATGCTTTGCCACTGCCATCACACCGTTTTCTTCTAATCCTTGCGCGAAAGCTATCCCTTGGGTTGCCACCCGTTCAGGGTTTTCTCCGTACGACCGCGTTCCTATCACCGGGTTATCGGGATTACTATGTACATCTATCGTGGGCGCGAAGTTCACATGAATGCCCATTTCTCGACACTGCCGTGCTACTTCCCGTCCATACAGCCTCAGTATCTCAGGATCCTGTATAGCTCCCACGATCTGGTTTCGGGGGTAAGCTGGTGCATCGGTCAGCCGCATCGATAGGCCCCATTCGCCATCGAGTGATATCAAAAGAGGTATATCGGCTAGCTCCTGCACGTAATTTGTAACTTCGGCTTGCTCAGCCAGCGTCCCCCTAGAAAACAACAAGCCACCCACTTTCTGTTGTTGAACGTAACCGGCAATCCTGTTTTTCCAGCTATTTTTTGGCTCTACGATGGGCATAAAAAGCTGTCCTACCTTCTGGTCTATCGACATACTGCTATAGACCGAATCTACCCACCGTTTCATAGCTTCTTTATCCGCTTGCTCCTGCAAAACGGGTGATGATTGCGCTTGTGAAAACAAGCAAGAGGCCCCAAAGAGGTATAATAATAATTTAATTCTTTTACTAATTGATCTTCCCATTACTCTCACTTTATACTTACTTACTTAATTGTACATCTAATCGCCCCACGTGTACCCCTCGCCCGTTCGTTTGGAAAACTACTACTTCTTTATTGTCTAGGTTTTTAAGTGTAACTGGCTGCTTCATATGGGTATGGCTGTGTCCACCAATAATCAGGTCGATATGACGAGACGATTCTGCTAACCGCCTATCAGGTATATAACCCAGGTGTGAGAGACAGATGACCATATCGCATTGATATTCTTCTCGAAGCTTCACTGCCATTTCGTTCGCGGTTTTTACTGGATCCAAGAATTTCATCCCCTTATAATGTTCTGCCGCTATCAATCCCCGGGGTTGGATATTGATTCCCATCACGCCGATACGTATACCTCTTTTTTTTAGGATAAGGTAGGGAGGGATCAATCCCGCGAGCGGCGTGTCCGAAAAATCGTAATTACTCGACACGATAGGGAAGCTCGCTTCACGCACCACTTTCTCTAATACCTCGAGTCCATAATCGAATTCGTGATTTCCTAAAGTAGCCGCGTCATACCCCATCCGATTCATCGCCTCCACCTCTACTTCTCCTTTAAAAAGATTAAAGTAGGGAGTTCCCTGTAAAAAATCGCCGGCGTCGAACAGCAGCACGTTTTTATTTTCTTTTCTTACGCCATCAATATATGTGGCCCGTCGTATTACACCTCCCATTCCAGGTGCGGTCCGATCAGTCTCGGGAAGGGGCTCGATTCGGCTGTGCGTGTCATTGGTGTGAAGCACCACCAGGTGCATTTGTTGAGCACATCCTGAAAGGAAAAATACGATAATAAGAAAGAAGAGAGCGTGTCGTTGTAGGGTCTTCATTGGTGTCTGAATTACTTGATTATTTTGATTCTACCATCGAGTGTAGAGTCGATCTCTTTTCCTTGCCGTGTTTGTTCTCTCACCCAGTTGATCATCACATCCCGGAGCGTGAGGCCGGTATCGGAGAGCGATAAAGCATCACGGAAAGCTGCCATATGGTCGTTCCCTTCTGCCAAGTAGTCCAACGTTACCACATGATATACACGATCGTCGTCCACCGGTTGTCCATCAATGGTAACGCTTTTCACTTTGTCTCCTTTAATCACCAGCTGTACATTGGAGGAGATACCCGCCCCGCCAATGCGAGCGTACGCATCGAAAATTTTGTACAGGTCGCTCCCCTTCAGCTCCAAGAAGGTTATCGTATTATCAAACGAGTAGATCTCGTAGAGGTTCCCAATTGTTATCTTCCCTGCTGGTAGGGTAGCACGATGTCCATGCACGTTCATCACACCGATATCGGCACCTTTGGGCAGGTGCTCATCACCAAACGCTTTCATCACGTCTGATGTGAGGTTAGTTAGTAAACTCTCCGGCCGCTTGTAATCCATGAACCGGACCGAGCTGCCGATCACTACGTTCATCTCTCTATCGAGTTCTGTTTTATACGATTGGACGAGGGCGAACATGCTTTTATGATGTGGAGTGTCATAGGTGGCATCCATTCGAACAATGCTGCCGGACACGTCCGTGACCTGGTAAGCTGGCTTGCACGCGAACAGTGACAGAGCAATAAGAGCAATCCATGCTGATTTGTGGTTCATACAGATGATGAGTGTTGCTTTGTTAGTTTTATTTCCAGAACGATTCCAGTAGGTCAAAAATACACTATTTTCTGATTCGAATCAACACAAGGATAGAAAATATAGATTAAATATTATTTCACACGGATGTTTAAAGAAAAATTACTACCTTTGCATCCGCTTTGCGTAATCTCTGTCGACTTTGTTCGTTATATTGCGTTTAAATAAGGTTAAGTATTAACATAAAGCATTATTCAACATGGATTTAATAAAAATAGCGGAGGACTCTTTTGCTCCCGCGAAAAAGGAACTTCCCGTGTTTAAGAGTGGTGATACTGTCACCGTCGCTTATCGCATCGCGGAAGGGAACAAGGAGCGTATCCAGCAGTATCGTGGAGTTGTGATCAAGATTGTTGGACACGGTAACAACAAGCGGTTTACCGTGAGAAAGATGTCGGATAACATCGGGGTGGAGCGTATTTTCCCGATAAACTCACCGTTCATTGATGGTATAACGATTAACAGCCAAGGAAAGGTGCGTAGAACCAAGCTTTATTACCTGCGTAAACTTCGCGGTAAAGCGGCTCGTATCAAGAAAAAAGGGTATTAATTCATGCACGCGGGATTGCCCGTACGCGAATGAAAAGATAGCACTCTATCAGGTAGAGATTGCTGCTGATAAATGAAGCTCCGGATTCCCGGGGCTTTTTTCATGCGCGTGAAATTAATTCGCTATTTTTGTCATCTCCCAACCCGGACTCTATAAATGCACTATAAAACCGAAGGCATAGTACTTGGCACGTCGTCCTACAGCGATACCTACTCGATTACGCGCGTCTTCACGCGCGATTTTGGGAGGGTTTCGTACCTACTGCCTAAGCCCAAAAGTAGGAGATCGAAAATTAAACCATCGCTTTTCTTCCCCTTGTCGCTCCTGCGCCTCGAGGTGGAACATATGCCGCTGCGCGATATCCAGCGGTTAAAGGAAACAGAGCGACTGATGCCGTTGTACGACCTCTGTACCGATATGACCAAGGTGTCGCTCTCCTTTTTTTTGGCCGAGTTCCTGTCGCTCGTCCTTCGGGAGTCAGACCGCAACGAGCTCATCTACGATTACGTGCGGAACTCCGTGGAAACATTAGAAGTTGCAGAAAAAGGGATTGCCAATTTTCACCTTGCCTTCATGGTGGGACTCACCCGCTTCTTGGGCATCTACCCCAATATGGAAGGGGCTGACGGTGACCGTTACTTTGATATGTTACACGGTGAGTTCGTGAGGCAAGCACCCTTTCATTCACACTATTTAAAGAGAGGAGAGGGGGAGTACCTGCAGCGGTTAAAACGTATGAGTTACCACAACATGCACCGGTTCAAGTTATCGCGGGATGACCGTAATAGAATCGTGGATCACCTCTTGAAATATTACAGGCTTCACTTGTACGACTTCCCCTCGCTCAAGTCGCTCGACGTTCTGCGGGAGCTCTCCTGAAAATATTTTATGCTGCACCCGAACCCCGATTCTTTTACTTATAAGCCTGAAAAACGATTACTCTCCCCGATGTTTTCACGGTGAATGTATCCCCCAGTGAGACGTTGAGTGACCCCTGCCACCAATTAGTAAGCACCCGGTTATCAAGGGCGTACTTTAGGTTACGCGTGGTGATCGGTTCCCGGTCGAGCGAGAATAGCGACACCGCCTCGCCTTTGAAGCTTTGAAACACCTGGTTGGCACGAATGGGCGTGAAGATGCCCCAGTCGGTGGTCATGATCACGCGAGTGATTTCGTCAATCGCGATGTATTCTGCCAACAAAGAGATATTGCCCAACGTGTGATCCTCCCGTCTGCCGGTGCCTCCCACGATCACGATATCGGTAATCCCTCGTTGCACGCAGTAGTGTACCGACTTCGTGAGGTCGTTCGTCTCCTGGTCCCGATTAATGTGTAAGATACCCCCGAACCGTTGCCGGTTCTCGGTCGAGACGGAATCGCCGTCGCCCACGATCGCGTTGGGGATACCGCCGCCGGCGATAAACTCGTTGGCTGCCCCATCGCAACAGACAATATATTCCGCGCTATTGATATAGGATAGCGGGATGGGATGTTGAGGGAATCTCCCCTTCGCGATAATCACCGCGGAACGACTGTTTTCTTTTTTCATTTTCTCCTTGGTAACTCGCGAAGGTATAAAAAAAACGAGGAAGATCTGCCAAATAGCTTCTTCCTCGTTTAATAACATACTTTATTCAAGTTTCTCATGCACTACAACTACAGCTAAATTTCACTGAAGTTAGATTATTTCTACGCTCAACATAGCTAAAACGAGTTTTATCTCTGTGTTCACTTATAGAAATAATTCGGCTGACAATGTTCTATGACCCGTTACAGATTCACTAAAGTTAGACTTTTCCTTGCTATGGCATAGCTCAAACAAGTTTGGCTCTGCTCACTTAGCTTTTCGGAAAAGTTCGAACAGCTTATCAGATCGCGCCTATTTCATCTAACGGATACCCCATCCAACATTTATAGGCCTCATTATTTGCTATAATTGTAATAATTGATGCATGTGAAACTTGAGTTATTTATTCTACGAGTTCCCGCTCCATTTCCATCGATTTAGGAAACAAGATATTGTTCTCTATATGTATATGGCGGTGCAGGTCCTCTTCGAACTCCTTCAGCATATCGAACGTAACCATATACGTTCTACAGGCATCTGCCGGCGGGGTGTAGTCATCCGTGAGCTCTGCAATGCGGCGGAACCGTTCCCCTTCGGCCTCGTGCTCCTCTTCCATCTGCTCGATGTATTCGGTAGCCGATCCAAGGGCTGTCTTCGGGCGTTTTTTGTCGCCCATGTTCGATTTCACCATTTGACGGATATAGGGGAAGAGCATCAGCTCCTCTTTCTTGAGGTGAGCCGCCAAATCTTGCGCCGTCTCCGTGAAGAGCTGCTCCACTTCAAGCAACTCGGGGTGGTTTGCCCCGTGCACGCGAGCCACCTTGCTCAGGAAGGGAGTGATCTCGGGAATGCGCTGCTCGATGTAGCGGTGATGCGTTTTTTCCACGTAATCGGCCAGCAGGTCGATGGGGAATGCTTTAAAATCGATCTCTCCTTGCACCTTTTCTCCCATCACCTCGTTTAATTCGGTTAGGAGTTTTTCTTCGTCGATCTCCTTGCTTTTAGTCGCGTCGGCGATGGTGCGGTTCCCGTTACAGCAGAAGTCGATCCTGTATCGTTTAAATATCGCCGCGGTTTTGTAGTTTTCTGCCACGATTTCTCCGACGATACGTTGATTGTTGATATTCATAATTACTTTTCGTTTTAAGGAATAGTCCCTTTTTTTCGGCCGCTGTTTTTTAGCAGCCCGGGATTATTCTGATGTTAGTAAAATTAAGTTCTCGCGTTATAATAGGTTGTTTTTATTTTCGTTTCTTTTTTATTGTCAGCTTGTACACGAACCAGAAGAGGGTAAGCGTACCAATCGCGAAGATGGTGTCACCCACCGTGCGTAGCCATTTGAAGACGTTTACCACGGGGTGTTGCATGAACTCGGCGGAACGGGCGTACCACATTCCCTCCTTCACGCTGGCCACGGTCTGCATCAGGCCCACGGGTAACAGGCTCAGGAAGAGCATGAGCAGCAAGCCGATATTGAGGGACCAGAAGGTGAAGGAGATCAGTTTGTCGTTCCATTTCACTTTGCGGTACATGCTGCGCAACACGAACAGGATCAGCCCGATACCCAGCATGCCATATACCCCGAAGAGCGCGGCGTGGCCATGTAACGGCGTGGTGTTCAATCCTTGCATGTAGAAGAGGGCGATGGGCGGGTTGATGATAAACCCGAATATCCCGGCTCCCAAGAAGTTCCAGAAGGCAACTGACAGCAGGAAGTAGATGGGCCACTTGTAATCTTTGAGCCACTCGGTTGCCTTGCTCATGCGGTAGTTGTGGTAAGCTTCAAAGCCGATCAGTACCAGTGGTACTACTTCCAACGCGCTAAAGGTGGCTCCCACGGCCATTACCCCGGTGGGTGTGCCGGTGAAGTAGAGGTGGTGGAACGTGCCCAAGATACCTCCCGATAAGAAAATAATGGTGGCGAACAGCACGTTGTTGGTGGCCGACTTAACGCCCAATAGCCCCATGCGGGTGAAAAGGAACGCGGCTACTACCGTGGCGAACACTTCAAAGAACCCTTCCACCCAGAGATGCACTACCCACCAGCGCCAGTATTCGGCGATGGCCAAGTTGGTGGTCCTGCCCCACATCAGCCCCGCGCCGTAAAAAAGCGCGATGGCAGCACAGGAGAGCAAGAAGAGAATTAGCATTCCCCGTTCGGAAGTTCCCTTTTTAATAATGGGCACGATGGGGCGCATCATCAGCCATAACCATAAGAAGAGGCCAACCACCAGGAGTATTTGCCAGAAGCGGCCCAGGTCCACGTACTCGTATCCTTGGTGCCCAAACCAGAAATTGTTCACTAAGTCCAAGCGTTGCATCACGCCAAACCATTGTCCGATCATTGAACCGGCCACAACGATAAGTAGGGCGACAAACAGCACGTTTACCCCCGTTTTCTGGAATTTAGGGTCTCGGCCACTCAACGAAGGCGCGATATAAAGGCCCGTGGCCAGCCATGAGGTGGCAATCCAGAAGATAGCCAGTTGGATATGCCACGTGCGGGTGATGGAGTAGGGGATGAATTGGGCGATGTCGATCCCGTAAAAGCCGTCGCCCTCCACGCCATAGTGCGCGGTGATCACGCCCAATAGCACCTGCGCTAAGATGAGTAGGTTTACTACCCAGAAATATTTCTTCACGGCCCACATGGAGGGAGTAATGGTCTGGTTCATCAATGGATCCTCCATCGGGCGGAGTGTCTCCTCCTCGCGGGTACGTGCTTGTACGAAGATCATGATTCCGATTCCGACCAGCAGCATGATAATGCTGAAGCCGGTCCACAGCACCAGGTCGCTCGTGGCCACGTTGCCGATTTGCTCGTCGGGCGGCCAGTTGTGGGTATAGGTTACATCCGAGCCCGGGCGTTCGGTAACGCACGCCCAAGATGCCCAGAAGAAAAAGGTAGCCATCTTGTCCATCCGGTCTTGCGACTTAATGGTATTTTTCGCGATGGCATACGCGGCGCGCAACTCATCGAGTTCAGGGTCCTCCATGAAGATGCCGGTGTAGTGGCGCTTGTTGTGTTCAAAGGCTTCGTAGCGCTCACTGTGGATGACGAGCGTGCCGGTCGCCTCGTCGTACGTGTTAGTCCGAAGAAACTCTTGTAGGCGACTCTCCAAGAACATTTTCTCGGGGTACGATAACTCATCAAACGGGCGGTTGTACTCTTCTCCAGACCATTTGGTTAAGAGATACTGAGCCTCCCGGTGAAGGTAATCGGCCGTCCAGTCGGGTGCCACGTAGGCACCATGGCCCCAAATGCTTCCAATCTCTTGTCCCCCGATACTTTGCCAAACATTCTGGCCATCCTTGATGTCATTTCCCGTGAAGAGCGGGGTGCCATTTTCATCTACCACCTGCTCCGGAACGGGAGGGGCTTGTTGGTAAATCTGTGCACCGTAATAGAGGAGCACGCCAAACGACAGGCCCACGACCAGGCTAAATGCAATCCATAACTTTTTTTGTGACATAGCTGAAAAAATTTTAGGTATAAACTTGTGATATGAGCATTCGGATTGATTTTATGAAATGAATTCCCGTCACGAACAGGCAGACGACTTTAATGATTTCCGTCCCCACGTAATAGAAGTGAAGAGGCGATGAAGGCACGTCCACTCCCTGCTGGTAAAGAGGGATGCGAGCGTCGAGCGCGGGCAATAGCCAGAGAGTCTGCAGGATGAGGATGCCCAACGCGATCAAGTAAAAGAGCCGAGGCGTGTCAATTCCGCTTCTATTGAGCATAAAGAGATCTACGGCCATGAGTATAGCGAGCACCCACTCTACCTTATTCAAAGCACCAAACACGAGGCTGCCGATACCCAGCCCCAATGGAAGTGTTACCCCCGGTGCCCGGAACTTTAACCACGCCTCCATGAAGCTGATGGCTCCCACGAATCCAATCCATAAAAAGACGGAAGGAAAAGCAAGTAGATGAAAATGAATGTCTTTGGTTTGCATGATTATTTATTACTAATTGTTACTCAATGAAATCAGACTCCCTGTGCCGATTCGTGAAATGTTATTGCTGGCCATGTTATTGGTGATCATATTAGCATCACTGCTTGAACCGGGTTACCTATTTCAGACAAAAATATCTGAAATAGGGGTAAAAAAATTACCTTATAAGCATCGACTCTTTATTTTTCAGCCCTGTAGCCAGTTCAAACACGGAAGTTTGGTGTAGGGCGGTCCGCATGCTTGTACGAATTTTATCCACTGTGTGGTGCATGGGGCAGGGATGCTCCTTGTCGCAACGAGCCAAACCCAGCACACAACCATGAAAGAATTCGTCGCCGTCGATGGCCTTCACGATATCGGCCACAGTGATCAAGTGAAGGTGCTCGGGCTTCATTTCAAACCCACCGTTGGGGCCGGTGTAAGAGTCCACGATGCCGTTTTTTGTCAACATGCTCAATATTTTACCGGTAAAAGCCTCGGGCGATCCGATATTTTCCACGATATCGCCCATTTTCACCCGCACATCGCGCAGCGACTGCATGGCGATATATATCACCGCTTTTATTCCGTATTCACACGCTTTTGAGAACATCACCTATTGTTGGCATTCGACATATTGCAAAGATATAGGAATATTTTAATTAACGACAAAATTGTCATGAATATTTTTTCTTCTGCTTACTTTTTGCTGTAGAAGCCCCTGAAAATGGATTTTTATGCCGCTCGAATCAAATATTTAATAAAATATAAAAAGGAGTCCGGTTCAAACAATAGCAGAAAAGAACTGTTGTTATGTAGGATCATTCTAAGTTTTCAAAAATCACAAAAATATATGTTTAAAGGAAGCTGCTATGGCGAAAACTAAATTAAAAAAAGAGACTCGTTTATCAAAAGAAAAAATGTTGGAGATGCATCGCATGATGCTGGATATACGCAACTTTGATAATAAAGTAAACCGACTTGTCCAAAGGGGGGTTGTGCCTGGGATGACCCACTTTTCAGTTGGAGAAGAGGCGGCCAACGTGGGTGCAATCGCCGCAATAGAAAAGGGGTTCGACCTGATCACCTCCAATCACCGTGGACACGGGCAGAGCATCGCACTGGGGATCGACCTCAATGGGATGATGGCCGAAATCATGGGAAAGGCTACCGGTACCTGCAAGGGGAAGGGCGGCTCCATGCATATTGCCGACCTCGATGGGGGCAACCTGGGTGCCAACGGCATCGTGGGCGGCGGCATGGGAATGGCCGTAGGCGCTGCGCTAACCCAAAAGATGAAGGGTACAGGCAAGATCGTGATGTGTTGTTTTGGCGACGGTGCTTGCAACGAAGGCACGTTCCACGAAACCCTGAACATGGCCTCTGTATGGAAGTTGCCGGTCATCTTTTACTCCATCAATAATATGTACGGTATCAGTACGCCCATCAAGGATGTGATCAATATCGATTACAACTATTTGCGGGCTTCGTCCTACGGGATACCGGGGCACTTCATCGAGGATGGAAACGACCTGTTGGCTGTCTATGACAAGTTTGAAGAAATTGTTGAATACGTGCGCGCGGGCAACGGACCGGTCCTTGTGGAATCGATTACCTACCGCTGGTTGGGGCACTCGACCTCCGATCCCGGAAAATACCGTACCAAAGAGGAGGTGGACGAGTGGAAGAAGCGAGATCCCATCGTTCGTTTTAAAAACCATCTTTTGGAAAACAAGATAGCGACCGAAGAGGAAATTAAAGTGTTGGAAGATGCTTCGGGCGACGCTGTGGAAGAGTCCGTTAAATTTGCGTTAAGCAGCCCCGAACCCACCCTGGAGTCGGCTTTCGAGGATGTATTTGCTCCTTGATCCAAACATAATTAACACACCGTTGTTTTAAAGCAATCGAGAGGGAGCGTTCACAGCGCGTCTCATAAGAAGCAAAGAAAATAAAAACAGTACAACAATAAATGGAAAAAGAAACAAAATTAATGTCTGTTCGCGATGCCATCAACATGGCCATGTCCGAGGAGATGCGTCGCGATGAGAACGTGTTTTTGATGGGTGAAGATGTGGGTGTTTTCGGGGGCGATTTCGGCACATCGGTAGGAATGATCGAGGAGTTCGGAAAAGAGCGGGTACGCGATACCCCCATTTCTGAAAACGCCATATCGGGTGCCGCGGTCGGCGCCGCGATGACCGGAATGCGTCCCATCGTGGAAGTATCGTTCATGGACTTTATTGTATACATGATGGACAACATTGTGAATCAAGCGGCCAAGACACGATACATGTACGGAGGGAAGGGGCAGATACCTGTCGTGTTCCGCGCTGCGGCCGGAGGTGGAGTGGGTTCTGCGGCGCAACATTCGCAGTCGCTCGAAGCCTGGTTTACCCACATACCGGGACTCAAGGTGGTCTCGATAGGGACTCCGGCCGATGCCAAGGGGTTGCTTAAAGCGGCTATCCGTGACAATAACCCGGTGATCTTTCTTGAATACAAGGCACAATACAATTTGAAGGGCGAAGTACCCGTCGATCCCGATTTTGTGATCCCGCTCGGCAAAGCCGATATAAAGAGGGAAGGAAAAGATGTCTCGGTCATCACCTACGGCCGCATGCTGGAGCGAGTTATTCAAGCCGCGGAAGAAGTACACGAGACCGAAGGGGTGAGCGTGGAGGTGGTGGACCTACGTACATTGGCCCCTCTCGATAAGGATGCAGTACTTAACTCGGTAAAGAAAACAGGGAAAGTATTGCTGGTGAACGATGCCCACAAAACGGGAGGATTTATCGGGGAGGTGGCCGCGATGATCGCCGAGAGCGACGCGTTCGATTACCTGGACGGGCGGATCATGCGCCTGGCCGGCGAAGATGTGCCGATCCCGTACAACCAGACCCTCGAGACCGCGATGATACCCAGCGTGGATCGTATTAAAAAGCAAATCCTTCGACTAGTGAATAAACGATAAACAGGAACGAATGGAAAATAATAAGATACGGGCAACGCCGGCCGCGAGAGCGCTGGCTAAACGTCTTGGAGTGAGGAACCTGGCAGATGTAACCGGAACCGGTTACAAGGGGCGTATCCACAAAGACGATGTTGCCGGTTATAACTACGAGGAGAAGATTCATGTCTCCCCCTTGGCGAGACGCATCGCGGAGGCGCATGATATCGACTTGAAGGGGATCAAGGGGTCGGGGCATGAACATAAGATCATGAAGGATGATGTGCTTCAGATGATCTCTGATCCGGAATTGAAAGCACGCTTCACGTTGAACGATTTTGGAGAGGTGGATGTGCCGGCAGAAACTGCGTTTAAGGCACCCGCTGCAACTGCTCAGAAAGCTGGGGCGGACAAAGGGGGTGCCGCGAGCGCGAAAGAAGCACCGGCGGGCGATACGGAAACCATCCCGATGACGCAGATGCGGAAGATTATTGCCAAGCGCATGGCAGAAAGTTTCTACGGAGCACCTACCTTTACCCAAACGTGGGAGGTGGATATGACCGAGATGCTGGCACTGCGTAAACGGTTGATCGATCCCATCATGGCGCAGACCGAGAAGAAGCTGACGGTGACCGACCTGATCTCATTGGCGGTAGTGAAGACATTGCCGAAGCATAAATATATCAATGCCAGCCTCAATAAAGAGGGTACCGAACTCACGTTCCATAATTATGTGAACCTCGGGATGGCAGTAGGACTGGATGAGGGCCTGCTGGTGCCGGTGGTAAAAGGGGCCGATAAGATGTCGCTCAGCGAAATCGTGGTGTCGCTCAAAGACCTCACTGCGCGTACGCTCTCGAAGAAATTACTTCCGGATGAGCAAGCAGGGAGCACGTTTACCATCAGCAACTTGGGGATGTATGCCGTGGACGAGTTTACGGCGATCATCAACCAGCCCAACGCGGCGATATTGAGCGTGGCATCCACGAAACAGACGGTCGTTCCTATCAACGGAGAGCTGGTGGTGCGGCCCATCATGAAGATGAGCCTTACCAGCGATCATCGGATTATCGATGGACTGGCGGCTGCTAAATTCATGACCGACCTGAAGGCGGTGATGGAGGATCCGATCACTTTATTAATATAACAAAACTACGAGGTGCCAACTAGACACCCTACCTGAAACAAAAATAGTATATGGCTTTTGAAGTAATCATGCCCAAAGCAGGTATCGACATGACCGAAGGGCAAATTGTGAAATGGTTGAAGAAAGAGGGCGATCCCGTCACCGAAGGGGAGATCATCCTCGAGATCATGACCGATAAAACCAGCATGGAGATCGAAGCGGAAGCGACGGGTATCCTGCTCAAGATCGTTCATCACGACGGCGAGACCGTACCGGTGACCGAAGTAATCGGCTATATCGGCGATGAAAACGAATCGGTGGATACCTTGATGCCGGAAGAGTTTGAAGATACCGGTGCCGAAGAGAGCGAGGAGGACAAACGAATGATCCGACTTGAGGATAACTACCACGTGGTGGTGATCGGCGGTGGCCCCGCGGGTTACGTGGCGGCCATCAAGGCGGCTCAACTGGGAGCGAAGGTGGCGATCGTGGAGAAAGGTGTCTTCGGGGGAACCTGCCTCAACGTGGGATGCATCCCTACCAAGACCTACCTGAAGAACGTAGAGATCATCGAGCATATCAAGATGGCGGCATCGAGAGGAATTATTATCGATAGCTCGGCAATCAAGGTCGATATGGAGAAGGTGCAGGAGTTCAAGAACGGCGTGGTGAGGAAGCTTACCAGCGGCGTGGAGGGACTTCTCAAGAGCAACGGTGTGGATATTTTCAAGGGCGTTGGGAAGATCAACAAGAACAAAGATGTGGTGGTCAACGATACCCAGATCATCAAAGCCGATAAGATTATTTTGGCCGGCGGCTCAAAAGTGGCCAGGGTGAATATTCCCGGAATCGAGAACGATAAAGTGCTTACCAGCGACGATTTGCTGGCCATCAAAGAGGTGCCCGAAACATTGGCCGTGATTGGCGGCGGGGTAATTGGTACCGAGATGGGACAGTCGTTTGCAGGCTTGGGTTCTAAAGTGACCATCATCGAGATGATGGACCGCATCGTGGCAAACCTCGATCACGAGGTATCGGAAGAGCTTACCCGCGATATCAAGAAAAAAGGGATGGAGGTGATCACCTCTGCTCGGATCACCGAGATCGTGGACAAAGGGGATAAGCTGGAACTCAAAATCGAGGGTAAAGAGTCGGTCATCGCGGACAGGGTGCTGCTCGCTATCGGCCGCGTTCCCGATGTGGAGGGAGTGGGCGAGATCAAGCTCGAGACCGAGAAGGGACGAATTAAGGTGGACAAGTATATGGAGACCAGCGTGAAAGGGATTTACGCCCCGGGTGACGTGAACGGCATCAAGATGCTCGCGCACGTGGCCTTCCGCATGGGAGAGGTGGCCGCCGAAAACGCGGTGAAAGGAAATCAACGCTCCGTGAAGCTGCTCTCCGCGCCTTCCGTGGTGTATACCCTTCCCGAAGTAGCCATGGTAGGGCTTACCGAGGAGCAGGCACGCGAGAAGTACGACGATATCCGGATCGGGCGTTTTAACTTCTCGGCCAATGGGCGCGCGCTGGCATCGAGCGAGTCCGTCGGGTTTGTGAAGGTGATAGCCGATAACCGCTACGGCGAGGTGCTCGGGGTGCATATCATCGGGCCAACGGCGGCCGAGTTGATTACCCAGGCGTCGCTGATCATGGAGATGGAGATCACGGTGGACGAGGTGGTGAAAACTATCTACGGTCACCCCACCTATTCCGAGGCGATCTTTGAGGCGTTTGCCGATGTGCTGGGAGAAGCAGTGCATATTCCCAAGAGGAAAAAGTGAGATTAATGATAAATTACTGTTTCATTTGTAATACAATTAAATCATTCGACTGACAATATTTCGTGACCCGTTTGTAATTCACTGAAATTAGACTTTTCCTCGCCATGATATAGCTCAAGCAAGCTTGGCTCTGTTCATTTTAATAAATAACTCACGCTCGGCATTTTTCAAACAAGTTTGACACTGCCCTCGCTTACTCGTTATTTTGGTTTAACGGAAAAGATTCACTGGCTATCTGATAAATAACTCGCTACGCTCAAACAGCTTATCAGATAACGCCTGTTTCATCTAACGGGTGCCCCACGAAATATTTATATGTCTCAATAATTTAACTGTATACATTTTAATAGATCAATATTGTCGCGGGTTCGGGTGTTAAGTATCTCGGCCCGCGATGTTTTTAAATATGATATACATCGTAAATAAGAGCACCGATCCCGCGTACAACATCGCGCTGGAAGAGTACTGTTTCAAGAAACTGAAGCAGTTCGATAAAATATTTATCCTTTGGATCAACGAACCGGCCATTATCGTGGGTAAGTACCAGAACACGCTCGCGGAGATCAACGAACGCTACGTGAAAGAGCACGGCATCCATGTGGTACGTCGGATCACGGGCGGGGGAGCGGTGTACCACGACCTGGACAATCTTAATTATACCATCATCTCGAACGACGAGGAGGGGAGGAGCGACTTCGACTTTAAAACGTTCTCGAGGCCCGTGATCGATGCACTGGCAGACTTAGGGGTGAAAGCGGAGTTCTCGGGCAGGAACGATATCACGATCGACGGGAAAAAGATCTGTGGAAATGCCCAGGCGTATGCCGATGAGCGGGTGATGCACCACGGTTGCCTCTTGTTTAATACCGATTTGACAGTACTATCGAAGGCGTTGGAGCCATCCAAGGAGACCGTGGGGTCGAAAGGGGTGAAGTCGGTCCGCAGCCGGGTGGATAATATCCTTCCTTATCTTCCGGAAAAGATAACGGTAGATCAGTTTGCTGATAAAATACTGGAGCAGATGATAAAGGAGTTTCCCGAAATGAAGCCCTACTCGTTCAGCGATGCCGAACTGGACGCGATCGAACGGGCACGACGGGAAAAATTTGCCAATTGGGATTGGAATTACGGGAGCAATCCGGCAGCCGAGGTGGTGCGTGAAAGCCGTTACCC
>CAYFMZ010000038.1:0-24043 GCA_964344275.1 uncultured Proteiniphilum sp.
GTAGAAGTACCGATGGTTGAACAACCCGTTATTGAACAACTTGCCGTTCTGTCACACGTAATCCAACCGATGACACGCTCGGAGCCAGAGACCAAACGCCCTTCGACTGAACGTGTCGATACGAGTCAACAAACAGTCGTTCCAAAAAAAGAACAAAAGCGTTTAACTGAAAAACATCAGGCGTCGGCCGACAAGAGGTCAGAACCCGGGTTTATAAAACAAAATGAAAAGCATCTAACAGCCCGAGAAAGAATTCGACTGGGAATTCACTTATCCCCTGGGATAGCTACGACCTCGTCGGCTACCTCATTCGCTATTGCCGGGGGGATCACCGCGGATATTCCTATAAGTGGTTCTTTTTCGCTTTCCACAGGCATCTTAGCCGAACATCAGCGTGTCTCAATGACTCAACCGATCCGTGAATCAATGGGAATAGAGAACCGAACATCGGGAGAATTAACAGCTATTGATGTACCGCTTAACTTGACATGGAAATTTCACAGCGAAAAAAATAGAAGTTTCTATATCTCCGGTGGAGTATCGTCCATTCTATTCATACAGCAAGATTACCAGATGATAGATAGAAAGCAAGAGCTGATAGAGTTCGTTAAGGAGCACAACGGGGAACAAGAAATTGTTTACGAGGTAATCACGAAAGAGTCGATAACAGAAGAATCATCCCCTCCCTTTGACAACTTCCACCCGTTCGGACGAATAAATTTAACCCTTGGTATGGAGCAGCGACTTACCTCGCGTTTCTCTTATCACGTGGAGCCCTACTTTAAGATACCGACAACAGAATTAGGCACCAAGGATATGCGATTTATGGGTGCGGGAATAAACTTCAAAGTTTCATTCTAACCCCTGACTCTATTTAACACGGTGGTTATGCAACCGCCTAATTTTCATTGCAAACCGCACTTTCATCAAAAAATCACACTATTTTTGTAACCATCCTTGCTGCGGCATTGTCCTATGGATGTAAACAGAGTATTCACTTTTAAAATGTAACGATTATGTGGGACGATTTTATACCGGTAATAGCCATTATTTGCACCATCGGCTTACCGATAATTGCCGGCTGGGTGCTGGGAATCCAATGGATTAGAAGCCGCAATCAGGAACGAATGGCGCTCATCAACCAAGGCATCATTCCCGCGGATAGTCCAAAAAGGCGAAAAGCAGATCCCAACCGGTTGGTATCGCTGCGAAATGGGATCGTGCTGATCGCCCTGGGTATAGGAATTATCGTGGGCTTTCTCTGTTCAGAATACCTTGTTATCGGCCAGAATAACTCATTCTGGGTCACCGGAGCGAGTGTGGTCTTCTTCCTTGGCGTGGGTTATCTTGCCTATTTCTTAGTGGTGCAAAAGATGCCCCGTTTACAGGAGCGAGAAGAACAGGAGCGAGAAGAATTGGAATAACCGCTCACGATGAACGAAAATCAACGGGTACAGCAAGTGCTTTCGGGCAACACTTCCGCGTTCGCTTACTTTGTCGACACGTACCAGGACATGGCGTTTACCATCGCCTACCGGATATGCGGCAACAGGCAGGACGCGGAAGATGTCGTGCAGGAAAGCTACGTGAAGGCCTACCGGAATCTTCACGGTTTTCGTTCCGAAAGCAAGTTCTCGACGTGGCTCTACCGCATCGTGTATAACACCGCCATTACCCACACGAAAGCGAGGTTATGGGTGTTTGATAAAGAGATGGAGTTGGCGGATGTATCGCACCTATCAGATAACACGCTGCAAACCGACTTAGAGGCATTGGGTCAACGAGAGATGGTGGCAGATATCCTAGAGAGGATGCCAAAGGGCGACTCCCTGTTGCTCACCCTCTATTATTTAGAGGATAATCCGGTGAAAGAGATCGTCAAAATCACGGGGTTGAATGAATCCAACGTGAAAGTAAAGCTATTTCGAGCACGAAAAACGTTCAAGGAGCTGCTGCAGAGACATTATCGGGTTAATGAAGAATCATTCAAGGAGGAATGAAGAATGATTTATAGAACAAGAAAGAATCACTCATGGAATCGCAGATTTTATTTAAAATAGGATGAAAAAGAATAACATAACGAAAGAAGAAGAGAGGGTGCGGATCCTCATGCAGAAAACCAAGGAGAAGGCTCCGGATAACCTGAAACACCGCATCATGCACCAGATAGAAGCAGAAGAGGCGGTGGCTCCGAGAAAGCTCAATACGAGCAAAGAGTCGGGCAACGTGATCAGGGAGCTGGGAAGCATTTTTGGCACCATGTATGCGGTGTTGGCGGGAATGATCGCGGCTGCCTATTTCATCTTTGGGCAAGAATTTCTGCTCTCCTCGGAGTTCATCGGGGCATCGGCATTTGTCGCCTTCGTGTTCAGCATGCTGTGGTTGATCTCGCAATTGGATAGGCGCATTCAAGCAAGGAAATTCAGGAGAAATGGTCTCTAAACGTGAACGATTTCCCATTTATTCTCGTAAAAGTGTCTCCCGTGCTTTTTGAAGCAGCTCGGGCGACTCGGCGGGCGGGTAGTGCAGGTCGAGCGATTTGAACAGTTCAAGGATGATATCACCGACGGCAACACGAGCGAAAAATTTCTTATCGGCGGGGATCACGTACCACGGCGCGTGCGGCTTGGAGGTCTTCTCCAGCATCTCTTCGAAGGCACGCGAATAATCGTCCCATTGTGATCGAGCATGCAGGTCGGCCGAGCTGAATTTCCAGTTTTTATCCGGTTCATCAATGCGCGCGAGGAAGCGTTCTTTCTGCTCCTCCTTGGAAACGTTCAAGAAAAATTTAAGGATACGCATCCCGTTCTGATAAAGATGTTTTTCAATCGCGTTGATGCTCTCGTAGCGGCTATCCCAGAAAGGTTGGTCTATTTTATCCACCGAGCCGTATCCCGGGATCCGTTCGTTGAGGATCCACGATGGGTTCACCCTGGTGGCCAGCACGTTCTCGTAATGGGAGCGATTGAATATCTCGATCATCCCTCGCTGAGGCA
This sequence comes from uncultured Proteiniphilum sp., assembly GCA_964344275.1. GTDB lineage: Bacteria > Bacteroidota > Bacteroidia > Bacteroidales > Dysgonomonadaceae > Proteiniphilum. The sequence goes on from CAYFMZ010000038.1 coordinate 2,997, forward strand.
GTGCGATATAGTGGCGCCAGAAGTAGTCGTGCTCCAACTCGTTCTTGGTAGGGGTCTTAAAACTATGAACCCGGCATCCTTGGGGGTTGATGCCCGACATTACATGGCGAATTACTCCATCTTTTCCCGCGGCATCACGGGCTTGCAGGATGATTAGCAGGGAGTATCGGTTATCGGCATAAAACATCTCTTGGAACTTTTTAAGTTCTTTGATGTTCTGCTTGATCTCCTTTTTCGCCGACTTTTTGGTGAATCCACCATCCTCGGAGGTTGGGAAATCCGCCAGTTTAATCTTTGCCTCCTCTTTTACCCTAAGTTTGCTGTAATCGAAATTCATAACGTGTTTTTTAGTGATACTACTCGAGCAGTAATCTTATCGCTTTGAGGATTGAATAGATCAAACGTTACTTTTGCCCGATATTGCTCCCGATACCTTGCAGCAACCCCTCGTAGCGACGGCTGTCGGTAATAATCTCCAATCCCTCTTGAAAAATATCGTTCTCCTCGTTGATGATACGGTAAAAAGCGGACGAGTTATACAGGTCACGGGCAATCAATGCCTTTAGTTGCAGGGATATCAGCGATCGGGAACGAGCATACTCTTCCTGATTCCACTCGATATCCTCCTCCTTTGCAAGGGTTTGAATTCTGTTCTCAATCTCATCGGATACTTGATATCCCTCGTTGAAAGAATCCACGTTCGGGAATTTCTCTAATAGTTCGGTACGGCGATTGTCGACCTCCCAGATAGCGGTACGGTTAATTACTCCCCGGGCATTGAGGTTCCCGTGAAGCATCGTGCCGGAGACAGTATCCACGGGCACAAAATAGTCCGGCATAATGCCTCCTCCACCGTATACGGTGCGTTTATTCACCAAGGTGGTGTATTGCAACGAATCAGCAAAATGGATGCTATCCGCTGCAAACAGTTCACCGTGATGGATACGGTTCATGAAATCCATGTTATACGCGTCCAAGTTCCCCTCTTCGTAAGGGCGTTGAATACTTCTGCCCGTGGGGGTATAATAACGCGCCACGGTGAGCCGGATCATGGTGCCATCCGGTAGAGGAAGTTGTCGTTGCACCAGTCCCTTACCGAAAGTTCTTCTTCCTACAATCACCCCTCGATCCCAGTCCTGTACCGCACCCGCGAGGATTTCACTGGCAGAGGCAGAAGCACCGTTTACAAGGATTACCAATCTTCCATCTTGCAGTGCATCTCCGCCGGTGGCATTCATCGTGAACCGGGGTTGGTTTTTCCCTTCAGTATAGACAATTAATTTCCCGTCGCCCAAGAACTCATCGGCAATCTCGTTAGCCACCTGCAGTATACCCCCACCGTTATCGGTCAGATCCAAGAGCAGATGTTTCATACCTAACGCCTTTAGTTCATTTTCGGCTTTTTTGAACTCCTCCCCCGAAGTGACTCCAAAGCGGCTTAATCGGATATAACCGACATCATCTGCTACCATGTAGGCAGCATCGATACTTGTAATGGGAATCCGGTCACGAACAATCCGAAATTCTATTAATTCGGGCACGCCCCTTCGAAGAACCGACACGTTTACGGTGGTACCCTTGGGCCCGCGCAACATTTTCACCACGTCCTGATTATTCATCTCCACCCCGGCGATCACGGTATCGTTCACCTTAATAATTTTGTCGCCCGGCATCAGTCCCACCTTTTGAGAAGGCCCCCCCGCGATCACTTCCATCACGTAGAGGGTGTCGGTAAGCATATTAAACGAGATACCGATACCATCGAAATTCCCTTGCAGCGGTTCGTTCATGGCTTTCACCTCCTCTTCGTTGAGGTACGACGAGTGCGGATCAAGCTCCTCTAACATGGCACGTATGGCTGCCTCGGTAAGTTTTTTCGTATCCGCATCATCCACGTAGAGGCTGTTAATCAATTGTAGGGTACGTTCAAGCTTAATTCCGTCCGGTGAGGGCCTAAACTGGCCATAAACACACCCTGACAGAGAGAAAAAAAGGATACCTAAAACAACCGCGACTATTCTTTTTTGCATGTCCTAAATTTATATGGGTTTTATAGCTTCATCCCTTTTGGAATGAAACTACTTACATCGTGCCCGTAGCGCAACAGTTCCCTCACGTGTGATGAACTGATATGAGTGAGAGCAGGTTCAGTAAACAATAAAAACGTTTCGATTCCCGAAATGGTTCGATTCATATCGGCGATGGTCTTCTCGTACTCGTAATCAGCAACCGTGCGTATACCTCGTAAGATGAACCCAGCACCCGTTTGCCGTACAAAGTCGACCGTCAGCATATCGTAACTCTCCACTCGCACCCGCGGTTCCGATTTGTACAAATCGTCGATCATCTGTAGCCTCTTGTCCAGCGGAAAATAGGATTTTTTAGCCTCGTTCACACCAATCGCGATCACGATCTCATCCATGAGTGAGAGGCCACGCTGTACCAGCGACTCATGCCCCACGGTAAAGGGATCGAAGGTGCCGGGGAACAGGGCGACGCGTTTAAGGGATGTCGGTTCAGGCGACTTCATCTTCTTCGAGTACCAGGTTATCAATAATAAACGTCTGCCGCTCGGGGGTATTTTTTCCCATGTAGAACTCCAAGAGTTCTTTCAGCAGGTCTTCCTTGCGCATCGTTACCTTATCGAGCCGCATATCTTCACCGATGAAGTTTCGGAACTCATCGGGTGAGATCTCTCCCAGTCCCTTAAATCGCGTAATCTCGGGGTTAGGCCCCAGCTCGTCAATCGCGTTCACCCGCTCCTCCTCCGTGTAGCAGTAAATAGTTTTCTTCTTGTTACGCACCCGGAATAGGGGTGTTTGGAAAATGTACACATGCCCTTTTTTGACTAAATCAGGGAAAAATTGCAGGAAGAACGTGAGCAACAGCAGGCGGATATGCATCCCGTCGGTATCCGCATCGGTCGCGATAATCACCTTATTGTACCGCAACCCGTCCATACTCTCTTCGATGTTGAGTGCCGCTTGTAGCAAGTTGAACTCCTCGTTCTCGTAGACTATTTTCTTGGTAAGCCCGTAGCTGTTGAGAGGTTTCCCTCGCAAGCTAAATACCGCCTGCAAGTTGGGATCACGGCTCTTGGTGATGGAACCGCTCGCGGAGTCTCCCTCCGTGATAAAGATCGATGTTTTCTCCCGGTCGTCCCCCTTCGCGTCGTTATAATGAATCCGGCAATCGCGCAGCTTTTTATTATGGAGGCTCGCTTTCTTTGCACGTTCTCGTGCCAGTTTGGTCACCCCGGCAATAGCTTTGCGCTCTTTTTCCGAATCGAGTATCTTTTTCTGCAGTGCCTCCACCGTATCGGCGTGTTTGTGGAGGTAGTTATCCAACTCTTTCTTGAGGAAGTCATTGATATGCTTACTCACGGAAATCCCATCGGGCCCCATCTCTTTAGAGCCAAGCTTGGTTTTTGTTTGCGATTCAAATACCGGCTCTTCCACCTTGATACTGATAGCTGCCACGATGCCATTCCGGATATCGGAATACTCGAAGTTACGATTATAAAACTCCTTGATTACCCGGGCGGTTGCCTCCCGAAAAGCGGTGAGGTGTGTTCCTCCCTGCGTGGTATGTTGGCCGTTCACGAACGAGTAGTACTCTTCGCCGTACTGGTTGGTGTGCGTGATTGCCACCTCGATATCCTCACCGTGGAGATGAATAATCGGGTACAGCTCCTCGGAGGTTAGGTTCTCGTTAAGTAGGTCCTCAAGCCCGTTTTTCGAATTGTATTTCTTACCATTAAAAACGATGGTTAAGCCGGTGTTAAGGAACACGTAGTTCTTGAGCAGCGGCTCGATATGCTCTTCCCGGTAGTGATACTCTCCAAAGATAGAGGCATCCGGTGTAAAGCCGACCAGTGTTCCATTACCGTTGCCCGATTTTTCGATCCCGTTCTCGTGGGAGAGGAGCCCTTGGCTGAATTCCACTCTCTTCGACTGTCCCTCCCGAGAGCTCTCCATGTAGAACTGGGAAGAAAGGGCATTCACAGCCTTGATCCCTACCCCATTGAGCCCGACCGACTTTTTAAATGCTTTGGAGTCGTATTTCGCACCAGTATTCATTTTGGAGCAAACGTCCTTTACCTTTCCTAAGGGAACGCCTCGCCCGTGGTCTCGCACGGTGACGTTCTTATCCTCGATGATCACCTCGATGGTCTTTCCAAAGCCCATCATATATTCGTCAATCGAGTTATCCAACACTTCTTTCAGGAGCACGTAGATACCATCGTCAGATGATGTGCCATCGCCCAACTTACCGATATACATCCCAGGGCGTCGGCGAATATGTTCCTGCCACTCCAGCGTGACAATATTTTCTTCTTGATAATTGTTCTCTAGTACTTGTAAGTCCGTTTGGTTCACTCTGATTCCTCTCTTTCTATATTTTCTCTATAATATGCCGATTTAGATTTACCCGGCGATTAAACATTTAATTATCGTTTTTCAACATCTCCAATAAGAGGGAGATATTTTATCATCCTCTTGGTAGCATTCACGCTATAAGTCCTTAATAAACGCCCTTCTTCGCTTGTGCTGTTCCACTTCCAGTCCATCCCATAGCGACTGCACTTTGTTGTTGGTTTCCAGCTCGATATTGCTCTCGGCCACCTCCATTCCCAATTTGCGTGCCGCTGTAATAAACTCTTTAAACATGAGCGCGTTGAGCCCTTTTCCTTGGTATTCGGGATCGATTGCCACCAGCATCAGGTCGAGCACCTTGGAATTGCTTCCAATTCCTTTCAATGCTTTATATAGATGGATCCAACCCGTGGGAAGGAACTTGCCCTTTGCCTTACGAAGAGCCTCCGACATGCTGGGGAGCCCGATAGCAACCCCCACCATCTTGTTGTCTTGTTGTCGCAATATAACCGACAGGAATTCTAATCGCAGCATCGGTATATACATATCCACGTAGTAGTCGATCTGTTTATCTGTCAACTCCACGTACCCGAACAACTCTTTATAGGCCTTATTGATCAGCTCGAAGATCTCTTTCGCGTAGGGATAGACGTCGTTTTTCCGCTCGAAGCGTTTTACTACAAGCCCAAAGCGACGTTTCACCACCTCCGACATACGGTCGAATCGCTCCGGTACCTCTTTCGGTATCTGGATCAGAAATTCCACCCAGTCTTGCTCCTTAGTATATCCCATCCGCACCATGTGTTCGGGGTAGTAAGGGTAGTTGTAGATCGTGGCCATGGTCCCCATCCGATCGAACCCTTCGATAAGCATCCCTTCGTGATCCATATCGGTGAATCCTAATGGGCCATGTATCTTTTCCATGCCTCTCGACCGCGCCCAACTTTCGGCTGCCCCGAAGAGGGCATCTGCTACCTCCGCATCGTCGATAAAATCCACGAACCCGAACCGGGCATGTTTCTGTTTCCATATCTCGTTTGCCTTGTGATTGATAATTCCACCAATCCGTCCCACGATCTCGTCTCCCCGGTACGCGAGGAAGTAAGAGGCATCGCAATGCTCGAAGGCCGGGTTCTTACTCATCGTAAGCGTATCCCGCTCGTCGTAAATCAACGGGGGGACAAAATATTCATTTCCCTCGTACAGATCGATACCGAACTGGATGAATTTTCTCAGGTCATCTTTCGAGTTGACTTTTTTGATAATAACTGACATACGTGTAAGATTTCCAATTGAGCGTTTCTACTTGCCACAAAGATAATCATTTTTTCATTTTGGGATTACCCGCTCTCTTATTCTTTCTATTTCTCACTTACAATACCCTTGGTTAAGAACTTCCTTGCAGCATTACCACTTGTTTCACTTCTTTATCTTCTCCTTGTAAAACTCCCAACGCCCAATCACATCTTGCACGTATCGCACCGTCTCATCCCCCCTGAAGTAACCACTCTTACTCACCGGGTCGGCATAGTATTGTTCGAGCCGTTTTAACTGGATAAACTTCTCCACGTGGCCGTCCCATATCGAATCATCTCCACCGTGTTTCCGGGCAAGTGCTCTCGCATCCAACACGTGTCCTATTCCACCATTATATGCAGCAAGCGCCATCTTCACTCGTTCTTCCGGTGACTCCACACCCTGGAAGATATTCAGGAGTTCTCGCAAATATTCCGCACCGACACTGATATTTAATGAAGGATCAATCAGTTGCTCCTCTTCTACCCCTAACGAAGAAGCAGTAGCCGGCATAAGCCCCATCAAGCCTGCCGCTCCTGCCCATGATCTCCCTTCCGGGTTAAAGGTAGACTCCTGATAAGCCACAGCAGCGAGCAAACGCCAGTCAATCCTGAACTGTTCACCATACTGTTTAAAATAGATATCGTACGACGAGATCACGTCTGGCCCTAAAAGCGGACTATACAGGAACCGTTCCGCGTAGGGATATCCTTTTGTCTCTTCGAAATAACGTTTAATCACTCCCACGAAAGTGGGTTCCGAAGTGGTCCGGGAGAACCACTTATCGAGGGAGTCAGCAAGGAGTGGGGTGTCTCTGCGTACCATCCATGAGGAACGCTGATCGAAGCTTACGGGAAGATGCACATCCAAATTCCTAAAATAGGTCTGATTGAGCCGTGCCAAATCATCATCTGCTACCGTGTAATTGATCTCGCCTTTTGATACCATCCTAATCAAATCTTCCACCACGATGGTGTCACTCTCTATTGCATCGATATCAATCTCTCCCCCCAGCTCGCTGTTGAGATTCATCATCCTATCGTGATAGCGGGAGTTAGATAGGACGGTCACTTTTTTACCGATCAAGCCGGTCACGTCGACAAGCATCGAGTCGGGCTCTCTGGCTCGTTGTACCAGCACTTGATGCGACACCTGCTCAAGGCCGCAATAGAAAACAGAGTCCTTCAAATGGTTTGTTACCGGCATATTGAACGCGATCACATCCCCCTCCTTGTCGGACAACATACGCAACATAGACGAGATATTCCCCGCCACCATGATGTGCGGCACCAAACCGTGATGTTGGCAAAAATCTCGGATCATCTCGTAGTGATATCCCATGGGTTGGTCTCGGTAGATGAAATAGGAGGTAGAGCTATTGAGCGTGATCACCCGTAGCGTATCGGAAAGAAGGATATCAGGAAAATCATACCGGTTCTCCATTCGGATGCATCCGTATCCTGTAAAGTAAAGGATTGAAAAAAGTAAAATAAGTCCTGTCATCCCGATCATGATCCCGCGTGGGAACGATCGAAACAGAAGAGCCTTGGAGAAATAGCCACTCATACCTTTTCTAATCGTTAAAACAAGTGCAAAGATACAAAAAAAGATTGAGCCTCAAGCGCCTCCGCTGACGGCCCCAATTTAGGACTAAAAATTTGGAAATATCAAAAAAAATGTTATTATATCGAAACCCGGTAAAGACCGATGGTTACAAAAACATAACCAATTAATCCGGAAACGAGATGATGAAACACGCTATTTATGCTCTTCTTTTTTTCGTCGGCACCGTGCACTTGTCACAGGCGCAAGAGACGGACTGGCGGGTATTCGTGGAGCAAATGGCCGAAGAAGAAGAGCCACGTTCGGGTGCTATCGAGAATATATATCAAGAACTCCTATATTTAGAAAACAATCCCATGAATCTGAATAGCCTCAGTCGCGATCAGCTGGAGCGGTTCCCCTTGCTCTCGTTGGATGAGATCAACAGCATGATGGATTTTCTGGAGAAAAACCGTCCCCTCTACACGGTTTACGAACTACGAAACGTGCCGAGGCTGGATTACCGGACAGTGGCTCTTATTCTACCTTTTTTTCAGATCGACGAAACGCTGAGAGTACAAGAAGATGCCTCTCCGCTAAACATCCTCAAAACTGGCCGGCACGAGGTCCAGTTCCGCTTCGACAAAACAGTTACTCCACGAGCAGGTTATGGAGAATTCACGGATAGCATCTTGGAGCGTTACCCAAACCGAAAGTACCGTGGAGAAGATTTTTATAATTCGATTCGATATTCTCTCCGTTACCGGGATAAGGTACAGATGGGTTTCACGGCAGAAAAAGACGCCGGGGAACCGTTCCTAAAAGCAGGATATCCAAAGGGGTACGATCATTACGGTGCACATCTGATTATGCGGGATATGGGCAAACTAAAAACAGTTGTCTTGGGCGATTACCGCCTCTCCTTCGGGCAGGGGTTGGTGTTGAATAACGATTTCGTGGGGAGCAAAGCGTGGAGTACCGGTAGTGTATCGCGCCGTACTGGACAGCCCAAACGACACTTCTCGACTGCCGAGAGCGGGTTCTTCCGAGGAGGTGCAGCAGTAACGGAAATGGGGAATTTTTCATTGACAGCATTTTACTCGAATCAACGGGTTGACGCTAACCTGAACGACCACGGGGAGATTACCTCCTTCAAGGTGGATGGGTTGCACCGGACCCCTCTTGAGATCGAAAAGCGAAAAAACACACGAGAGCAAGTAACAGGCGCCAACATCAACTACCGCAAAGGGCGGTTTCAGGCCGGCTTAAGTACGGTTTACCATTGGTACGACCGCATGCACAATCCCACGCTTCGGGAGTACAACCGTTACTACCTGCGGGACTCGGTTAATATAAACACGGGCATCGACTACTCCTATCAGTTGCCGGGATTTATTTTCGCGGGGGAGACTGCTATTGCTAAAAACGGGGCAGTCGCTACCCTCAACATGTTACAATACCGTTCATCGCGGAGCCTCAATCTCTCGGTGCTACACCGGTACTACCCTGTCTCTTATAACGCGCTGCACGCGCAGGCGTTTTCCGAGGGAAGCAGGGTTCAGAATGAGCACGGCCTTTATATAGGTGCCGAATTTCAGCCGTTTCAAAGGGTCTCTGTTAGCAGCTATATCGATTTCATCCGCTTCCCGTGGTTAAAATACGGGGTAGACGCCCCGTCGGATGCAGTGGATATCTACCTTCTGGGGACCTACACATTCTCTCGTGGGAAATTCGTGGAGGCACGCTACAAATACAAGCAGAAGGAGAAGAACCAAGATGGTTCCAATCCCGAAGAGCGGTCGGTACTCCCCTACGCGACAAGTAAATTGCGCCTGCGCTACTCCCACGAACAGTCCGGAGGCTGGAGCTTTCGTACCACGGCAGATATGGCCCGGTATAGCGAAGAGCGTCCACCCAGCGTGGAGAACCACGAAACGGAGTTTGGATACATGCTCTCTCAAGGCATTTCTTACCGCGGCAAAGGCTCATTGACGGGAGACGCTTACCTCGCCTGGTTCGATGCCGACACCTATAATGCCCGTCTTTACTCGTACGAGCGCAACCTGTTAAGCACCTTTTACATGCCCTCCTTTTACGGGAAAGGCCTTCGATTGGCTCTTTCAGCTAAATATCAGATCACTCGAGGGGTCACATTTTCAGTGAAAGCGGGCTACACCCGTTACTTTAACCGGGACACCATCGGCAGCGGCACGGAACAGATCGACGGCAACAGCCGATTGGACCTGTTCACCTACCTTGTCTGGAAGTTTTAAGGCACAGCTATCGCCTATTTACAAGGGTTTTATAATAAGATAGCAGGCCTAAAAAGATCAGCAGAATCGTTCCCAATCCAAACCTCCTCATTTTTCCAGCGGTACGGTACAAATGCCCGTCGCCTCAATTATAAAAAAATGGTAAAGGCCGTATCGATAGTTTTTAGTACTTTTGTGGCCTCAAACAACCCCGCTATGGCCACCCCTATTTTACAAATCGATAAGCTGACCAAGAGTTTCGGCGACCTGCTGCTCTTCCAAGAGAGCTCGTTCGGCATCGCCGAAGGGGAAAAGGTGGGCCTGATCGCCCGTAACGGGGCGGGGAAGACCACCTTACTGAACATCCTCTCGGGCAAAGAGCCGTACGATGACGGGCGGGTGGTGTTTCGCAACGATATCCGGTTGGCCTACTTGGAACAGTCGCCTCTCTTCGACCCCGATCTCACGGTGCTGGAGGCATGCTTTAGCTCCGACAGTGAAGTGGTAAAGCTGATTGCCCGCTACGAGGAGGTGATCACCTCCGGCGACTCGTCGAAACTGGACGAGGTGCTGGTGCAAATGGATCTCCACAACGCGTGGGATTACGAGCAGCGTGTGAAACAAGTTTTGACCCGGTTGAATATTACCGACTTTCAACAAAAGATGGGCGAGCTATCGGGAGGACAGGCTAAACGGGTGGCACTGGCCAACGTGCTGATCAGTGAACCGGATCTGTTGATCATGGACGAACCGACCAACCACTTGGACCTGGAGATGGTGGAGTGGCTGGAAGATCAGTTGTCCCGAAGTCCGGTAGCCCTGCTAATGGTGACACACGACCGTTATTTTCTGGATCGGGTATGCTCTCGCATCCTGGAGATAGACAACCAGCAGATTTACGGGTACAAGGGGAACTACTCCTACTACCTGGAGAAGAGGGAGGAGCGGGTCACAACCCAACAGGCCGAAGTGGATCGGGCCAAGAACTTGATGCGAAAAGAACTGGACTGGATGCGTCGCCAGCCGCAAGCGAGGGGTACGAAATCCAAGTCACGCGTAGACGCCTTCTACAAGCTCGAAGAGAAAGCCCGGGAGAAAACCGCCGAGCAGAGTGTCCGGTTCGCCGCGAAGGGAACCTATATCGGGAAAAAAATCTTTGAAGCCAAAAACGTGAGCAAACGGTTTGACGATATTCGGATCACCGATTCGTTCAATTACACCTTTACCCGTTACGAGAAGATGGGCATCGTAGGCAATAACGGAACTGGAAAATCGACCTTCGTGAAAATGTTGTTGGGGGAGGTGGAGCCGGACAGCGGTTATTTCGAGATCGGAGAGACCGTGAACTTCGGGTATTACAGCCAAGAGGGCATTCAATTCAACGAACAGATGAAGGTGTTGGACGCGGTGCAGAATATCGCCGAGGTAATCGACCTCGGCGACGGGCACCGGCTGACCGCCTCGCAGTTCCTGCAACACTTCCTCTTCCCGCCAGAGAAGCAACACGACTACGTGCACAAGCTGAGCGGGGGCGAGAAGCGGCGGCTTTACCTCTGCACGGTGCTGATCAAGAACCCTAACTTCCTGGTATTGGATGAGCCGACCAACGACCTGGATATTCTCACCTTGAATGTATTGGAAGAGTACCTCTCAAGCTTCAAGGGGTGCCTTATCGTGATATCGCACGACCGCTACTTTATGGACAAGGTGGTGGATCACTTGCTGGTATTCCACGGCGACGCGGAGATTCAGAATTTCCCGGGCAACTACTCGCTTTACCGTGCTTGGAAAGCGGAAGAGGAGAAAAAGGAACTTGCCGAGGCCAAAATAGCAGAAGCCAAAGCAGCCCGTGTCGGAAGGGACGCCGGCGAAGTTAGCAAAACCGATGATCCTGCCTCGCGAGGGCGTCGCAAAAAGGAGGAGGAGAAGAAGCTCACCTTCAAAGAACAGCGGGAATACGAGTCGCTCGAGGGCGAGATCGAACGGCTTGAAGCGGAAAAAGAGGCGATCAGCGAACGGCTCTCATCGGGCACCCTCCCCGCGGAGGAGCTCATAAGCCAGTCGGAGCGGTTGTCGGCCCTGATGGAGCAGATCGACGAGAAGACGATGCGTTGGTTGGAACTCAGTGAAAGGGCTTAATTTCATGTTTCGCATGTGAAGTTTACACCTAACAGTTCGACTGACAATGTTTCGTGACCCATGAGTGCCCTCTGTCACTAAAAGAGCAAAAACTAGCTACGCTTCAAACAGTTGCTCTTTTCACGCTCCTTGAGGTCAATGGGTCCCCACGAAACATTTATAGGTCTTACTATTAGCTGTATACCTTTCAATTTAAAACATCGAAACTTGAATACTTAATAGAACTGGAACAGAATTGAGGTATTATTATTTCAGGGATGGAATATAACGAACTATTTGCCCGGGCCGAGTTGCTGATGGGAAAAGAGGCGATGCAGCGTTTGGCCGTAAAGAAGGTGATCCTCTTTGGCGTGGGGGGCGTGGGAAGCTGGTGTGCGGAGGGGCTGATCCGCAGTGGGGTGATGCACCTGACGATGGTAGACTCCGACCGGGTGGCGGCGGCGAACAGCAACCGGCAGTTGCCCGCCACGACCAAGACCATCGGAGAGTTGAAGGTAGAGGTGCTGAAGAGTCGACTCGAAGAGATCAACCCTTTCGCCACGATCGTCACGATCCCCGAGATCTACAGTGCGGAGTCGTCCGACTCGTTTCACTTAGATCAATACGACTACATCATCGACGCGATCGACTCCCTGGCGCATAAGCAACACCTGCTGGTCGCTGCTTCCAAGACCAATGCGGTGGTCTTCTCCTCCATGGGCGCCGCCCTCAAGATGGATCCCCTGAAGATCCAAGTGGCCGAGTTCTGGAAGGTCAGGGGGTGCAAGCTGGCGCACGCGCTGCGGGAACGGATGCGAAAGAACGGGGAGCGGCCGGTAAAGCCCATCCTCTGCGTCTACAGCGAGGAGCTGCTTCCCAACAGGGAGACCGACGCCTTGGAGTTTGCCGGCGAGAACGGCAGCTTCCGCAAAGCGCGGGTGAACGGCACCATGGTGCAGGTAACCGCCACCTTCGGGTTTATCCTCTCGGGGTTGGTTATCCAAGATATCGTTAAACAAGACCTGCGGCAAGAACCTACAGTAGAAACAGATAAACGAGTTCACACTATCTAAGCCTCTCACGTAATTCGGTCGAAAACATAATATTCTTTGGTTATACCCCAAATTTATTATGGTTTTTTTGGGTTATATCCACACATTGTTATATTTCGGTCGTTTATTGCAGCACACGAATAATTGACCAAGCATACATTTTTTGTACCTTTGTCCCTTTAATTCAGATCGATCATTTTTTTACATATGCATATCGAACAGACCCTACAAGAAGCGATCCTTAGAGCGATCAAAGAGCTTTACGGCGCCGACGCGGACGCGTCGCAGATCACCCTACAGAAAACAAAAAAAGAGTTCACGGGACATTACACCCTGGTGACCTTCCCTTTGCTCCGCCTCTCACGGAAGAAACCGGAGGAGACGGCCCAGGAGATCGGCGCGTACTTGGTAGAGAACACCGCGGTGGTGACCGAGTTTAACGTAATCAAGGGGTTCTTGAACCTGACGATCGCGCAAGAAGTCTGGGTACGCCTGCTGGAGGAGATGGACGGCAAACCCGACCACGGATTCGTTCCTGTGACCGACGACGCACCGCTCTACATGGTGGAGTACTCCTCACCCAACACCAACAAGCCGTTGCACCTGGGACACGTGCGGAACAACCTGCTGGGCCATTCGCTCTGCGAGGTACTGAAAGCCAACGGCAAACGGGTGGTGAGAACCAACCTGGTGAACGACCGCGGCATCCATATCTGCAAGTCGATGCTCGCCTGGAAGCGCTGGGGCGAAGGTGAAACACCGGAGTCGTCCGGCAAGAAAGGCGACCACCTGATCGGCGATTACTACGTGCTGTTCGACAAAAAATACAAGGAGGAGCAGTCGGCCCTGCAAGACAAAGGCCTCACGAAAGAGGAAGCCGAAGCGGAGTCGGCCCTGATGGAGCAAGCCCGCGAGATGCTCCGCGAATGGGAGGCCGGCGACGAGGAGACAGTCGCCCTTTGGAAGAAGATGAACGACTGGGTATACGCCGGGTTCGACGAGACCTACCGCCGGATGGGCGTCTCGTTCGACAAGGTTTACCATGAGTCGGAGACCTACCTCCCCGGCAAAGAGGAGGTGCTCAGAGGATTGGGTGAGGGAATTTTCTACCAGAAGGAGGACGGATCGGTTTGGGCTGACCTTTCGGAAGAGGGACTGGACCATAAGCTATTGTTGCGTTCCGACGGGACGTCGGTCTACATGACCCAAGATATCGGCACCGCCAAGTTGCGGTTCGACGACTACCCGATCGACACGATGATCTACGTGGTGGGGAACGAGCAGAACTACCACTTCCAAGTGCTTTCCATCGTGTTGGATAAGCTCGGCTTCGAGTTCGGAAAGGGGCTGGTGCACTTCTCCTACGGGATGGTGGAACTGCCCGAGGGAAAGATGAAGTCGCGCGAGGGCACCGTGGTGGATGCGGACGACCTGATGGCGGAGATGGTTGAGACGGCACGAGAAACCTCGGCGGAGTTAGGCAAGCTGGACGACGCCACCCCCGAGGAGGCAGAAGCGATCGCCCGGATGGTCGGCCTGGGCGCGCTCAAGTACTTTATCCTAAAGGTGGATCCGAAGAAGAACATGACCTTCAACCCCCAGGAATCCATCGACTTCAATGGCAACACCGGTCCTTTTATTCAATACACCCACGCCCGGGTGCGCTCCATCCTCCGCAAGGCAGAAGAACAAGGGATCGCTGTACCGGAGAGGCTGGAAGCCACCATTCCGCTATCCGAAAAGGAAGAGGGACTGGTCCAGTTGCTCTCGGAGTTCGGTGCGGTCGTTAAACAAGCCGGCACCGAGTACAACGTCTCCCTTATCGGCAACTACGTGTACGAACTGGCAAAGGAGTTCAACCAGTTCTATCACGACCACCCGATCCTGCGAGAGGAAAACCTGCCGCTCCGCGATTTTCGCCTGATGCTTGCCAAGAACGTGGCGCACACCATCAAGAGGGGTATGAAGCTGTTTGGTATCGACGTGCCGGAACGGATGTAAGCAACGAAACTCCTTTCAATTTCACCCGGCCATATTAGGCAAGGGAGCACAATTATTGTTTAATCCCTGTTCTATACAATTTAGATTCAGGCATATTAAAGCAGGTTATTTGATCCGTGAAAAATGCCGGTCGGTAAAACGGATATACTGTTCCCAATCATATCTCAGGATATCATGTTCACCGGTACGGATGTGATAGCCAATGTGACCAGATAGTAACGGCGTATCGGGAGCAGGCATTTTTTCAACAGGCAAACCAACTAATCCCCAAAGAGCGTACACAGGATTAGCATGTACACCCGATAAGAACTCCCCTTTAGGGTCTGCCCAAAGATCCTCCGTTGCGCTACCAATATAAACAGGTCGGGGTGCGATCAGGGAAATAAGCTGATGCTGATCCACCGGAAGATTATCTTCATTATCGTTGTATACTTTGAAATTTTTACAAAACCAATGCGGAAAGCTCGTATTGATAATCTTTACGGTTTCACCAAATTTCCGTCGTGAAAGTGCCGCGCCTCCACAGCCCGAATTATTGGATACGGCTACAGCAAAACGCTCATCGGAAGCCGCAGCCCATAAAGCGGCTTTACCAAGACGGGAATGTCCAATAACAGCCACCTTTTTTTCATCAACATCAATATCTTGCTCGAGGTAATCCATGGCTCTGCTAACCCCCCAAGCCCATGCCGCTATGCTACCCCATTCATCGGTTGTGGGCTTCTGTTTATTTTCTTCATAGAATAACGAATGCACCCCATTCTGGAATCCATCGTCAAAATCGGGATCGATGTCATGGTAGCAAATGGTGCCAAGACCGTAGCCGTTCTCTATCAGCAGATCGACAGGCCATCCGGGGGATATTCTCCCCGTAATAGCGGGATCAACACGGTTATTACCACCAAAATTCAGCCCCAAAAATAAAGGTGAAGGGCTCTTCGTGTTCTTTGGCAAATACATCAGTATGGACATGGACAGTGTATCAACTTTTGAGAAATACACTTTGATTACTTTCCGTATAGCAGTTCCGCCAAGGGCGCCCGAGTCTTGACTCAGCACGTAGAAGTGTGTTTCATGATCCCCAGCCGGGACCCTGCCATATATATGTGATTCGAACAGACTTAACAGTTCGGGCCTACGTTTGGTTATCCAGTCGGTGGTGTCTTTTACCTGTTACCCTTTTTCGTCAATTAGCGGGTCCGGTAACACGTACTGAGGTACTTTTGATTCGTCATAATTGACTTCTTCTTGGCCAAAAACGGTTATGGCAAGACAGCATAACAGCAAAAGCAACGTATTTTTCCTATCGATGATTTTATCTATCGGAGAGTCCATAAAGAAATTTATCAAGTGTGAACATCAGTTGAGGCCGGAATATTTTCGTGAGGATGGATAGTTATTCACTATCAACCGACTAAAATCAAAATCAATCGGTTCTTATTTTTAAACACTTGACAAGTAGATCATTACAACTCTTGTCTTTCATTTCCAAAAAGTGTCCCCCCCCTCAAAACAGTGATAATTGGGCGGCCGTGGGACTTTTATTGCGACTTTTCAGTCGTCTGGGATAAGTGCGCCTGCCTTCGGTCACCACCCACGTCAAATCCAGATGGCTTATCAAATGCATCCTCAACAACGCGGCTATGGTTGAAAACGCCTTTTCGCTTTCCGACTTGGTCTGAATCACCTGTAAAAGCAAATACGCGATCAGGGTACACCATACTTGGGTCTTTATCCCGTTTTCAGTGTCGGAATAAAAATAGGTGAGTTGGAAGTTTTGCTTCAATTTTTTGAATCCCGTTTCGATAGACCACCTGTTTTTATAAATCAAGGCGACTTCCTCGTCTGTTATTTCCCAATTATTGGTGATGAACTTGTATTTACGCCCCTGTTCATCCCTGTACCAAACTAAACGAAGGCATAATGTCCTCGTCTGTTTGACTTTCTTCCTTTTTTTCTTGCCTTCGGTCCCCGTCTCGACCTTCTCGATATATTGAACGTGGATATGTTCCACCTTGTAAACGGCATGTTCCCCTTTTTCCAGCCTCTTCTCGTGAAGGACTTCCTGAACCTCGTACCTTGCATTGTCTTTCAGCCGACAAACGAAATTCACGCCTTGTCGCGTCCATTTGGCGAACTGCAGGTAGTAATTGTATGCCTTGTCGAAGACCACCATGCTGCCTTCACTTAAGTTCAGGTATTGCAAGAAGTTCTTGTCGTGCATTTTCGCCTCGCTTATCTTCACGAATCGCGGCGTATCAGCATGGACGTCGGTCAGCATGTGGACTTTCAGGCCGCCTTTCTTTTTCCCGTCGCCTTTAGGGTTCCGGCCCACGCCTTTCATCACGTCGGAAAACAGCGTCACCGTACTCGAATCAAAGGCATAGAACTCCTCGAAACTGACACCCTGCTTCCGGCACTTTTTTTTGCGGCTGACCGACAAATTTATTTTCGCTAACTTTGCCCATGGTTGGAAATTTAGTTTTTGACAATCCAAATTTACAACTTAGGGACGAGACTTCGGTTAAGTCCCTATTTTATCTTCATTTTTTAATCGGTCAGTACTGATAAACAGTATAATACAAATTTACCAAAAATGTTGAGATTATATTCTCCAGTCGATAAATAAGCTCATGGGATTGCAAAAATGGGTTGCAAATCCGTATTGTCATGTCATGTTGTGCATCTAGTTCAAAAGAGAGTAATGCACTAATTGATTCGGTGATGTGCTAATCAATAAGATAATTGATTACCTTCGCGGGACAGAATCACTACTTTATGATGAAGTACTTGTCTTTATAATTTGAATTATCTTGCTCATATATATTTTTCAGGATCGAACCGTCAGGTTGCCGTTGGCAATTTCATAGGAGATTTTGTTAAGGGTAGGAGTTACGAGAAATACCCCCCCTGCTTCCAAAAAGGGATCCTTTTACACAGGAAGATCGATCATTTTACCGATACCCACCCGGTATTCCGGGATACCGTGGATATACTTCGTCCCTCTTTCGGGCGGTATTCTGGAATAATGGCAGACATGTATTACGACTACTTGCTCGCCTCTGATTTTGAACGGTACAGCAACGGACAGAGCCTTGCCAAGTTCTCCCGTAATTTTTATCTCTCGACTTTTCTATACTACAGATGGTTACCAAAAAAGGTAAAAGGATTCATCTTTCATTTCATACGGACCAACCGTCTCAAGGAATATGCCACCTACGACGGACTACAATATTCGCTCGAAATCATGTCTGTTTACAATAGCCCTGCCATCAATCCAACCCTTGGAATTGAGGTTCTTGCACAAAACGAAACACAACTAAGAATCCTTTTCGAAAAATTCATGGCAGAGGCACAGCAAAAATTTTCCCATCAAAGATAATTGTACTCAATAACCAGATGATTTATTCCGACTTACGAATCGCCGCCTAAGTTGGCAGTACCCCACAAGCCTACTTTTATTTTAAACTTTTCTGATCGATGCCCTTACCATGTTATCTCGTATATTAGAGAAGATCAACCGTGGAACACTTTTTCCATATCAATCACGGGCCATGGCTTATGATTCCTCCATTCGCCACGGGTAAAGTCGGGGATTGCCACAGATGCACTTTTATTCAATACAGAACGTTCTGTTAATTCTACTAGGGAAGACCATGCCGCGGCATCGTACACGCTTTGATCCAATGGATACCCATTTTGTAGGCAATGAATCAATCGCCAATCCATGATGAAGTCCATACCACCATGACCACCCACCTGTTTAGCGCGCTCACCGATAAATTTACTTAGCGGATGTTCATACCGCGAAAGCACCTTCTTCTGTTCACCCTCTTCTAGAAACGCATGTGTGTCTGGCTGAATGGCCACCCGTTCGTTCGGATATTTCAGTGCCATCCCCTTCGTTCCCTGTACCAAGTGAATGCGTGAATAGGGCCGCGGAGAAGTGGTGTCGTGCTGGATCATTATACTCTTTCCCATTGCTGTACGTATGATGGTGGTATTCATATCTCCCAACATATAGCGCTCCGACAGCGTGATCCGCTCGTCATTCTTTAAGTTTTCTTTTGCCCAGAGAGTTAAACCAAACTGGTTCGTGGAAACTGAAGAGAGGTATTCCATTCGGTCTCCTTGGTTTATACCCATAATTTGGGCGATAGGTCCTAGCCCATGCGTGGGGTAGGGGTTGCCGGTATGGTACTTGCTGTATTCCAGCCTCCAGTGTTTATAATAGCTGTTAAACTTTCCAGCACGTAAATCATGGATATAAGCCCCTTCGGTATGAATTATCTCTCCTAACAGACCAAGGCGTGCCATATTGAGAGTAGCCAATTCGAAAAAATCATAGCAACAGTTTTCGAGCATCATGCAATGGAGTTGTTTTTCTTCTGCCTTGTCGACCAATGCCCAGCAATCCTTAACCGTGAGCGCGGCAGGAACTTCGATTGCAACATGCTTCCCGTGATCCATCGCGTACAAAGCAATAGGCACGTGTAATTCCCAGGGGGTAGCATTATATATTAAATCAATGTCGTCCCTCTCGCACATCTTTTTCCAATCTTCATCGCCTGTATATATAGTCGCCTCTTTTCGATTATTATTCTGTAATGTTTTTTGGCTGTTTGAAATACGTTCAGGATTCAAGTCGCATAATGCAACGATTTCTGTGCCTTCGATCAGGCTCAACCTGTTCACCGCACCGCCTCCTCGGCCTAATCCTACCACCCCAATACGGACTGTAGGAATTGGCGTGCAGCGTAGCCCTAATACTGACTTGCCCTTCGACGGTGGATTGTGAAGGGTTGTCATCTCACCAGCCGAGCTACTTTGGTTTATTCCTTCTAATTTATTGCCAAACAAGACAGCACTTCCCGCTAGGGAGGTTTTCAAAAATTTCCTTCTGTTAATTGCCATGGTTGAGATTATTTATAAATTATTGTAGCACATATTGTTATGGTGCACTTTTTATTTCACATCAATCACTAATACCCAGTCCTTTTGTTCCAAATTAGGTGGTGTAAAGGTCTGCACACCGCCTCTGAACCGTTTCCTTATTTTCTTATACTTCCCGGTAACCGGATTGAACCAGGAAATTTTTTTACGACCCTCTCTTAACTTATCCAGGTCGATGACAACGGGCTTTGGCTGTGGCAGGTAGACCATCGCGTAGGTTCCCCTCCGGCTGCGCGTGGCAATGATTGCATCGGTGTAGTCACTCCCCCGCTCGGACACGATCAACGTACTATCTTCCATTCGGTTAAAGTCGCCACGGGACAACATCAACTCTTTCAGGTGATGAATCTGATTGGCTCCCTTGGCATTGATCGCCTGCTGCCATCCAAAAACAGAATCCCCGATCCATACCGGATTGTTGCGGGCAGTATCCAGAAATTGCCATACGTGATGGTGCCCGTATGCCGCACCCGCGCCGCCAGCAAAGACCCCTCGATATGTACGTGCCCTCACATCGTAATCATCAAAATAGCCACGCTCCTCCCGTGTCCATTTTCCGTCCCACGGGTTCATGGGATGATCTTCGTAACAGGGCTCCAAGTCCATCATCGGTCGGCGTGGTTCCAACACAAGTCCCTTTCGAATCGTCTCCCAGGCTTTGATAGTACGGCTGCCGTGGCTACTTTGTAACGTGTGCATATCAAGCCAATCCTCTTCAGGAAAAAAAACAGTGGTCTCGGGCCATCCCGTGTGATAGGTAATAAATACATCATAACCGTACACCTCTTCGATCGCTCTTGCCATCGCTCGCCAGACCGGTCGATCATCGTGTTCACGTCCCTCTCGTTGATAAACAGCCGGTCGATCTCCTCCCAAGATCCAGATAATGTTCCAATGGTCTTTATACCGCTCGGCCAATCTCTTGGCGTAGGCATAAGCGACTTCAGGATTGTTATAAAAAACCATGGGACCCTCTCCCCATACGTAAGCCACTTTGTCGCCCCATGTAGGAAGCAACCCGATATACAACCCACGTTTTGCCGCTTCCTCCACAATGAAATCAACGTGATCCCAGTAATCGTATTCATCCGGTATGGCAGGATTATTTCCTGGTGTAACGGCCCATTCCAGTGTTTCAAGATCCTTGAAAGGAAGGCTTCCGTACATGTTGGGAGTTCTCAATCCGTTTATCTCGGCCAACGCCACCGCCATGACAACATTGAACCGCTGCTTTTCTCTCGTCTCCAAATAGTGCACCGCCTCTTCACGCGTAAGTCGATGAAAAAGCTCCCAGCCAGTGTCGGCAAGCATAAAAAACGGCTTGCCGTCTTTCTTGGTCACCAAGTAACTTCCCGTGGGATCTACTCCGATCTGAGCGAATGCGTGGGAAATTAACAGAAGCCCACAGATTAACAAACCAATTCTCTTCATACTTCCGGTCTATTTAAAAATAAAAA
>CAYFMZ010000039.1:0-23226 GCA_964344275.1 uncultured Proteiniphilum sp.
TCCATCAAGATCACCTAGTTAGGGTACGTTATTGATATTTCCTCCTTTCAAAGAGTTTGTTAACACCTCTCCATCGGGGGTCACGTCATTGTGATAGTTACTTGGAGTTTGTATCAGTGAGCCGATTACAACCGAATACGCGTTCACGTCATTAAGGTAGCCCTCGTTATTGGGGACAACCACCGGGTCGTTCTTCTTCTGCATATAACCACTCACGTTCAGGAACATTTTCAACTCGTCCGTCAAGTCGATATCGAAATTCGACCTGAAGTTCACCCTGTTCGCCTTTGACTTAGGGTCATAGTCGTAGTTTTGGAATTTTTCGGTATTGAAGATTCCTTCTTGAAACAGGTACCCTACGGTGGTAAAGTAGCGCATTTTCTCGGTTCCACCGCTTACGTTTACGTTCACACGTTGCATAGGTGAATAGTCTCTAATGAACTCTCCCACGAAATCTCGTACAGGGTATAACACGGGGTTATCTCCTAATCTATAACGTTCCAAGCTGTAATCGTCATAAATGGGAGGCCGGTTGTTTTGCGTTTCCACCTGGTTTCTTAACAGTGCATAATCGTACGAAGAGACCATATCGGGAAGGCGAGTAGGTGTTTGCCACGACTGCTCGGTAGTCACGTCAATAACAGGTTTTCCTGCTACACCCCTTCGCGTGGTAACGATGATGACACCGTTCGCGCCTCTTACCCCATACACTGCCGTCGCGGAAGCATCCTTCAGCACCGTGATTGTCTCTACTTCACGGGGATCGAGTGCTTGAAAATCCCTCTCAACGCCGTCCACCAACGTCAGAGGCTCCTGTCCGTTCACCGTGCTTCTTCCCCGGATAAAAAAATCCATCGCTTCTCCCCCGGGAACTCCTGAACGTTGCAAGACGGTAAGTCCCGGCAATCTACCGGCTAATGCAATACCAAGGTTCGACGCGGGAGTTTGCCGTAAACCAACGGCAGAAATGGTGGACAGCGCGGCAACCACGCTCTCTTTTTTCTGTTGACCATACCCAACCACCACCATCTCCTCTAATTCGGTGACAGCTTCTTGCAAAACCACATCAATTGCGCGGCGATTTCCAACGGTTATCTCCTGAGACACATAGCCCATGAACGAAAAGACCAAAACGGCATCATCGCTAGGCACCACGATAGAATATTGTCCATCAATGTCCGTAATGGTACCTTGACTCGTTCCTTCTATCAAAATAGTTACACCGGGCAGCGGATCGCTTTGGTTATCTACAACCACCCCCGTTACAGTACGTTGCTGATTTTATTTGGCGCTGACGGTAAATGTACACGACAGCACCAATACAGCCAATAACAGATACATCTTAGCTTTCATGATTATAAAAAATAATTATTAAATATTTCACTCTCTTGGTAAATCAACGATTCATGCGATACATATAGCTGAGTCTTCCCATTGGTATCACGCTACCGGTCTTGTAATAATCCATAATATCCATGTAATTGGATACCCCCATGGCAACTTTGAAATAAAACTCGAGATTATTATCCAGCTCGATAGCAGACCGCGGGATAGAGAGTTGAATTACGTCCTTTGTCATACTAAACTCTCCTTTCGCGACAAGCGATGTTTTAAACCCGCTCTCCAGTTTTTCTATAGTAACTTCATTATTATCGATGTTTCTCCCTATAATATATTCATAGCTTTCCCAGCCTTTCAACGAAGGCTTCCCGGTGCCAATGAAAACATTCATCCAGTTGTCGGTACCATCATAGTCGGTAAAGTTCCCTTTTCCTTTCAGGTAGATATACAGATGGTCTTGGTCATGGGTTACTCTTGTTTCAATTAGCTTGTTTATTGGAGAGGGTTGCGTGTAACGTACCGTTTGTGAACCGCCAAAAGCATCCCTTGCCATGAACTTGTGATCGCTGTTTCGTATCACGTACTCCACATCGTTCCATTGTTCCAAGTTGCCTTGAACATCTATTTCTTTACCTACATTAGATTCTTGTTCTTTATTTGTAATTCCCTTGTAGCGGCGCACGTTAGCGATCAATTGCAAATAAAACGCGTCTTGATATCCACCGACCATCGGCTCGATATCACGTGAGTACTCCCTATCTACCGCGTCGCATAACATGTACTCCCCATCGTACGGCTGTTTATAAGCAATCCACTCATTCCATCCACCCACGGAAATGGTGGGGGGATCCATCGCGATCGCGTGGTCCCATTGCGTTTGAAAAAATGTTCCTTTATCCACGTCTGAGGCTATATTTTGCCGAGTAGATGGATCCCAGCCGCGTCCCCAATTAACCCAGCCGGGCCGGGTTAATGAAAACGACATAGGTACCATCGGATGGCTCGCCACGGTTACATTCATCACCCCCGATACCGTGTGCAAAGGCTGTGGGAAAGTCCACTCCATCCATGGGAATCCATCGGGATAGACAGGATCAAAGGGCCATTGCGGCTTCATGAAGTGGAAGAAATTGAGGATTTCATCCGACAGGGTGCCTGGGTCGTAACTCGTGTCGTCGCGTGACTCGGCCTCTCTTAAATCATCCGCCGGATTAGTATACGCGATAATTAGAGGTTTACCGTTCACCCTATACCACGTGTTAGGAAACCGTTGAGGTTGATACAGCTCTTTATATATTGCCCTCACCGTCTGAAAAGAAAGCGAATGGGTATAGAACACGATTTTAGGCGCGTCCCATCCCTCGTTGAGCATCTCATCAATCACCGCGCATATTTTCAAAAACACGTTGGGATAGATGAGCGCGTTGGTGGTATCAAAATAGATAAAATCGATTCCTGCCATGGTCAACATTTGCATCTGCTTTCGAATCACCCATTCATCCTCCGAATTGTAGTATCCCCACAACGGTTCGCCCCAGTAATGCGCTTGCCCGTCCGGGCTAATATCGGGATCGTGATGATCAAAATCAGTCAGCAGTTCCAGGCCATTAGGCAAGGCTAAAATCTTGGTAGCATCATATATATCCGTCGCGTAGGGCTGCCCTATCCAGAGCCAGAAGAAGATACCCACCTGTCTGTTTTTCTTCACATCAGAAATCACGTCAAAGCTTCTTCCAAAGTGATCGACACCCACTAAGCTGAAGTGGTTATACGTGCTTGCAGAAGGGGCGGCAAGCGTGTCTTCACCCGGCTTGTTATTGCCTCCCCCTTCTAGCTTCTCACCGGGTTCGGCCGGTAATATCGGGTGTGGGTGCGCACACCCGATATTGTTACAGCTTAATAGTATCAGCAAACAGGTAATAAATGGGACGGCTCTTCTCATCAGATTCTACTATTGAATTGATAATCCCCCGAGCCTACTTTGAGAACAACGTACCCGTTTTCTTCTTTCACGAAGGAAATTTCATTCACAGTCGATATATTCTTTCCGTTTTCAGTTACACTCCTCAGGTTCTTCGCCGGTATATGCATCAAAGCCGTGGAATTGGCAGGCACGCTAACATCCATGGTCAAGCGATTGCCTTGCTTCTGGTAAGAAACTTTAATGGTCCCTTTAATCGTATCAAAAGATCCTTCGGCAAACGTCAGATCCTTCATGATATAGGGCTTGATAGTGAACTGTTCAAACCCGGGATTATTAAAGTCGGGAATAATGCCAAGGATATATTTGTAAAACCACGATCCCACGGATCCCATCATGGGATGATTATGTGAGTTCATGGCATCCCCCGTGAGGTATTCCCAGCGCTCCCATAGCGTGGTGGCTCCGTTTGCCAGCATGAAACCCCAGCTAGGGTAAGTAGTTTGGGTGGCTATTTTATAGGCCACTTCCGCGTGCCCGTGTTCAGTTAAGACCTCCAACAGGTATTTCGTGCAAAGGTTTCCGGTAGTAAGATGATAATCATGCTTCTTCACATCGTTGACCAAGTTAGTTAATACCCGCGGTGCTTTATCTTCATCGGCCATACCCAAGTAGAGAGCAAAGGAGTTGCTTGCTTGGTTGTTGGACGCGTAACCACCCACTTCTTCATTCCAGTATTCACGATTGAACGCGTCGTAGATCTCTTCGGACAATTTTCTGTAATGCACCACATCCTCCGCACGATCGATTACCTCTGCCATATCAGCCAGCAAAAGGGCGCAATAGTACAAGTAGCCGGTGGACATTAGTTGCCCGGGCGTATCCCTCGACACACCGGAACCGTTCGGATCCATAAGGAAATCACGCGGTGGGCACCAGTCGCCATAGTAGCTGTATTCTACAATGCCATCATTTGTTCGTGAATAGAGGTAATCAACCCATGCTTTCATTCCATCGAAGTGATCCGCGATAATGCGTTTGTCGCCATAAAACTCGTAACATTTTTGAGCCAGCAGCAGGTAGCTTGCCGAAACGGGATCGGCTGGACGTGCACCGAACAAGAAGGGAGCCACGCAGGTAACTGTTCCGTGTTTATCTTGGGTGTCATGTACATCATCCATGTACTTGGGATAAAAACGTGAAAAGTCGAAATTATAGATCGCCTGTTCAATTCT
The DNA here is from genome assembly GCA_964344275.1 of uncultured Proteiniphilum sp. GTDB lineage: Bacteria > Bacteroidota > Bacteroidia > Bacteroidales > Dysgonomonadaceae > Proteiniphilum. The sequence goes on from CAYFMZ010000039.1 coordinate 4,498, forward strand.
CACTGTGAGGTCATTGAGCCATCCCATCCGTTCATCCCGCTGGGGGCAATCGGTAGGCACGCTATGAAGGTTCGCCGCCTCCGTGTTCACCACCATCTGGTTGATGTCATTCAACAAGGGGTTGCTAGAGTGAAATGAACCGGTTCGTTTTACGTCCGAACGAACTACTTTAATGGTTATATCTTCGGGGGTTGGGGGGTAAGGAAACCCTTCCACTTGCACGTACCTGAACCCGTGGTATGTAAAAGAGGGTTCCCACGTCTCTACACCCGTTCCAGCCAAGATATAGGTATCTTCGGCTTTAGCGTTCCTAAGGTTATCTTGGTTGATGAAGCCGTTGTCATACAATGTTTCCGCGAAACGAAGAGTGACCTTGGTTCCGGCATCTCCTTTCACTTTAATAGCGGCCCAGCCGGCGAGGTTTCTTCCCGCGTCAAATACGTACACTCCAGGCGAGGGCTCGTTTACCAACGTGGGAGTTATTTGCTCCACTATCCGGATTGGTTCTATTTTCTGCGCCACCATCTTTCCCGCTGGATCATCGGTATTGTGCGCCCATGCCCACTCTTTATTCATGAGTCCTGGAGGAACACCTGGCTCATGTATATGCGGAACATCCAATCGGGCATCGTACTGTTCACCGTCAAAAATACTCGAGTACATGGTCGGTCCGGTGGTCACCGAACGAAACCTATCGGAAGACAATATCTCACGGGTATTATCCTGGTAATCGATCTCCACTTGGAGACGGAGCCTACCGGTTCCAAGCCACCCGTGTCCTACGGGGATCACGAAGCTGTTGGCTTCGGGACGCAGGTAGTCGGTAATATCGTACGTAACGTAATAGACCCTTTCGCTGTAGTTGCTTTGAGCGGGGTCGAGCACGTGATCGCCTACCTTTTCGCGATTTATGAACAATTCATAGTACCCGAGACCCGCGATGTATGCCCTGGCTTGTTTGATGGGTTTATGAGGGGCGTAGGTTCCTTTAAAGTACAGAATCCTACCAGGCATACCGGGAGCATACCCTATCCAGTTCGACTTCCAGTCGTCCTGATTCAATAAACCCATCTCGAAAAAAGCGGGTTCTGACCACTCGGACACCCTGTTGGCACCTTGCCATACTTTTACTTTCCAGTAATACCGTTGCCGGCTCTCGAGTTCCTTGCCGTCGAATAATATTCCGGCCGACGTGGGAGAGTCTACTTTTCCACTGTCCCAGATATCCCCGTTATCAGAGTGAAGCTTCTCTAAGGAAGAGGATACCATGACCCGGTAAGCATCTTGTAGCACTCCTCGTTGATCGGACTCTAGCCGCCAACTGAACTGAGGTGCCACGTCTATACCTAGGGGATTGGTCGCGTATTCTGATTTCAGATCAGTAACTATCAAACTCTCGAACTTCTCCTTGCCATATGAATCCGACAGATTCAGCACTAGCAATAATAGAGACAAAACAAAACAATACTTTTTCGTTTTCATGCGATTAATTCTGATATTTTTAAAAAATTAAGTAACGTTCACTACAAACATACCGCTTCTCCTGCAGAGTGGATTGTAAAAACTGTTCGTTTTTTTGAACAATCTGGTTTATTTCTACCTCTTCTAGTGATTTCTGTTTTTTTCTTGTACAATTTGTTCACTCGTGAAAAATAGTTTGTATCTTAACGTGTGAAAATAACATCCGTTACAAGAAGATTACTCAAAAGACACGTGAGATATGTCCCTTGAAAAAATATTTTTTATTGCAGTTTTCACACTCTTTTCATCCGCCTTCCGGGTCGACATGTCGGTTCAGGGGCAAACCGCTCAACCGGTATCCTATTCCATTGTTTCGCCCGATATCTCTTTTCTGGATGTGAACGCTTTTGCTCAAGACTCGTTAGGCTATATGTGGATAGCCACTTTAGGGGGGTTAAACAGATATAATGGATATGAATACCAACACTATACCCATATTCCCTCAGACAGCACCTCTCTTTGGAACGATTTCGTATTTTCTTTACTGATAGACTCGTCGCATACCTTCTGGGTGGGCACTGCCAATGGTGTGAGCACGTTCGATTTCGAGACCAACCGGTTTCATCACTACTCCGGTATTATAACAGCAGCATACTCCTTTTTTGAGGATCACACCGGTCAAATATGGGCAGCCACTCCCATGGGTCCAGGAAAGATTAACCAAGAGGACCAGACCGTATCCTACCCTTGGGAATCCCAATTCGTGAATCTGTTTTGGGAAGATGAAAACTACCGTTTATGGATGGGTTTAAGTGAAAGGGAGGGGTTGGCTGCTCTGAAAGAGGACAAGTCATGGGAATACTATCCCGTACCGGGTAACCGAAGTGTAACCTGCATGTACCCCGACCCGCGGGGCACATGGTGGTTGGGGACAAACGGTGGTGTGGTTTTATTTGACCCCGCCACCCACACGTTTCGAGAGTTAGAAATGGCGGATAAACCGGAGCACGCGAAATTGGCTCGAACACAAATCAACTTTATCAAAGAGGTGGAGCCCCTTAAACTACTGATCGGTACCACAACAGAAGGCTTTTTTTACTACGATCTCTTATCTCATAAGCTACAGCATAATACACCTGCTCGTTTTAACCCCTCTTATTCGGCGCAACTTCACAGTTGCTATATCGACAAACAGGGGAGCGCGTGGATAGGGACCTACGATAAAGGCTTTGTAAAAGGTAACAAGCAGTCGGATTATTTTAACGTGGATCACGTGCTCAGCAACCAGTTCAAGGGGAAATTTGTTACCCGCGTCATTGAAGATGACAAGCATTGCTTTTGGATAGCTACTCGGTACGATGGATTATACAAGTACCACCCTTCAAAGGGATTTGTCGCTTTTGAAAACCAAAGCCTGTTCCCAGATAAAAATGAATTCCTGGAGGTGTTTTTTATTGACTCGGAAAAGCGTCTTTGGATTGCTTTTGAAACGCAATTGATCATAGCACGAGAATCGTCAAAAGGGGGTATCGAAGTCATCAAGCGCTTGGATATTGAAAACGTGCGGGTAGTAAAAGAGGATAAGGATCATAATATATGGTTGGGTACGTGGGACGGTTTGTATAAAGCCGCTTTTAGTGATCAGGAGATAACGATCAACAAAGTTCGGGCATCCAATATTCCCGATATATCTATTCTTAGTTCAGGCGATATCTTGTTCACGGCCTTTGGTGAAGGTATTTTCATTATCAAGGAGGGTGATCCTGCCCCCCAGTTAGTGGATCTCCCCGAGGAGCTTGGCTTGGTACCAAGCACGAGCGTGACCCTGTTTGAAGACTCACGACATCGCGTTTGGCTGGGAAGCTACGGGAATGGGGCCGCGTTGTTTCACGACGGCGTGTGCAGCCACCTTCATAAAGGCAACGGCTTACCAAGCAACAACGTTCTCTGTTTTCAAGAGGACTTGAACGGGGATATATGGATGAGCACGTCAAACGGGATATCTCGGTTTAAGGTGACGGAAAACGATACCCTTATCTCTAATTATTTTAAATATGACGGCACGTTGGGCGATCAATTCCATGAAAAGGCGGGCTGTAAGAGCTCCGATGGATGGATATTTTTCGCGGGGAATCACGGGCTTACTTTTTTCAATCCCTCTGCCATCGTCCCCAACCTCACCCCTCCCCTGATCAATATTGAAGACTTGAAAATATTCAACCAGAGCGTTCAACCCGCGACCAGGGGATCCGTGCTACGTAAAGGGATCTCCCACACGTCTGCGATCACGCTCAACCACAAACAAACAACCATCTCGCTCGATTACGCGGGGATAGACTTTTCGGCCCCCGCGAAGCTTACATACAGGTACATGCTGGAAGGCTTCGACAAGCATTGGAATAACGTGGGCACTTTCCGTAGGGCCACGTACTCCAATATTCCTCGTGGGAAATACACCTTTTATGTTAGCGCGATCAACGGCGATGGCGTTGAAAGCATCCATCCAGCCAGTTTAAAAATTACCGTACGACCTGCCCCGTGGTTCTCGTGGCAGGCATGGGTATGTTACGCGATCCTACTCCTCGCGTTGATTTTCGTGGTACTGCAGTTCTGGTATAACACCAAGATAAACAGGCAGCTAATCGAAATGGAGCACAACGAACGTACGCGAGAAAAGGAGGTATCTCAAATGAAAATCAACTTTTTCACCAATATCTCTCACGAATTTCGCACCCCACTGACACTCATCTCTGCTCCACTGGAAAAACTTTATACCACGACAAAGCTAGCAGAGAGCGATTTAAAATTACTGGATACCGTTTACCAAAACGTTCAGCGGATGCTGCACCTGATAAATCAACTACTGGATTTTGTAAAGATAGAAAACGGGGCGTTGGTATTAAAAGTTCAACAGACAGACATTATAGAGAAGCTTCAAGATATTCACGAATCCTTCCTTTACCTCGCGGAAAGAAAAGGAGTAAAACTCCTGTTTGATCCCCATATTTCCAGTGAAGTTATTTGGATGGACACTGACAAGATCGAAAAAACGATGTACAACCTGCTATCGAACGCCATAAAGCATACTCCTGGAAACGGAACGGTAGAAATCTCGACCCGCGTGATAAAAAGGGAAGAGGGCATCCAAAAGTATGGTGAAATCAGGCAGGATCACGGCGATTCATACTTGGAAGTCGCCGTCTCTGATACAGGACCCGGGATTCCCGAAGACAAACTCCAGGAGCTATTCATCCGGTACAGGCAGATTAATGGTACCTCGGGGCTCCATCACGACTATAGCGGGAGCGGGATCGGTCTACACTACACTAAAACACTTGTAGAAAGCCACAAAGGGAAAATAACCGCGCGACTGAAATCAGCAAAAGGGATGGAGTTTTCGTTCATCATTCCCACTAAGGATGTATACTGGGACGATGAGAAGATTACCGTTCAAAAAGATACCGCCAGTGTGGAAGTATCGCCCCCACCCTTTACGTTAAAAAGCAAGAAAAATCTGACCGATCCAAAACCACGTTATTCCGTGTTGATCGTGGAAGATAACATTGAATTAATGGATTTTATTTCGAGCCTTCTCTCTGAAGAGTATCAGGTACTTGAGGCCACCGACGGTGATCAAGGTTGGGAGTTAGTACAAAACGAATCTCCCGATTTAGTGTTAAGTGACGTGCTCATGCCAGGGCTCTCTGGCTACGAGTTGTGCGCTCGCGTAAAAAAAAGCCCGGAATATTGCCATATTCCTATCGTGCTGCTTACGGCAAAAACATCCATGCCCGAACAGATAGAGGGACTCGAACAGGGGGCAAACGCTTATATCGGCAAACCATTTAACCCCGAATATCTTTCGCTAACAATACGCAACCTGCTAAATAACAAAGAGATATTACGCGACTACTTTTCCACTCCTCGAAATGAGATAAGCGATACGGCACCGGTCACCTTAAACTCGCACGACAGGGTCTTCATGGACAACCTAATCTCATTGCTAGACGATAAAATGGCGGACCCCGATTTAAATATCGATTACATAGCCCGGGAACTGGGATTTAGTCGTACCGTTTTTTATCGGAAAATAAAGGGTCTCACGGATATTTCACCCAACGATTTTTTAAGGAATTACCGGTTAAAGTACGCAGCTGAGATAATAGTAAACGAACCAGCTTCTCTCGCTGAGGTGGCAGATCGTACAGGATTTCGCTCCTACTCTTATTTTTCTAAATCTTTTAAAAAGCATTTCGGTATCACTCCTAAGGAGTATCAAAACAACAAAAGCAATCCATTACCGGGGACAGGGTTAGTGTCCGGACCAGAATAAATTGCCTAAATGGCAGGAATTCTGCAACAAAAATTACAGTTTGCATATCAATTTTTGCAGTTTAAATGAGAAAGGAACCTCTATTTTTGATAGATTTACGGAATTATTCCTTGCGCGACTCCTTAAAATAATTATTCGCTTCATAAGATAAACATACTTAATATAGCAAAAGATGAGTAACAAATGTTTTTGTATTACCGCACTGTTTTTTCTGCTGTTTCTAGCGCTCCCATCGTGTAAAAATACCGATAATCAAAACCAAGCCGAAGAACCGGAGTATACCGTGGCCGCTTTTTACTGGCCCGCGTATCATTACGAACCTCGCGCGGAATTTCTCTTCCCGGAGAAAACGGGAGAATGGGAAATTATCCGCAACGCGGTGCCCAAGGAAGAAGGGCATCAGCAGCCCAAGGTACCCGTGTGGGGCTACTTGGACGAGGCCAGCGCGGAAGATATGGATTTAAAGATTACGACCGCGCTAGAGTACGGGGTGAACACTTTTATTTTCGACTGGTATTGGTTCGAGGGCGAGCCGTTTCTAGAGAGCTGCATCAACGATGGATTCCTTGAGGCCAATAACGGGCGGATGAATTTTTACCTCATGTGGGCAAATCATGATGCAACCACTTATTGGGACGTGGATATCCCTAGCTTCGATTCAGTCATCTGGAAAGGAGAAGTAGATAGGGAGCAGTTTGATATCGTGGTGGACAGGGTTATTAACCAATATTTCAAGAACCCTTCTTACTACAAGATAGACGATGAGCCGGTTTTCTGTATCTACGAGCTCAACACGTTGATTAACGGGTTGGGCGGAGCAGAGCAAACAAAAGAGGCACTGGATTACTTCACTCAAAAGACCATCGACGCGGGTTTCCCCGGACTGCATCTACAAAGTATATTATGGGAAGCATTGCCCAACACCATAGAAGGGGTTCCCGGTGACACCATCAAAAGCCAAGAGGAGGTGTTGGATTATTTTGGATTCAAGAGTCTCACCAATTATTGCTGGGCACACCTACAAAATCCCGATGGAGACTATGAAGTATGGGGCGACGCTTCGACGGACATGTGGGAGAATTTTCACAATGATTTTTCGATGACCTATTACCCTAACGTTACGGTCAGTTGGGACGCGAACCCGAGGTTCCTCTTCAAAGCGGGTTATATCAATAACTCCACGCCTCAAAAGTTTGAAAAATACCTCGTGAAAGCAAAAGAGCACGTGGATAAATACAATATCGAACCCAAGATCATTACCATAAATGCCTGGAACGAATGGTCGGAAGGAGCTTACCTGGAGCCCGACACGATATGGGAATACCAATATTTAGACGCGGTTAAAAATGTATTTGGAGCACCCTGATATCCCCTGTAACAAAAACCTACATGAATCATTACCCTTTTAAAATAAGTTTCATCATAACCTTCCTACTCGTGAGCGGTGCCATGGTGTGGGCACAGGATAAAGCTGAAGTTCGGCAGGTGGATGGTCTACCCACGCTCTTCATCAACGAAAAACCATACCCTCCTTTTGCTTACATGTCCTACTTGGGAGAGGAAGAGTACTACCGCGAAATCGCGACCACAGGGACTCACCTCTATTGTTTTCCAGCTTACCTGGGGGATAGGGGGATAAACACCAATTCAGGGATCGGCCCGTTCAGGTCGCCGGTATGGACTGGCGACGACCGGTACGACTTTTCGAGCATCACCGAAGATTTTGAAAAAATAATACGTTCGGATGCAAAAGCGAAGGTTATTATAAGATTTCACCTGGACCCTCCCCTCTGGTGGGAAAAAATGAACCCCGACGCGTCGACTCATTTGGCGGACGGATCTACTTTCCGCCAAAGCTTTTTCTCCGATAAATGGAGGGCACAAACAGGAAAAGCTTTACGAGATTGCATTACATGGTTGCTTGATTCGCCTTATTCAAACCACCTGATAGGTATACACGTGGCTGCCGGCGAAACAGAAGAGTGGTTCTACCACCCACCACAGTACAACGACAAAAACCCCGAGAGAATCCACGCGTTCCGGGAATGGTTGAAAGCTACATACGATAATAACGCCGCTCTACAAGAGGCTTGGAACGACAAAAAGGTTACATTTGCGAACGCTCAACCTGCTAACATACTCGAGAACACATCCAATAGGTGGAGGATACCGGGCGAAGAGGAGAATATAATTGACACGCACAGGTTTCAAGCTGAAACGCTCGTGGATAACATAAACTTTTTTTGTAAGGTGGTTAAAGACGCGAGTAATGGGGAGCTGTTAACAGGCGTTTTTTCTGGATATCACTATTTTGTTACCAACCCTAAACGAGGACATGGAGCCTTGGCAAAGCTGCTCGAGTCTGACTACTTGGATTACATATCAAGTCCCAACACATATAATCGAGTGGTGGGAGAAGATTGGCCACCGATGGCAGCTATCCAATCCGTGCAACTGCATGGAAAGCTTTGGTTAGCGGAGAACGATACGCGTACCTCGTTGACCACTCTGTTAAAAGAAAAAGCCCCCCATATCGCTCCAGATGGACATTACGAAGGAGGCGTTTGGATTGGCCCAAAAGAGATGGATACTTCCGAGTCGTTACTTTTAAAAAATGCCGGCAGGATGCTGGCAGAGGGGTATGGAGGATGGTGGTTCGACATGTGGGGAGGGTGGTTTAGCCATCCCCGGTTGTTGAATATAATCAAACTCACAAACGAGTTATACACCTCCGCGCTGAAGGATAAAGCCATCGAAACCAAAGCAGAGGTTTGCGTAATGGCCGATGAGGAGCTCTGCTTTTGGGATGCCAGTCACGGGAGTCTCACGGAACAAATTCTCTCCAATCGTTCGTCGCTCGCCAAAACTGGCGCGCCTTATGACCTCTTTCTTCGTTCCGATATCAACAAAATTCCAGAGGATCAATACAAGATCATATGGCTCAAGGGGTTCCTTCAACTAAATGATAACGAGAAAAAGAGAATCGAAGAGTGGACCGAAGAGGGAAAAACGATCCTGTGGACAAACGATAAAGGAACCACGATTTTGAAGAATGGTAACACCTCCTTCATGGAGGACGTGCGCTTCATCTCCGACACTCAACTACGCACCATTTTCAGCGACGCGGGTGTACATATCTATATCGATTCGGGAGAGGTGCTTTACGTGGGAATGGGATGGATATGCGTCCATTCGGCAGAGGGGGGTAAAAAGAGAATAACCCTTCCTTTCGTTGGGAACATTACTGACCCGGTCAACAATGAAACGTTCTTGCACTCCACGGACGCGTTCGACATTGAAATGGAGCCGGCATCCACGGTCTTATTACGTGTATCATCGGCCCGTGATTAAGTAACAAGGTTTATATCCGGGGCGTATCGAGCCACTGAAGCTGGTTTTGGATTAAAAAATCAATCGGTTAATCACTATGAAGTATTCATTAGAAACACTATTCATCCTTGCTGTGTTGCCCCTTTTACACTCGGCCCTCTTACTAAATAGCTGTACCTACACTACAGGCTTAGACAAGGATGCAAATATCGCGCCGAGCAAGGAGGCGTTCATGTCGCCCGGCAAGGATCACTACCCCGAAACATGGTTTCATTTCATTGGCGGTAACGTATCCAAAGAAGGGATTACGGCGGATCTGGAGGCAATTGCCGAAGCAGGTATTTCGGGAATCCAGTTATTCCACGGTCAATTTGGTGGAGAGTGGCCGGGCGTACACCCACAAATAAAATGTTTGAGTCCCTCCTGGGACGAACTTATTCTCTGGACAGCCAACGAATGCGAGAGGTTGGGATTGAATTTCACCATGCAGAACTGCCCGGGGTGGTCCTACGCGGGTGGTCCATGGATTGAACCCGAGAACGCCATGCGTCACTTGGTACGTTCACGGGTGGACATCGACGGGGGAAAAACGGTTAACATCGCCCTACCGCAACCCCAACCAAGCAGTGAAGAGTGGCATGACTATCGCGATCTGTTTGTAATGGCTTTCCCTACCCCAGAGGGAGACACGGGGAGCCGATTAATCCCTGTAGGAGTCCAAAGCAACCGCCCCGCCCTACCATGGGAAAAGTGTCTCATGGAGCAAGCACGACTGGAATTACCCCCTTCGTTGGACGACCCAACGATCATTGATGTCGATTTTGAAGAGGAGGTGGTCATTCGCACCGTTGAATTACCGCCAGTGAACTCATTCTCCCACCCGTGGTGCTACTCACCCGATATCACGGTTACCGTCTACGCGATAACAGGAGATGAAAACGGTGAAGAGACGCGGCAAATTGCAAGCTTGGAGATCCCTTCGGGGAGTTGGCAGGACGACCAGCCTCTATCTATCGCTTGCGAGGAGACAACTGCCCGATCCTACCGTGTAGAGATTGATAACCTTCATGATATGGCGATCTCCTATATAAATTTTCACTCTGCCGCTCGTCAACAAAACTGGGAGTCGGAAGCCGCGTGGACACTACGACGAATAGTGAGGGAAGATCATCCCGAACAGTCGAGAAGCGCTTGGGTAGATCCAGCGACAATAATCGATATTACCGGAGAGATGAGCCAGAACGGCCAGTTGACGTGGGAAGCACCACAGGGAAGGTGGACCATCCTTCGGGTAGGCCACGTGAACACGGGAATGAAAAATGGACCGGCCCCACCCGAAGCTACAGGATGGGAGTGCAACAAGTTGGATGCATCGGGCGCGAGGGCCAACTTCGAAGGGTACATCGGACGATTAATGAACGATAATGCCAGCCTAAAAGAGGGATTGTTGAACGGTATCCTGATTGATAGCTGGGAGTGTAGAACACAGACATGGACGGATAACCTAGACTCTTTTTTCGAAGAGAAGTGGGATTACCCCCTCCACGACATGTTCCCCGCGCTCTTCGGGTATGTAGTAGGAAATCCGGAAACAACGAATCGATTTCTGCGTGACTGGAGGGTTGCCCTCAACGACTTGGTAGTGGATAATTTCTTTGGCGAGATGAGCAGCATCGCTCGGGAAAACGGACTAAAGATCTCGTTTGAAACGGCATCGGGTGACATATTTCCAGGGGATATACTGGAATATTATAAACACGCGGATGTGCCAATGTGTGAATTTTGGCAACCTAAACAAGACTCATTTGTCGGAAGCATCGAGTTCAAACCAGTAAAACCTTGCGTATCGGCCAGCCGTATCTATGGAAAGAGGAGGACGGCAGCGGAAGCATTCACCTCATTCGAACTCACATGGAATGAACACCCCGGTTTTTTAAAAGATAGGGCCGACGAGCACTTGGCGAGAGGCGTGACGCACATGGTATTTCACACTTTCACGCACAATCCCAGGGTGGACTTTCTCCCTCCTAGCACATCGTTCGGTTCAAACATCGGTACCCCTTTCTTACGATTGCAAACCTGGTGGCAACACATGCCCCATTTTACCGACTACCTAGCACGGTGTAACTACATGCTAGAGAGTGGGAAACCAGTATCGGACGTGTTAATGTACTTGGGCGACGAACAGAACCATAAACCTCCTCAAGAGTTGGATTTTCCCGAAGGGTACGCGTACGATTACTGTAACCCGGACGTGTTGACCAACCGGTTATCGGTAAAAGATGGACAACTGGTCACGCCCGAAGGTATCGCGTACCGGGTATTGTGGCTATATGACTGCAAGCGAATGTTACCAGAAACGTTAGAGAAGCTCATCTCTTTCGCGAAACAAGGAGTAACCATCGTGGGGCCTCCCCCCACTGGCATCGCGACTCTAAGCGGAGGCAACGAGGGAGAAGCACGTTTTAGAAAGAGGGTACAGGAGCTCTGGGGTAATCAAGAGCAAGAGGTGCGAAGCGTGGGAAAAGGGAAAGTGTACACCACTGGGATAGCATCGGCACTGGCTGCCGAGCAAATCCACCCCGATATCAGCGTGAACTTCTCTCGCGTGAGATGGTTGCACCGTACTACAAAGGGAGGCGATCTCTACTTTCTCTCGGTACCCGAGGGGGAAGGATACAAAGGTCCGATTGTATTTCGTAGCAGTGGCGCCGCCGAGATATGGGATCCCGTCACTGGAGAAACCCGCCCCGTGGCATCGAAAGCAATGGAAGATGGACAGACTCTCCTGGAGATGGATCTTTCAGAGGGTACCTCCTGTTTCGTTGTCTTTTCCCGAAAGGAAGACACTCGTACGGGTGAAGATAATATCAACCCTGAAAGTCCACACTCCCCTCAACCGGGGGAGCACTCGAAGAGGGAAAGAACAATCGCCTTGAATAGTTGGGCACTCTCGTTCGAGGAAGGCTGGGGAATTGAATCTACCTCCACTGAAATGGATTCGCTGATGGCGTGGAAAGATATTCCTTCGCTCAGTCAAGAAGGGAAGGCGTACTCGGGGACAGCCGTTTACCAGACCTCTTTTAACAAGGAGGATGTTTTCGACGGCAACTACCGATGCATCTTGGACCTAGGCCGTGTGGAGATGATCGCTCAAGTGAAGTTAAATGGAACAGATATGGGTACCCATTGGACCAGTCCTTATCGGATGGATATTACAAAACAGCTGCAACCTGGAGAAAACAGACTGGAGATAGCCGTGACAAGTACTTGGTTCAATCGGCTTACTCACGACGCGGGATTGCCGGAACAACAAAGGAAAACTTGGACTATCCACGGCCCTGGGCCAGACTCGCCCTTAAAGGAGTATGGGCTACTGGGACCGGTGAACATGGTATTAGTGGAAAATTAATTGAAGATAATCATGCATAAACGAAACATATTTTTGATTTTGTGTTCTCTTACATGCATTTTCTCTCTTTTCGGGAACAACAGGTCCATCGAAAAATGGCACAAGAAAGAGTTGGTATTCGAGAGTGAGAAAGAATATGACAATCCCCTTTACGAGGTCGATTTTTTTGGAGCAGAGTTCATCTCTCCCTCTGGAGAAACGTTTCTCGTGAGAGGCTTTTGGGATGGGGGGAACAGTTGGAAGATACGATTCATGCCGAATCAAACCGGCAGATGGAAATACAAGGTAATTTGCTCTGACGAGACAAACAGTGCTCTTCACGGTAAGGAGGGGACCTTCCGATCTGTCCGCAACCGCGATAAGCACGAGATCTACCGGAGAGGTTCATTAAAGCATCCGGAGGGCGCTTACTATTTGGCGTATGATGACGGAGTGCCCTTTTTTTACGTGGGATGCACCGCGTGGAATGGTGGGTTATTATCAACTGCAGACGAATGGGAGGCCTACCTGACCGATCGAAAGAGGAACGGCTACTCCGTGATTCAGCTGGTAACAACTCAATGGCGGGGCGCTCCCGTGAATGCAGAAAATGAAAAAGCGTTTACAGGGATCGATACGATCCAGATCAACCCCACTTTTTTCAAGCGCGTGGACGAACGGATCGACCGTGTAAACGAACATGGGTTGGTGGCTGCACCCATCATGCTGTGGGCGCTTGGAGATATAAGCCCAGGGGTATTCCTTCCAGAGAAACCCGCGATTAAATTAGCCGAATATATTTTGGCACGTTACGACGGGAATCATGTGGTGTGGAACTTAGGGGGAGATGGAAACTACACGGGTAATAACGAAAACCGGTGGAAAAACATCGGTCGCGAAGTGTTTGGTACGAACTATCATAGAAATCCAGTCACGCTTCATCCAAGAGGGTTCTCTTGGTATGGAACCGGCTTCAATGAAGAAGCTTGGCTCGATATGATATCTTACCAAACGGGGCATGATAACAGAGAGCGTAACGTGCGATGGAAAACCCAAGGGCCGGTAGCCTCGGAATGGAAAAAACTGATTGCCCGACCGATCATTGATACGGAACCAACCTACGAGAATGGCCACAACTCTAAAGAGGTGCGCAACAGTGCCTACTGGAGTATTTTCGCCACACCGGTTGCAGGTATTTCGTACGGTTCACATACGATATGGCCGTGGTTACGGGTGGGTGACGTCCCCATTAACCACGGCAGAAAGGAGCCTTCTGACATCACTTGGCAAGACGCGCTTTCACACCCAGGAAGCATCCAGATAGGGTATCTTTCTCGTTTTTTCAGAAAACTAGAGTGGTGGAAACTATTTCCAGCCAATGAGCTATTGAAGGAGCAACCGGGCATAGATGCTCCTCTGAAGTGGCAGTCGGTGCTTGCCACTCACGATCGGAAAACGATATTGGTTTACCTCCCTTCGAAAGACGCGACTAATCTTGTTAATCCACACGAGATGCACTATTCCGTTCAATGGTTTGACCCGAAGAGTAACACCTATCTCAAGCCGGTGATGACACCAGTCAAAAATAATTTATATTTAGAGAACCCATTCGATTCGGACGCGATAGTGATTTTGCAACGTAAATAATGAGTAGAGCAATAAAACAAACGAGCAAAAATTATGAAGCAATTCTCGATCGTTTTTATCGTTTCAATGGCCATGCAGTGTTCCCAATTATCCGCGCAACCAGTGGTGGAGCGTTGGAGAATGCACGAGATCACGTTAAAAGGTACCAGCAAAGGAAACCCTTTTTCAGAGACAAGCCTCGATGGTTATTTTCACCAAGGGCTCGACACGTTACACGTCAAGGGATTTTATGACGGCGATGGATTATACCGCTTACGGTTTTCGCCACCAAGGGAAGGGGAGTGGAACTACTTTACCGTTTCCAATCAAAAAAGATTGAACAACAAAAGAGGGAAGATTGTATGTGTAGCACCAGAAGCACAAAACAGGGGACCGGTAGGAACAGATAAAGAAAACCGATTTGGCTTCTCTTATGCTGACGGCACCCCCTTTCACCCGTTTGGCACTACCCTATATGCTTGGGCGCACCAAGCCGACAGCCTAGCGTTACGCACCGTTCAAACACTATCGGAAGGATACTTCAATAAAGTAAGGATGTGCGTGTTCCCGAAAGCATATTGGTGGAATCAAGCAGAACCCTCGCTATACCCTTTCGAGGGTACTCCCCTTGAAGAGTGGGACTTCACTCGGTTCAACCCCCTATTTTTTCAAAATCTAGAACAACGGATCCTTCAATTGGACTCCCTAGGGATCGAAGTTGATCTCATCCTATTTCATCCATACGATCGTTGGGGATTCAGTAAAATGGACAGCTTATCTAACTACCGGTACCTCGACTACGTGATGGCGAGATTTTCTGCCTTCAAAAACGTCTGGTGGAGTTTAGCAAACGAGTTTGATTTCGTGGAACAGCTGAAGTTGGAAGATTGGGATGCCTTGATCGCCCACGTGGCAAAAAACGATCCCTACTCTAGGTTACGGAGCATACACAACGGGGTAGCCATGTACGACCACGGTAATCCGCTGGTAAGCCACGCCAGTATACAGGCCGACGATATCTCATCCATCCCACGATGGAGAGAGGCTTATCAAAAACCGATCATCATCGACGAGTGTGGTTACGAGGGAGATATCCCTTGGTTCTGGGGACAACTCACACCCGAGGCCCTCTTGGCCAAGTTTTGGGAAGGGATAACCCTGGGAGCCTACGTGAGCCACGGTGAGACCTACCTAGAACAGGTACGAACCGATCGTCGCGTGGAGGAAAACGACGATGTATTATGGTGGTCGAAAGGCGGTGTTCTGCGTGGGAAAAGCCCGGAACGAATCGCTTTCCTTCACGAGATCGTAGCCTCGGGTGCCGGCCCCCGTTCGGCAAACGAGGACGATTACTTGGTCTACTTCGGGGATCGTCAGCCGGCCCTTCACCTAATGGAATTTCCTGGCAGTGAGACATACGAGGTTACAGTTATTGACACGTGGAACATGACGGCATGCACCTTGGAAAAAGTCTACTCGGGATACAGCTTGATCCCCCTCCCGTCGAAACCCTACATGGCATTACGAATTAAAAAACAATAAATAGAAATAGAAATACAAAAACAACAGCAATGAACAAAAGATTACTCTCCTTTCTTCAGAAGACAGCCCCGGTGCTTCTCCTTATTTTGTTTTGCGGATGTTCCGGTACCGGAAAAGGATTAGAGATCACGAACCTTACCATCGAAAGCCTGACCGACCCCCTGGCGATAAATACAACGCACCCCCGGTTCAGTTGGAAAAACAAGGCGGACAGGCAAGGAGCGTCACAAACGGCTTATCAAGTACTAGTGGCGAGCAGCCTCGCGAACCTGGACGAGAAAACGGCGGACTATTGGAACTCTGGAAAAACGGATTCCCCGTCCCATATCCTAGTGGAGTATGACGGAAAACCGCTCTCCCCGGGACAACTTTTTTATTGGAAAGCCAGGGTATGGGATGAAAACGGGAACGCGTCTGCCTGGAGCAAGCCGGCACGTTTTGGAATTGGTTTGCTGGAAGAAAAGCATTGGGCGGCTTCATACATCGGTTACCCCACCGAAAAAGGATCCTACGGGAGCCCACAGCTAAGGAAGACTTTCAATGTAGAGAAAAAGAACAGGCGGGATGCCTACCTCTTGCACGTGAATTCGCTCGGGTACCACGAGGTATACTTGAACGGAAAAAAAGTAAACGAAGAGGTACTGTCGCCCGCGGTATCGCAATTCAACAAACGATCAATGATCGTGACATACGATGTGACCCCCCTTCTTACAACAGGGGCGAACGACCTGCTGATCTGGCTCGGGAGTGGCTGGTACACGGAAGGCCTACCGGGTGTCACCGGAAACAGCCCCGCGGTTAAAGCGCAACTAGATCGCGTGCAGGAGGGAAGTCGTGAAACTGTGCTAGGGACCGACGACTCGTGGACAGGTAGGGAGAGCGAATACAGCCGGATCAGCGACTGGATGTCGGGACGATACGGGGGTGAAACCGTGACAGGTAACCTGGAAACACGAACCATGGTATTTAATCAACCAGACGAACTAACTTGGGGAATAGCCTCCCTGATAGAGATACCGCCACACGAAGCCACTCCCCAAATGGTGGAACCCAACCGCGTCACGGAAACCATCCAAGCCGCGAAAGTGGAGGAGCTGGACGATGGTACTTTCTTGATCGATATGGGTAAATGCCTTGCTGGTTGGTTCGAGATCACTTTCAACAACCTGGAAAAGGAACAGGAGATCACCATGGAGTACTCCGACCACCTGATGGAAAACGGCGATATCGCGCCTCAAGGACAAATGGACCGGTACGTGGCTTCCGGACACGGTACGGAACTGTTCACGAACCGTTTTAATTATCACGGTTTCCAGTACGTGAAAATCTCAAACCTGAAAGAGGCACCCGATGTGCACTCTATGAAAGCACACCTTATCCACACCGATTTTCAAACAACCTCCACCTTCGAGAGTTCGGACGAAGACTTGAACCGCATTCACGATATGATCTCCTACACGCTTCGCTGCGTGGGCTTGGGTGGATACCTCGTGGACTGTCCTCAGATTGAGAGATTGGGATATGGTGGTGATGGGAACGCGTCCACGATCACCGCACAAACAATGTTCAACCTGGCCCCCCTCTACACCCACTGGTTGCAAATATGGGGAGACGTGATACGTGAAGATGGGAGCATGCCACACACGGCACCCAACCCCTACCCCGCTGGAGGAGGTCCCTACTGGTGCGGGTTTATCATCTCGGCCTCTTGGAATACCTATCAGAATTATAACGATGCGCGGGTACTCGAGCAATACTATCCTGTAATGCAAAAATGGTTGGAGTACGTGGATAATCACTCGGTGGATGGAATATTAAAAAGATGGCCCGATACCGACTACAGGGCATGGTATCTGGGGGATTGGGCTACACCGGAAGGGGTGGGAAATCCCAACCACTTGGATGAACGATCGGTGGACCTCGTGAACAACAGCTACCTTTCCGTTTGCTTCGATCAGATGAATCGAATAGCCGGGGTGCTGGGAAAGGTAGAAGATGCTCGCTACTACTCCGAAAGGAGAGAACAGATAAACGATCGGATACACCACCTCTTTTTTGATCCGGAAAAAGGCACATACGCTACCGGCTCACAAATTGATCTAATTTTCCCGATGCTCGCGGGCGTGGCACCCGAGGAGTTGAAGCCCCAACTGACACATACCCTCATTGAAACAACAGAAGAGGAGTACAACGGGCATCTCAACACCGGGCTGGTGGGGATTCCGGTGATGATGGAATGGGCCGCGAGCGTAAATCAACCCGATTTCATTTACTCCATGTTGAAAAAGAGGACACACCCGGGGTATCTATATATGCTGGACCGGGGAGCCACTACCACCTGGGAGCATTGGGCTGGGGAAAGAAGTCGGATCCATAACTGTTTCAATGGTGTGGGGCAGTGGTTTTACCAAGTAGTAGGCGGTATTCGCTCTATAGAGGGTGAAACGGCCTACCGGAAGTTCATTATTGACCCGCAAATCCCGGAAGGCGTCACGTGGGCTCGCACCACGCTAGAGACTCCACGAGGAGAAATATCGGTCCACTGGGAACTTTATGATGATAAAATGGGTATGGAAATAACGGTACCCATTGGATCGGAAGCGGAACTAAAGCTCCCTGAATCTACCCAGCACCTGCGGGTGAACAACGAAGCGAAAGAGGGTACCAATGAATCTCTATCGCTGAAGAGCGGGAGGTACGCGATAGAGTGCTTTTTTGTACGATAAATCATTGCCACTCAATGTTTCTTATAGAAAAATAAAAAAACAAAAATATAACGTTTAAACGACTCGTGTAATAAAAATATGTAATACAGGATGGTAGAAAATCCAATCCGAGCTACCCTCACCCCCTGGAACACTATAAACCAGGGGGTTAATTTTACAAAACAGAATAAAATGCCCCGAATATTGTCTTAAAACTCAAACATTCGAAACTTTCAATATCATTTTGATTAGCCCAATTGTCATTTTACGCAGTTATATCCGGCTCTATTTTGGTTATTTTTGCATATTATCTATTAAACTTGTCTTATATAGTTTTAGAA
>CAYFMZ010000040.1:0-21838 GCA_964344275.1 uncultured Proteiniphilum sp.
TTCTTATAACTCGCACATATATAGTAAAATACTGTTTGTTTGTCACGGATAAACATTGGGATAATATGGTATTCTCGGTATGGTTGTCAAATGTGAAAAAAGAGGTGTCCGTATGGACACCCCTTTTAATTGATTAGAAGTCACATTGTTAAACTCCTGAGGTTGGTTTAACCTCAACTTCAACAGTTGTTTCTACAACTCCCCACTTGTAAGTAATACTTACAGGAACAATCATTGTAAATCCAGTATTTAGAACATTACCATTGTTTTTGTAAGTCAATGTTCCAAGTGGTAGAGGATTATTGAAATCACCAGTTGCTGGAGTCTGTGTTACTACTATAGTCGAAGGTAATGTTGTTTGTTGAACACCATTAACTGTAAGACCAACTGGTTTAATGTTATCAACATCTATTTCAATGTCGCTTACATCATAATAGCCAAAGTAGTTTAGATTATCTGGACTAAAGTTGAATGTTTCAACTCCTCTAGCTGTATTTCTCCAGTCTGATAGAACAACAACATCCATAAGATCTATTACTGAACCTTCACCTCCAACATCATTACCATCAATGAAGTTCTCGGCTGCTTTACCTTCTACGTTAATAGGACGTAAGAATACAACATCAAATGTATCTTTACCATTTCCTAATGTTATACATACTGGTTCTTCAGGACGGTGGTCAGCAGTAACTACAAGTTGAAGTTTAGCTTTCATAAAGTCAACACCTTCATTAAGTAGTAATTTAGCCAAATCATTTTCCTGATAAGTAATAGTAGTACCTGAAATAATTGCTACAGGTGATGCTGCACCTCCATCGGCAGATACACTTAGAGTTGTTCCTGTTGCATCTACTGTGAATGTATACTCTACACCATCAATTTCTACATCCTGTAATGGTTGGTCTGCTGCAGGAGCAAAAATGAATTCGTATGAATATCCATCATAAGGAAGATCAAGAACTGAAGGTGTAACTGTTTCATCAAGCTTAAATGCATTTAGTATATTATTTGCATATGTTGCTAATGCTGGATCAGATGCGTCAACATCAGGAACTGCTACGTTATGAGTAGTAAATTCATACGCTGCATCCCAGTAGTTGTCAATTTGCAATGCACCTAAGTCTAGGCATGGAGCTACAAGATCGATTACAACAAATCCTTCAAGGATCAAGCATTCCTCATCTTCAACACCTTCGTTTGCATAAAGACGAACCTGAACAATCGGCATGCGATCTTTAGCTTCAGGATTTTCTCCGTCTACTTCAAAGACTTTTGAAGTAACCACTGAACCAGCCAGATCAATGTATTTATTATCTGCATCTAAGTCTTCATCGCCGTCATTTTTAACATCGAATACATAGGTTAAACCATAGTCTTCAACGTTAAAGTCTGCCCATGGGCTATTGGTCATCGTTTTTACAACTGTAGCTAGATCTATAGTGCCGTCATATGTAAGTTTTACAACCGGTGCATCAGTATAACTAAGAGCTTGAGCTTCAGCTAATGTAGCGCTTAACTCTTTATCTGCCCAAGTTTGACCGGTTGCTAATGGTGAGCTCACTAAAGCAAGATCATCACTATTGAATTCAGTTGTTTCTACTTTAACCCAGTCGGATTTTACAGAACCACCATTCACGAAAGGTACTTCAAGTAACATTTGATCAATAGTTCCTGCAGTTGCGTCTAGTTTGTTCACATCTACTGATACTATCACTGTTAGAATACCATTTTCTAATGATACAAATTCAGCACTTTGTCCAATTGCGTCTGTCGATCTTGTCATTGGAGCATTATGGTGAACCAAAAGATTTTCAACGTCTATTGACTCTGTTGTAGCATTTGATGGATTAACATAAAAACGGAGTGTTTTAGCAGGAGCAATTCCATACTTACAATCAGTCATAAGTACACTATAATCTACTATTGGAAGTGAACCATCTGTTGATACTAGTTCTGGAATTAAGGTCATGCTTGTTATTGGTACAATCTCATTTCCAAGTTCAGCAATTGCTGCATCAACATCTGATTTTAGAGAAGCGAACAAAGTATTCATTTCTTCTTTGAAAGCGTCAAATTGAGCATCACTTGTTTCTTGCAAATCACTAATCAATTGATTAACTCTATCTTCCAAACCAGCTATTTCATCTAGCTGCTCATTGATTGCGTCAATCTCTTCAAGAAGTCCGGCAATTTCACCTTCAAGTTTAGTGACTTCTGTTGCCAGCGCTTCAACTTCCTCAGCATTACCTGCCGCATCAGCCGCTTCTTTAGCCTCTTTAGCATCTGCTAATGCTTGGTTAGCTGCAGTTAATGCTTCGTCTGCTTTAGCAGCGGCAGCTGTAGCGCCCGATTGTGCGGTTGCTATAGTCGACTGCAAAGTGCTCAACTCTGCGGTCATTTCTGACTTTGTGGCCAGTTGATCAATTTGATTCTGAAGACCACTGATGTCATCATCATAATCTTTACATGAGGTCATTGTAACCAACGAGCCTATTACTGCAAAGACCATAAACTTAAAAAACAACTTTCTTTTCATACATTAATAATTTAAAAAAATAATAAAATTAGATATTTCACTAGCGTGTCCTTTATTTAGAAATAATACTTTCCTTTTTGCTCCTAAAGAACAATTGCCTCAAAGTGGGGCGATTCCCGTTTTGAGATTGCTCCTGTTTAAATTTATAAATAATTGATTCCTTCTCATCCCCTTTCGTGGAAAGATCGTAATCGGGAATATACCGAATTTCCACGGATCCAAATTCTATCATATCGTCCGTGTTGCTAAATTCCATGCAAACCTTTAATAGTACACTGTTTTTAACCATCACCTTGCATTCCGAATTGATGACCGAAGTGGAAGGAATGGAGTGACTGATTTGATCATTAAAGACCACGGTTGCCGATACTGGCTCCCTCTGTTCAACTAATCGCACCAAGGACACATGGCTTTGAAAGCCCGTGCGGTGATGCGCTATCTTTATGTCCGTAATAAGGCTTCCTCGATCAATGGGCAACATCATATATATCCACTTGGAATCACCGGGCTTCTCCACGGTCACCTTGATGCCGGGGTGAACCACGTAAGGATACCCAAGCTTAATGGTAGGATCACCTGTGACAAAACCCAAGCCATGAAGCATCAATGAACGCGTCTTGGTTTGCATTTTCCTTGGAATATGTTTTTTATCAGCCATTGATAAGGGTTGTTCGCAACTACTTTACCTCTTCAAGGTGCATGTTTTGCAACATTTTTTTAAACTCAGGTGAAGCCGTGAATACCACGCGCATGTTTTTAATGTTCTCTGCCGTGAAATCTTCCGGGTTCTCCACTCCCTCGCTAGAGAGCGATAGCCGTAACGTGCCAAGATTGTTTAGATTTACACTATACCCCTCTACCAGGTAGCGGGGAATCTCATCCACCATGTTTTCGATGACGTTCATGACCGCCCCACGTGTAAGCGACGACTTGGAGGCAATTCCCTTACTTAGTTGGTAGTTGTTGATGGTACCTGCCTTTACCGCACTGGCATACCACTTTCGTGGTTTGTCCGGCTCCAAGGGATTGGCCTTTTGAATAAGCTTATACTTCATAAGACTAATATTTTTTGTTTGATTAATAGTCGTTGCTATGTGTGAAATAAAAGTGATCCGGTGCTAATCTGTTGAACATGACCTCAGTTTTGGTGTTTATTCCAGTTTAATTGCGTTTAGCGTATTCCTTTCGACCGTTTAGCGAACTTTCGCTCACTGTTGGTTGTTCGTTTCATTTTTTTCTCATTTATCAACCTCCGAACGTTTGAAAACTTTTACCTGTCCTTTTGACAAGCCATTTTTTTACGATGGCAAACATACGCTTTTCCCTTTCTTGCGGCTAGGACTTATATTGTAAAATGTAGCACAAAACCCGCTTTAACATTTGTATTTAATAGCATTAAATGCTCGAATATGTTACTTATGTATTTTTAAATGAGTCAAATATGTGTGCTAAATACATTTTTTGTGATGCCGTGTTTTATCGTGATTATTTAATCTTGCTATTGTCTGTTTTTAGAAGGCGGTGCACCGAATGAACGTGTTTGAATGCCCGTTGAGCGCTTGTATTGCGTAGGGGTCATCCCGGTGATCTTTTTGAAAACGCGTGAAAAATAGTTTACGTCATAGATTCCGCAGTCTGCTGCCACCTCGCCGATAGTTTTGTCGCGCGTGGAAAGAATTTTTTTGGCGTGATCCACTTTTACTTGAAGAATATAACTGGATGAGGGATAACCGGTGGTCGCGTTTAATTTTTTGTTCAACTGCGAGATGCTGATAGCCAATTCTTCGGCTAACATGGTTGAATTAAAGTCGGCATTTTTCATTTCCCGGTATATGATATCGGTTACATGGCGCACGAATTCGCCGTTGTCATTTACTTCGGCTTTTGCCGGGTGAGAGTCTTTTACCACGGCACGTTCATATTTCTCTTTGAGCAGGTTGCGAGATACAAGGAGGTTGTCTACCCTCACTTTTAACTCCTCGGGTGAGAAAGGTTTTTTTATATAGCTGTCAGCACCCTGCCTAAGACCTTCCAAGATATCTGAATCACGCTCTTTTGCCGAAATTATTACAATGGGCACGTGGTTGAGTAGGGGCGACTCTTTTACTGCTTTACATAGTTCGATACCGTTCATTTTGGGCATGATGATATCCGTGATCAGAATATCCGGGATCTCTTCTTTCGCACGCTTTAATGCTTCTTCTCCATTGGCGGCGTAGATAAGGTTATAGCGCTCCTCGGGAAAAATCGATCGAGTATATAACCCGATATCCCGGTTGTCTTCCGCGAGTAAAATGGTGGGATTCGCACGGTTGATCCTTTCGTCGGGCGAGAATAGGGCTGCTTCTTGCAGGGACTGTTCGTTTTCACGAGTATTTACAGGGTTCAACTTCTCGGGTTTCCAATAAGGATAGAGTCTTTTTTCACTGCGCTGTATAGGTAGTTTAACCTCGAAGGTAGTGCCGCTGCCTAGCGTACTCTCCACATTTATCGAACCTCCTAATATTTCTATTAATTGTTTAGTGAGCGCCAACCCAACCCCGTTGCCATTAACTTTATCACCTACTCCTTGGGATTTGTAAAACAGATCAAAAATATGAGGCAACTCCTCTTTACTGATTCCTTTTCCTTGGTCGATAACTTTGAGGTAGATATGGCGATCGTCCTTTTTATCTTTTTCCATGACCAAGTAAACACGGGTACCTTCGTCGGAGTATTTAATGGCGTTGGAAAGTAGGTTGTGTAAAATCTTTTTGAAGTAATCCGGTGCAAAATCCGTTGTTATCTCGCTCTCCTCGCAATAGAAAAAGAGCTCTATCCCTTTCTCTTTAGCCATAATACGAAATGTTTCTGCGATCATCTCGGTGAAGATGACAATATTGCCGGTCTTCCACTTTATATTTTGATTGCTCGAGTTGAGATTGGACATATCAAGCAATTGGTTTACCAACTCAGAGAGGTTTTTTCCTTGCCGTTCGATGGCATTGAGGTAACTCAGAGAGCTGGTGTTGGTTAAGTCTTTCTGCTCTTGAAGCTGTTTACTGAGTCCGAGTATAATGGTGATGGGAGTGCGAAATTCATGAGTTATCTTTGTGAATACTTCGGCGCGAAGGCTTTCTACTTGCTCAAGCATCTTGTTATTGCGTGTTCGGTCAAGGGTTATGTATACGAGTAGTGCCATAATAATAACAAGAATAGCCCCAGCCGTGATGTAGATTATTCTCATCGTTGGCGATGCATACACGTAACTTAAACTTATACTCAAGTTTGGTAGTTGAGAAAAAATTAGGTTCATATGTACCAATTTAAAAGGTCCTGCCCTGGTATTACCTCTATTATGTCACGAATTTAGCTCCTTTTTGTTTGCCGTGCAATATATTTTTCACGTTTTGGTTGTAAAAGAGACTTAGAAGCGGTTGGAAACGAATAAATTAATATTAATTAACCATTAATTGGTTAACCATTAAAGGCTTCAACGCGATAGATAGTGGTGAGGGGTGTGGTTCGCGACCATCAGTTAGCACAAATTATTTAAAATTGGTCGATATTCTAAAATTAAACTAGAGGTAACTTATTGTCCACCGGTGTGGTTTTAAAAAAGAATATCATGTATCTTTGTGATGCGGCATCGACTATTTTAAACTAAAAGAATATATGAAGGGTATCGGAAGTTATTTTAGGGTGTTTTTTACGCTCACATGGACATTAGTGGTTTGCTTCGCGGTTGTTTCTTGTAAGCAGGAAGGAGTGTTTAAAGTGGAAGGTAGCATCGCCTCCGCTGAAGGGGATACTTTATACTTAGAGCACAGGGGATTGGCAAGCGTCGTGACTTTAGACTCTGTGGTGTTGAAAGCTGAAGGGAAATTCTCTATGAAACAGCCGGCACCTGCTAACCCTGAGTTTTACCAGTTACGGTTGAGAAATCAGGTAGCCGTGTTTGCCGTGGATTCGACCGAGACCTTACGGGTAACTGCCGATGGGGACAAACTGTACCATTCGTTCATGGTGGAAGATTCTCCCACTAACGATAGACTGAAGCGAGTGGATGAACTTACTTTACAGGCTGCCGGTGCGATCAGCGAACTAGAAAATCGACACGATATGGGGTCAATCGATGACATGGCTTTTATCGAGCAACTGGACAGTCTACTGATGGCCTACAAAGAACAGGCGTCGAAGTTGATCTTGGGAAATCCTTCCGGGGCAGCCGCTTACTACGCGGTATTCCAAAAAATAAACGATTACCTGATATTCGACCCTTACAATAAACAAGATTATGCCATGTTTGGTGCGGTGGCTACCTCTTGGAATCGGTATTATCCCGACACGGAGCGGACGAAGCATTTGTACGATTTTGCCATGAACGCTTTGCAAACGAGGAGGCAACAGGAACGACAGGCAGCATTATTCGAGAATATCCCGTTTGAGGAAGGAACGGGATTGCCCGATATCGTTCTAAGGGGAGTGGATGGGAAGCAAATCGCCCTTTCTTCGTTAGAAGGGAAGGTGGTACTTCTTGACTTTGTAGTGTATAACGCGGAGTTCTCCCCTGTTCATAACATTAACCTGAACACCCTTTACACACGGTATAAAGCGCGAGGCTTGGAGATTTACCAGGTCTCTTTTGATTCGGACGAGCATTTTTGGAAAACTTCCGCTTCTAACCTGCCATGGATCACGGTGCGAGATCCCATGTCAGTAAATAGTTCCTTATTGGCTATTTACAACGTGAGGGAGATCCCAACAGCTTTTATTATTGACCGGAATGGAGACATCACCGCACGAGTTGAAGATTACGACACGCTGGCTGCTGAGATAGAAAAAGTGTTGTGAAAGATGTCGTGAAATATCTGCCTAAAAATTTTGTGGTACTGGAATAAAGTTTTATCTTTGTGATAAGTACATCATGGAACAAGGAGAGTTCCGGCCTCTAGGATAAGGGTCGGAATTCTTTTTCTTATATGTGATTTCTAACCAACCAACGTTTGGTGTTTCTTAATTATAGTTTGTTGCTTATTCGGACACGTTTGAAATTGAGTTGCACGGGGTCCGTGACTAAATAAACCAAGTAAAACAAAAGGAAAGAAAATTATGGCTGTAACGTATATGACCGAAGAGGGCCTTCGGAAGCTAAGAGAAGAATTGATCGAAATGGAGTCTGTACAACGGCCCGAAATATCACGTCAGATTGCCGAAGCAAGAGATAAGGGTGATTTATCCGAGAACGCGGAGTACGATGCCGCGAAGGAGGCTCAAGGTATGCTGGAAGCCAAAATTTCGCAGCTGAAAGGATTGATCGCGACCGCTCGCCTGATCGACGAGAGTTCGATTGGTACCGACGAGGTACAGATCATGAACAAGGTCACCATTAAAAACGTGAAAACGAAAAAGATCATGACCTACACGCTGGTGTCCGAAAGCGAGGCCGACCTGAAGAGTGCCAAGATCGCGGTGAACACGCCCATTGCCCAGGGACTCCTTGGCAAAAAAGTGGGGGATGTGGTTGATATTCAGGTGCCATCGGGTACTATGACCTTGGAGGTGATCGAGATATCCGTGTGATTTATAGGCACATGAAAAGAAAAAGACGATAGAAAAAGTAAATTACGGAAAGATATAACACCCATGGCAACAATATTTAGCAAGATTATAGCGGGAGAGATTCCCTCTTACAAAGTGGCGGAGGACGATCGGTTTTTTGCCTTCCTGGATATTCGACCCATTGCAAAAGGGCATACGTTGGTTGTCCCTAAACAGGAGACAGACTATCTTTTTGATTTGGAGGACGACTTGTTAGCCGCCATGGCCGTTTTTTCTAAAAAGGTGGCAAATGCCGTGAAAAAAGCTGTTCCCTGCCAGCGGGTGGGGGTGCTGGTGATGGGGTTGGAGGTGCCGCACGCGCACGTGCACCTGATCCCGATACAAAAAGAGGGGGATATGAACCCTTCGAACCCAAAACTGGAACTATCCGAACAAGAATTTAAGAATATCGCCGAAAGTATTCACTCTTCCTTCTCGACCTGATTCCCTTCTAATGAATTTGCCGGACGTGCCCCTATAAGGGTTGAATTTGCTCCTACCCGCCCTTGTCGCCTTCAAATCCTTCCTTTAAACTGGCATACTATTTGCAAAACATATGTAGAGTCATTATAACTTTATACACTACATATTATATGATACAAAAAGGACATATCGGGGTTACTACGGACAATATTTTCCCCATTATCAAGAAATTTCTTTATAGCGATCACGAAATTTTCCTTCGTGAGATAGTGTCTAACGCGGTGGACGCCACTCAGAAGATGAAAACTCTCTCCGACGTGGGCGACTTTAAAGGCGAACTGGGTGACTTATCGGTACGCCTCTCTATTGACCCGGAAAAAAAGACTTTGACCATTTCAGACCGAGGTGTGGGGATGAGTGCCGAAGAGGTGGATAAATACATTAACCAGATAGCCTTATCCTCGGCAAACGATTTCGTGGATAAATACAAAGATAGCGCGAACGCGATCATCGGTCATTTCGGACTTGGGTTTTATTCTTCTTTTATGGTATCGAAAAAAGTGGAGATTATTACCCGATCTTATCAGGAGGATGCAGAAGCGGTGAAATGGTCTTGTGACGGATCCCCTGAATTCACGATGGAAGTGGCAGATAAGGCTGATCGCGGTACCGATATCGTTCTATATATTGATGAAGAGCACTCGGAATATCTGGAGAATAATAGAATCGAATCGCTCTTGAATAAATATTGTAAGTTTCTACCCGTTCCCATTGTTTTTGGAAAGAAAAAGGAGTGGAAGGATGGCAAACAGGTGGATACCGACAAAGATAACCAGATTAACGATACACAACCGCTTTGGAGAAAGCAGCCGGCCGGGTTGAAAGAGGAGGATTATCAGCAGTTTTATCGCGATCTTTACCCTCTCACGATGACAGAAGAGCCGCTCTTCTGGATTCACCTGAACGTGGATTACCCTTTTAATTTGACCGGGATCCTCTACTTCCCGAGAGTCAAAAATAACCTCGACCTGCAACGAAACAAGATTCAACTCTATAGCAACCAAGTGTTCGTGACCGACTCGGTGGAAGGGATCGTGCCCGAATTTCTCACGCTGTTGCACGGGGTAATTGATTCGCCGGATATCCCGCTCAACGTGTCTCGCTCATACCTGCAAAGCGACAATAACGTGAAAAAAATATCCAACCATATAACCAAGAAAGTGGCGGATAAGTTAGAGGAGCTATTCAAGAAAGAGCGCGCGTTATACGAGGAAAAGTGGGAGAGCTTGAAGCTTTTCGTGGAATACGGTATGCTCAGCGAAGAGAGGTTCAGTGACCGCGGCCTCAAGTTTTCAATGGTAAAGAATGTGGATGGTAAATATTTCACGTTGGATGAATACAAGACCTTGGTAGAGGGTAGCCAAACGGATAAAAACGGCGATGTGATCTATCTGTATGCCGATGATACCGAAGCACAGTTTGCTCCCATTGATGCCGCGAAAGAGAAGGGATACGATGTGTTATTAATGGATGGTCAGCTGGACATCCATTGGATGGGGCTTCTTGAACAGAAGGTAGAAAAGAGTCGTTTCGTTCGGGTAGATAGCGATACGATCGAGCACATCATCGAGAAAGAGGAGGCTCCCGCGGTGGAGCTGACTGATCAGCAAAAGGAGTCGCTAACAGAGGCAGTAAAAGTACTGTTGCCAACGATTGAAAAGACGGAGTTTAGTGTCGATTTTAAATCGCTTGGGGAGGGTGCCCGCCCACTACAAGTTACTCGTAACGAGTTTTCTCGCAGGATGAAAGAGATGGCTGCCATGCAGCAACAGATGGCTTTTTACGGGGAGATGCCCGATACCTGCCAAGTGGTGATGAACATGGATGATCCGCGTATCAAAGAGTTGGTGTCTCAAAGTGAAAGCAAAGAGAAAGATGCGCTCTTGGCGCACGTGAAAGAGGACCTCAGGTTGAAACAAATGGTGGACCTGGCATTGCTTTCAAGTGGAATGCTTAAAGGTGAAGCACTCAGTAATTTCGTGAAACGAGGTTTCGAGATGGTTTAATCTCGGGATATAAGACTATGAACAAGGCCTACGACGTAACTTACTCCCCTTTTCGCGCGTTCACGCGAGAAGAGTGGCGTGTGCTGGAGGAACACCCGATGTTCCCGATTACCGGTATAGATCTTACAAAGCTGCAGGCACTGAATGAACCCCTCACGACAGATGAGGTGGAGGATATTTATATCCCCATGGTTCGTCTCTTGCAAATTCATCTGACTCACTACCGAAACCTGCACGATGAACGGGATCAGTTTTTTCGAAATGCCAGCAAGCCTGTTCCTTATATCATCGGGGTAGCCGGGAGCGTGGCCGCGGGAAAAAGTACCACGGCACGGGTACTTCAAAAGCTGCTGTCGATGACCCCGGGACAGCCACGTGTGGAGTTAATCACCACCGATGGCTTTCTCTACCCAAACATGGAGCTGGAGAGACGCGGGATCCTTAATAAAAAGGGATTCCCGGAAAGTTACGATGCCAAGCGTCTACTCTCTTTCTTGGCGAGCGTTAAATCGGGACGGGATGTTTTGGAAGTTCCCGTCTACTCCCATCTCTACTACGATGTAATCGCGGACAAGATACAAACTATTGATCGTCCCGATATCCTGATCGTGGAGGGAATCAATGTGCTGCAGGTGACATTAAGTAAAAAGGCGAGGCGCAGGGTTTTCGTCTCTGATTTTTTCGACTTCTCTATCTACGTGGATGCTCGAGAGAAAGATTTGAGGGAGTGGTACTTGGAGCGATTCAAGAAGCTGCAAAAGACCGCTTTTCAAGACCCCGATTCTTATTTTCACCAGTATGCTTCCTATTCGGAAAAGGAACTCATGGCCTTTGGGAATCAAGTATGGGATGAGATCAATCTTCCTAATCTTATCCAAAACATTCTTCCCACTCGCTTTAGGGCAGACCTGATTCTGGAAAAAGGGGAGTGCCACTTTGTCAGAGGAGTACGCATCCGCAAAATATAACTGCATATAAATACAATTTATAGAGTATTGATAGCGAAAAATTACTTTCTATTAAGATTTAAATGACTGTAAATGAGCTGTATATAAAGAGTCCGTCATTTATTAACAATCGTTATTTGTTTTTATGTGGAAAAACAGCTTTTCTTTCGAATATATCTCTTTATATTTGCAATGCAACAATCGCTTTAACACACACTAAAGTCATCGCTTATGAAGACAAAAATTTCTTTCGAAAAACAACTATTGAGTCTGCAGGACAACATGTTTAATTTTGCGTTAACATTGACTGCTGATCGCGAGGAAGCGAAAGATCTGTTACAAGAAACAACGCTTCGAGTATTGGACAACAGAGAGAAATATTATGAAAATGTGAATTTCAAGGGTTGGGTTTTCACCATCATGCATAATATTTTCGTGAACAACTATCGCAAGATCGTTAGAAGTCAAACCATTATTGATAAAACGGAGAATCTCTATCATCTTAATTTGCCTCAAGATTCTGGGTTTGATACCCCCGATGGAGCCTATACCATCAAAGAGATCAATAAGGCCATCAACAGCTTTACCGATGAGTATAAAGTGCCTTTTTCGATGCACGTGTCGGGCTTCAAATACGAGGAGATTGCCAGACACTTGGGTTTGCCTATTGGAACTGTAAAGAGCCGGATATTCTTCGCGAGAAAACGATTACAGGAGTTATTGAAAGATTTTAGATACTACGCGGAGTAAGCGTAGGCAATAATATTGATAGGGAGTATTCCACGAACTATATACGTATGTAATCAGGAGGGTTGAATTCAGGAATTCAACCCTCCTGAATTGTTTTTGGATGCCATGGTCTGAATATTTCAAATTTGTATGTTTTCCTGAAATTATTCTGTATATTTGTGAGTGAAGTCTGTACGTAAAATTGTACATAAAAATAATATTGTGATAGTAATAAGCCCCACTGAATTGAGAGCCGAACAAAAAAAATATCTGGAATTGGCTGAAGTAGAACAAGTATTAGTCAAAAGAGGATCTAAACTTATTGAGTTAGTTGTAAGAGAAAGAACTATCACGGATGCCGATGTACGGGAAAGTTTGTCACTAGAAGAAGTAAGGAAACGTGTTCACCGACATATCGAGAAGAAATTCAAATAAATGAATGAATGTTATTTATCATAAACAGGTCGTTGAGTATCTCAATGAACTTGTAGATATTTTGTACGACAGAATTACTTTGGTTTTATTGATTCGGCATATGACTACGTTGATTGGATATTTGATAGAATTGAAACTGATATAGCTCTACTACCTGCAAAGAAAGCACCTGATTATTTTTCTAAGTATGGTAAAAACCTATCTTATATCAGTTTAAAAAGAAATGCTAACACAATCTGGTACGTTTTCTTTAATTAATTATGAATCAAATTTGTTTCATGTTCGCTTTATAAGTAACAACCATGTAGTCGCACAGTATTTATGATGGAAAAAAACCTGTCTTCCTACTCGATCGCTATTTCTCTTCTTTTGGAATAGTGAAACTCTTTGGCTTTTTTACTTTCTCCTCAGTAAGCGCAAGATCGAGCACTTCACGTACATCCTCCACGTAATGAAAGGTGAGTCCATCCACGTATTCCGGCTTAATCTCGCTCACGTCTTTCTTGTTGTCTTTGCACAGAATAATTTCCTTGATACCGGCTCGTTTGGCTGCCAGAATCTTTTCCCGTATACCGCCTACCGGTAGCACTTTGCCGCGGAGGGTGATCTCGCCGGTCATCGCGAGGTTTGCTCGTACTTTCCGCTGGGTATAGATGGAGGCGAGGGAGGTGATCATAGTGATTCCCGCTGAAGGGCCGTCTTTCGGTATGGCGCCTTCAGGTACGTGAATATGGGTATTCCAATGTTCAAAGACCCGAGGGTCAATATCTAACTCCTGAGCGTGCGAGTGAATGTACTCCATCGCGAGCATGGCCGACTCTTTCATGACCTCTCCTAAATTACCGGTGAGAGTGAGCTTAGATCCTTTGCCACGGCTCACAGAGCTCTCCACAAAGAGTATCTCTCCTCCCACGGCTGTCCAAGCCAATCCTGTTACCACGCCGGCGTATTCGTTGCCTTGATACCGATCTTTGGAGTACTCCTCCACACCCAAGTACTCTTTAAGCTCTTTAACTTTGAGTGATTTAGGATGTTCTTCTCCAGCAGCAACTCGACGGGCCACCCGGCGCATGATCTTGGCTATTTTTTTGTTTAGCTCGCGTACGCCCGACTCCCGAGTGTAGCTTTCTATAACTCTTTGAAGTGTAGGCTTTGGGATAGAGAAGCTGCCCTTTTCCAGACCGTGGTTAGCAAGTTCCTTCGGAACCAGGTGGCGATGGGCAATCTCTATTTTCTCCTCGGTAATATAGCCTCCCACGTTAATAAGTTCCATGCGATCTAACAGTGGCTGGGGGATCGCGTTCAGGTTGTTGGCCGTGGCGATGAAAAGCACTTTTGAAAGGTCATAACCGATGGATAGGTAGTTGTCGTGGAACGACGAATTCTGTTCCGGGTCGAGAACCTCCAGTAGCGCCGAGGAGGGATCCCCTCTGAAATCATTGCCGATCTTGTCCACTTCATCAAGTACGAAGACGGGGTTGGAAGCCCCTGCTTTCTGTATGCTTTGGATGATTCTGCCGGGGATGGCCCCGATATAGGTCCTGCGATGCCCTCGTATCTCTGCCTCATCGTGCAGCCCGCCTAAAGATATACGCACGTACTTTCGGTTAAGGGCTTCGGCCACCGATTTGCCTAAGGATGTTTTTCCAACCCCGGGAGGTCCGTACAGGCATATAATGGGTGATTTTAGATCGCCCTTTAACTTCAATACTGCCAAATGCTCGATGATTCGCTCCTTTACTTTTTCCATACCAAAATGATCGCGGTCGAGCACTTTTTGAGCATTCTTCAGGTTGAAATTGTCCTTCGTGTACTCGCCCCAGGGTAGGTCAAGGATTGTCTGAAGATACCCAAACTGGACGGAGTAGTCGGGCGACTGAGGATTAAGACGTTCCAGTTTAGTGACCTCTTTCTCAAATGTCTCGGCCACCTCTTTGTTCCATTTTTTCTTTTTGGCTTTTGCCCTAAACTCGTCGATCTCTATCTGTTGCGTGTTGCCACCCAGCTCTTCTTGAATGGTTCGGATTTGCTGTTGCAAAAAGTACTCTTTCTGCTGCTGGTTCAGGTCTTCCCGCGTCTTCATCTGTATGTTCATCTTGAGCTCCAGCATTTGAGACTCTCGATTAAGAATCATAAGAAGGCGGTAGGCTTGCTCTTTTTCATCGTTGATGTTGAGCAGCTCCTGTTTTTCACGACTGTCGATGGGCAAGTTAGTGCCGCAGTAGCTGATTAGCATCCCGGAGAATGACTCGCTGCGGATCGTCTGCAGGAGCTCTTTCGGGGGGTCGCCTAGCAGGTGAAGCATGTGTAGCATGGCGTCTCGGATCGAGTCTAGGATGGCGTTGAACTCCTTATCCTCTTTCGATGCGCGTACGTATTCCCTGATCTTGTAGGTTCCCATCATATAGGGGTCGGTCCGCGTCATCTCGAGCCATTCCATCCGCTTCTTGGCTTGAACGATAATGCTGTAGTTGTTGTCTCCCAATTCAATTACCCGGAGCACTTCTGCAATCACCCCTATGGAATATAGATCTTCCGGAGCGGGTTCTTCCACGCCAGTATCTCGTTGACATACCAGCCCTATGTACCGCTTTTTTGATCCCAGTGACTTGACAAGATCAATCGATTTTTTTCGCCCCACCGCGATAGGGAGGGTGGTGCCAGGAAATACAATGGTGTTACGTAAAGGAAGCAAAGGCAGGGTCTCTTTTAAGAGAGATTCGTCGATGTCGGTATTGCCATCAATAAAATCGGTGCCAATAAACGAGATGACCTCTCCCTCGGGGTCGCTGCTGCTCAATTTATTTCTTTTGAAGGGATTCATTTTATCTTTTTCTTTATCTTTCAAACAGAAACAGAGTTACATTTGTTCTGTAACTGTATGCAATGAATTATCAAAATCCGTGCCAAAGAGGCCGGGTCAATGAGGCGGTACCCCATCTTTATGCTCGAGCGAGCAGAACAGCGAACTATATGCAGAAGGGACAGGGGGAAATTACACTTGCTGACAGAGTGACGGTGATCAAATGTAGTATAACATGATACATGTATACTTAAATTATTTCTACTCTAGGCTTGTATTTTGAAAAATATTTAATAAATTTGCGATTGGTCTACGCGTGAACGCGAAGCAAGTGTAAATAAAGAGTATCCATTTTAATAACAACACGATAGATGAGAAGAGTAACATTACTGAGCTTGCTGGTTTTTTTAACCACGATAATTGTTTTGGGAGCTGACACGGTTCAAGTAAAACAAACACGGGTGCCCATCCTGATTGATAGAACGGACAACGTGCTGTTTTACGTTCGAATTGATGCACGGGAAGCAAAGGAGTTGAACGAGATAGCCATCCGGTTTGCTGACGAGGTGAATTTAACAGAGGTGGAAGCCGTGAAACTGTATTACAGTGGTACGGAGGCTCCGCAACGATTGGGAGAGGTGCATTACGCGCCTGTACAGCAATACGTTTCAAGCCATGTGCGCGGAATGACCCGAAGTGCCAATCCTTCCTATTCGCTGAAAGTAGTGGAGGTAGCCTCTCCGGGCAGCGAAGTGATTTTATCCCCCAACTACTCGCTTTTTCCAGGGATCAATTATTTCTGGATCAGTTTGGAGATGAAAGACGACGCGTCGCTCTTATCTACGATTGACGTGGAGATGACCTTCGCGCTATTGGATATGAAGCCCGCCCCGCTTCAGTTTGCCACGGAAAAGGCAGCCCACCGTATGGGTATTGGCGTGCGTCACGCGGGAGATGACGGCTCGGCAGCGTACCGTATCCCAGGATTGGTGACTTCTAAAGAGGGTACATTGCTTGGGGTATACGATGTACGCTATAATAGTAGCGTGGACTTGCAGGAGTACGTGGATGTAGGATTGAGCCGCAGTACCGATAAGGGACAGACGTGGGAAAAGATGCGCCTGCCACTAACCTTTGGTGAGTTCGGTGGTATGCCGAAAGCCCAAAATGGAGTGGGGGATCCGGCCATCCTCGTGGATGATGTAACGGGCACTATCTGGGTGATCGCGGCCTGGACACACGGTATGGGGAATGGACGCGCGTGGGTGAACTCGATGAATGGAAACAGTAAAGAGACTACCGCGCAATTGGTGTTGACAAAAAGCACCGATGACGGCAAAACATGGTCCGATCCCATCAATATTACAGAACAGGTGAAGGACCCTTCTTGGAATTTCTTGTTGCAAGGTCCGGGTATGGGAATCACGATGGCTGACGGAACGTTGGTGTTCCCTATCCAGTATATCGATTCAGAACGGATGCCGCACGCGGGGATAATGTATAGCAAAGACCGTGGAGAAAATTGGACGATTCATGAACCGGCCCGCTCCAATACCACGGAAGCACAGGTGGCAGAGGTGGAGCCGGGAGTGCTGATGCTGAACATGCGGGACAACCGGAGAGGAAGCAGGGCCGTCTCGGTTACAAGAGACCTGGGCAAAACATGGACAGAGCACCCGTCATCTAGAAGTGTCTTGCAGGAGCCGGTCTGCATGGCCAGCCTGATTGCTGTAAAAGCAGACAACAACGTGCTTGGTAAAGATATTCTCCTCTTTTCGAACCCTAACTCCACCGAGCATCGGAACATGATCACCATTAAAGCGAGCCTTGATGGAGGGCATACTTTTCCCGAAGAGCACCAGGTGTTATTGGATGAGGATTTTGGATGGGGGTACTCCTGCCTGACCATGGTTGATGAAGAAACAGTGGGAATACTCTACGAAAGCAGTGTGGCACATATGACCTTTCAGGCAGTGAAGCTGACCGATATCATTAAAATGGATAAATAGCGACCTTTCTCACGGATGAACCCGATTGTTTTTTATGATGGCGAATGCGGTTTTTGTAATCACTGGGTACAGTGGATATTGGACAGGGACCGCGAGCGAATCTTCCGGTTCGCCGCACTCCAATCGCCCTTTTCTAAGGAGCTGTTTGCCGCCTTCGGCAAGGAGTTCACGATGCAATCGCTGGTTGTCTTGAAAGAGGACGGTGGATTCATTAACCGATCGCGAGCGGTAGTTTATCTTTTTTCTAGACTAAATACACGAAGATTAAAGTCACGAACTTTTTTTTATTGGTTGCTGAAGAAGACACCTCGCTTTATAGCTGATATCGGTTACAGCGGTGTGGCCGTCGTGCGAAAAGTGTTGCAACGGAACAAGTGCCGATTATTCACGCCGGAAGAGAGAGTTTTTTTCCTGAATGATGCCGATTTCGTGGAATGGTCGCTGGATAATTTTCATTGAAAAAGGTGAATTGATTTCCGCGGGAACATAAAAAATTGTAATTTTGTCGTTTTAAATTCGGGAAAAGTGAAAGATACGATCACTATCAAGGACAAACAATTTAAGTTGTTTATTGAACAAGAGGCCATTGAGCAAGGGATAAAGCGCGTGGCCGACCAAATGAACGCTGACCTGGAAGGGAAAGACCCCGTTTTTCTCGCGGTGCTTAACGGTGCTTTCATGTTTGCCGGTGAGCTGATGAAGGAGGTTTCGGTACCTAGCGAGATCACGTTTGTTCGATTGGCTTCCTATCAAGGTACGGCTACAACTCATCGTGTACAAGAAGTTTTAGGGCTTAATGAAAGTATTAAAGGGCGTGTAGTGGTTATCGTGGAAGATATCGTGGATAGTGGAAACACCATGGTCGCGCTCACTGCCGAATTAATGAGGCACGAACCGGCAGAAGTAAAGATCGCTACCCTGCTTTTTAAGCCCGCGGCCCTGAAGCAAGATCTTTCCCCTGATTACGTGGCTCTCGAGATCCCTAACGACTTTATTGTTGGTTACGGGTTAGATTATGACGGGTATGGAAGGAATCTGAAAGATATTTACAAGGTGATCTAAAGAGTATCTATCTAGATTCAAGCTGCTCTGCCAAACTGGGATGTTCCGGTTTTTTAGTGTGTTGAGTTGCTTGTCGGGCAAGGTTAAGAGAGATAAGGAAAGCAGTAACAAAAGGATAAAGTTGTTTAAAATATCCCTTCTTGCCGTTTTTTCACCGAAAAATAGAATGATGTATTAAAATAATAGCTATTTTTGTAGTCAAAGGATTAGTGAAGTTAGTATGCTTTGAATGAACTGATAAATATAATGACTTGCAATGCAGAAGAAAGATGAAGTAAAAAAATCAGCGAAAGCGAACTTGGAAACGCATCGTGGCACTTATTTCCTAATGGGAGTAGTGGTTGCCGTTTCGGTGCTTTTCTTCGCTTTTGAATGGTCAACCGAAACAAAAAAACTGGATGAGACAGTACTCGTACAGGACGTGTTGGCCGAAGAAGAGATCGAGATCACTCGTCGAGATCCTGCGCCACCCCCTCCACCACCCCCACCAGAACCAGAAACGCCTGAGATTATCGAGGTGGTAGAAGAAGAGGTGGAAACTCGATTTGAGATCCAAGTAGAGGATGATCAATCTCAACGACAGGTGCAAACCTATGTTCCACCTCCCCCACCCAAGCCGAAAGAGGAAGAGGTGACGGAAGAAATTTTCGTGGTGGTTGAAGAGCAACCCGAATTCCCTGGAGGCAACGCTGCCATGATGAAGTTTCTTGGCGACAATATCCGGTATCCCGTGATCGCGCAGGAAAACGGTATCCAAGGTCGCGTTATCTGTAACTTCGTGGTCGAGAGGGATGGAAGTATTACCGACGTACAAGTAGTACGTGGTGTGGACCCCTCGCTTGACCGAGAAGCGGTTCGCGTAATCGAACAGATGCCGCGCTGGAAACCGGGTAAACAACGTGGATCAGCGGTACGTGTACGTTTTACCCTACCCGTGGTGTTCCGTTTGCAGAATTAATTAGGTTTACAAAAAAGAGTATATAATAGAGTATAAAAAAAGCTGCTTTTGGTGATCGAAAGCAGCTTTTTTGTTTGAATTACAATCCCTATTAATAATGACCGATAAGATTACTTTGTACGAAAAAAAAATAGGAGAGGAAGTTTCACAGGTACTGCTAAATGAACAACCTCATACCCTGTTCAATCCCGTGAAATACATCCTCTCGTTAGGAGGTAAACGGCTTCGCCCGGTGTTGGCACTGTTGGCAGCTGAACTGTTTGGTAAGAATCCAGAGCTGGCTGTAGCTCCCGCGATAGCCATTGAAATATTTCATAATTTCACGTTGTTGCACGACGATTTAATGGACCGGGCTGATATGAGAAGGGGACACCCCACCGTCCATGAAAAATGGAACGCGAACACTGCCATCCTCTCGGGCGACGCGATGGTAATTGAAGCATATCAATATATCGCGCGTGTGCCCGAGGTACATCTGCCGGCTATATTGGACCTCTTTTCTACTACAGCCATGGAGATATGTAAAGGGCAGCAGTATGATATGGATTTCGAACAACGCGACGATGTCACCGAGACCGAATACCTTGAGATGATTCGATTAAAGACAGCCGTCCTGATGGGATGTTCGCTGAAGATGGGAGCTATCGTGGCCGAAGCACCCGACCAAGATGCCAACGCACTCTATAATTACGGCATTCACTTGGGCCTGGCATTCCAAATCAAAGATGACCTTCTGGACGTGTATGGCGATGCAACCAAGTTCGGAAAAAAAATTGGGGGCGATATCTTGTGTAATAAAAAGACCTATCTCTTGATAAAGGCTCTTAAAAATTCAAATCCTTCGCAGCGTGAGGAGATAGAGAGATGGTTAGTGGCCACCGATTACCATCCGGAAGAAAAGATCAATGCCGTTAAAAAAATATACGATGAATTAAATTTGAAGTTAATAGCTGAAAATCTCATCAAAAAGTATTATCTTTCATCTTTAGAATCTCTTTCGTCTATTCAGGTACCTGATGAGCGTAAAAAGGCCCTCGTGTCGCTCTCAGAAAACCTCATGTACAGGGAAAAATAGACTTATCGTTTAAAGCTACTACACAGCCTATGCCCTATCGAAGATTGCCAAATACAGACGTAGCTCGAGTGAAAGCATTGAATACAGTAATTGATAAATCAACTAGCACTGATTTTCAACAATTACTTATTTCACATAAACTGTTGCAAGAATCAAAAAAGATTGTTGCACACTTTGAACGACTCTGCACGAGATACCAACATTTGCATGAAACGCAAGTGAAAGCAAATAAGAACTTTATGGCAAAAGTGAAAAATGCACGAATGTATATCTCACATTTTGCTCAAGTCCTTTACATGTGTGTGATGCGTTCTGAAATAAAAGAGGAACAGCTAAAGTTATACGGCTTGGACAATCTTAACATGGTGGTACCCGACCTCACCTCTCACGAGCAATTATTGGAATGGGGCGAGAGGATTATCGAAGGTGAAAATCGACGCGTTTCTCACGGGGGAGTACCCATCTATAATCCTTCCATAGCGAAAGTTAATGTGATGTATACCCTGTTCAAAGAGGGCTATCAAACACAAAAACTTCATCAAAAAGCTACCGTTCGTGTACTTGGTGAAGTGGCGGAGTATCGTGAAGTGGTGGATAAAATTATTTTTGAAATTTGGGAAGAGGTAGAGAAAAAAAACATGGAGTTGCCCACGGAACAGCGCCTTGCCAAAAATAAAGAGTATGGTATTGTCTACTACTATAGAAAGGGAGAGATGGCGGAATGAGCATCATTGATACACATGCCCACTTATTTGTAGAGGATTTTAAAAATGATATCAACGAGGTGGTATCCCGCGCGAAAAACGCGGGCATATCCAAAGTGTTGCTCCCCAATATTAACGAGGAGAGCATTGACGATCTAAAGAGATGTACTGCACGTTTTTCCGATTTTTTTTACCCCATGATGGGACTGCATCCTACCAGCGTTACAAGGGAGTGGAATAGTCAACTAGATGCCATATATTCAGAACTTTTACGAGGTGGATACATTGCCATAGGGGAGATAGGAATTGATCTTTATTGGGACAACACGCTCAAAGAGGAACAGGTACAAGCGTTTGAGGCCCAATTAGAGTGGAGTAAAGAATTGAACTTACCTGTTTCCATCCATTTCAGAAACGCCACGAAAGAGGTGGTTGAAAGCATCAAAAGAGTGGGGAAAAGTTCGTTGAGAGGAGTTTTTCATAGTTTCGGTGGGAACCAAGAAGAGCTGGA
>CAYFMZ010000041.1:0-6259 GCA_964344275.1 uncultured Proteiniphilum sp.
GCGATGCTTGAATTAATAATCATCAAGGGAATGGCGAATAACAATTATAAGGTGAATCGCGATGAAAAGGAGGAACCTGGCAGAATTGAAAAGCTTAAGAACAAAGTGTTCAGGCTTATTCACTTTCTGTCTTACGATATTTGGCGCCTGAACCCCGAATCGATATCCAACAAGAAGAATATCCTCTTCAACGCCATCAAAACGGTTATGCTTACCGTGCGTAACGTGCAAGAGCTGAATATAGCGGCCAGTGCACGATCGCTCACCTACCGAACGTTGCTTTCCATTGTACCCCTGCTGGCCGTGATTTTCGCGATCGCGCGCGGGTTCGGGATTGAAAATATCATGCAAAGCAGCATTTTTAACTTGATGACGGGGGAGTCTCCCGAAGTGGAGATGGAGAGGATCGCCTTATCGGCCGAAATTGAAGATACCATCGCGGTAGCTCCCGAAGCATTCGCCATGAGTGAGTCGGAAACCGGTGATCCTTCCGCAACAGCAGCGGTAAAGGGTGCGGGCACGGTCGAACCCATGCTCGCGGTAGAGGCCACGGCGGGCGACCGAACGCGTGAATTCTTGGATCTGTTGTTCCAGGTAATCAACAACTCTCTCGAAGAAGCCAAGGGCGGGGGGGTATTCGCGGGAATCGGTATCCTGCTGTTTCTTTATACCATCCTGCTCCTGTTTAATGATATCGAGAATAATTTCAATAAAATATGGCAGGTAAGCAGGGGGCGGAGTATACCCCGGAAGGTGACCGACTACTTGGCACTGGTACTTTTCATGCCCATCTTTTTTATATTGGTCAACGCGCTAAACATCATCAGTTACCCACAGAACGATACGCTCAAGATTATTTACATCCTCTACCCGTTTATTCCCCGATTGTTGAATATCGTACCTTTCGTGGTAATTATTCTGCTTTTCACCTCTTTATACAAGTTTCTACCCAACACGAAGGTCAAATTTCAAAACGCGTTGATCGCGGGTGTCATCGCGGGTATCGCGTTTCAGTTTTTCCAAATGCTCTACCTCAGCGGGCAGTTGTGGATTACCCGGTATAACGCCATATACGGTACTTTTGCGGCAATCCCGTTGATGCTTCTCTGGATACAGTTCTCTTGGTTTATCGCCTTAATAGGAGCCGAGATTTCCTATGCCGCCCAAAACGTGAGCAAGTTCTCGTTCGAAAAGGAAACCCGCAACATTAGCCGGAGGTACAAAGATTTTTTCACGTTGATGATCGCTTCGGAAATCGTGCGGCGATTCGCGAAAGAGCTGCCACCGCTCTCTGCCGATCAGCTCTCGGAGCGATGCCAAGTGCCCTCGAGGCTCACACATATAATCCTGGACGACTTGCTGGAAATAAACGTTGTTTCGGTTACACCGTCGCTTGACGACGAGCGGGTGATTGCCTTCCAGCCGGCGGTGGATATCAACCTGATTTCGGTGAACTACTTGATGGCGAAACTGGATGCCCGGGGATCGGAGGATTTCTTGATCGATACGGACGACGAGTTTCACGCGCACTGGGAGGTGTTAGTGGAGTCG
The DNA here is from genome assembly GCA_964344275.1 of uncultured Proteiniphilum sp. Classification (GTDB taxonomy): domain Bacteria; phylum Bacteroidota; class Bacteroidia; order Bacteroidales; family Dysgonomonadaceae; genus Proteiniphilum. The sequence goes on from CAYFMZ010000041.1 coordinate 1,552, forward strand.
CGTAGCTGCATGTACGACAGTCAGACCGATCTGTTGCTGAGGGACTTGGTGGAAGTGAGTCCCGTGACTAAAAACAACGCCTGATAGGACTCGATGGGGCCTTTAAGCGGTTTATTTGCCTGTTTTTGGCTAAAATCGGGCAGTTGGTGTTATCTTTGCAAAAATAAAACCACATGAATTTCATCCGTTCCATAGAAAGCGTGGGAGAATACGCGTCGCTGATGAGCAGGGTACTTTCCGTGCCCGACCGGATGCGTGAATTCGTAAAGGAGTTCTTTAAAGGGGTTTACTCCCTGGGCGTGAACTCTATATGGATCGTGATCATCATCTCCTTTTTTATCGGGGCGGTAATCGTGCTCCAGATAGCACTCAACGTGGACTCCCCGATGTTGCCGCGGTTTACCGTGGGCGTCGTGTCGCGCGAGATCATCCTGCTGGAGTTCTCTTCCACCATCATGTGTCTTATCCTTTCGGGTAAGGTGGGTTCCAACGTGGCTTCCGAGATCGGTACGATGCGGATAACCGAACAGATCGACGCGCTCGAGATCATGGGAGTAAATTCCGCCAACTACTTGATATTCCCTAAGGTGGCATCGTTCGTGGCATTCATGCCGGTGCTGGTAATATTTAGCATGTTCATGGGGTTGTTTGGTGGATATATCATCTGCCTGGTGCTGGGCACGCCGTCCGTGGAGACCTATATATATGGTATACAGGCATTCTTTCGGGAGTCGTTTATCTGGTACTCCATCGTTAAGTCGATGTTATTCGGTTTTATTATCGCTTCGGTAGCGGCCTATTTCGGGTACAACGCGAAGGGTGGGGCACTGGAGGTAGGTATAGCCAGCACCAATTCGGTGGTGATAAACAGTATATTAATTCTCGTGACCGACCTGGTATTTACCCAGTTAGCCATGGGATAAGCGGGAGATCAGGAATGATTGAGGTAAGAAATTTAAACAAGGAGTTCGACGGGAAACCGGTTCTCAAAGAGATCGACGCCATCTTCAAGAAAGGGGTGGTGAACATGATTATCGGGAGAAGCGGATCGGGTAAAACTGTCTTGTTGAAATGTATTGTCGGCCTCATTCAGCCCACGTCGGGCCAGATACTGTACGATGGAAAGAATTTCATCGGGATGAAAGGGCGCGACGTGCGGCGACTGCGCCGCGATATCGGAATGCTCTTTCAAGGGTCGGCACTGTTCGATTCCAAGACGGTGCTCGAGAACGTGATGTTTCCTCTGGATATGTTTTCACGCAAGAACAAGCGAGAGCGTAGGAAACGAGCCGAGTTTTGTCTCGAGCGAGTGAACTTGGAGCACGCTGCCAACCTCTACCCGTCGGAAATTAGTGGGGGGATGATGAAACGGGTGGCCATAGCAAGGGCCATTTCGTTGAACCCCAAGTACCTTTTTTGTGATGAACCCAATTCGGGCCTCGATCCTAAAACGGCGCAGCTGATCGACGAGCTGATCCACGATATCACGATGGATTTTTCGATGACGACCATCGTGGTGTCGCACGACATGAACTCGGTAATAAATATCGGGGATAGTGTGATCTTCCTGAACGAGGGGATCAAAGAGTGGGAGGGGTCTAAATCGGAGGTAATGGATGCCGACAACGAGAAGCTGAACGATTTCGTGTTTGCATCCGATCTATTTAAAAAGATAAAAGTGGCCGAAGATATCATCTCGGAAGATGGAAAGGGATGAAGGCAAGAAAATATGAAAAGCCAATAAAATAGAAAGAGATGGCTTGATAGAACAAATCAAGGAGTCCCGTTGTTATTCAAAGGCATTAAATACACGTCTTTTGGCAGTCAATTCCTTACGTTTTGATAGATTGACGAAAGCAGGTCACTTGATTTTTTTGGAGGCAACTCACATGTTTTTATTGATCGGCCTACGTTAATAGTAGAGGAAGTGAAATAAATAGAGGAAGCAAACGAGTCGTTTAGGCGATCGCATTAGTAGTAAATATGTAATAACTCATCATAATAGCAAATATGTTAAAAATAACGAACCTGCATGCAATTGTTGAAGAGCAGGAAATTTTAAAAGGTGTAAACCTGGAAGTGAATCCCGGCGAAATTCATGCCGTCATGGGACCGAACGGTTCCGGTAAAAGCACCTTGGCGTCCGTGTTGGCGGGCAACCCAAAGTTTGAAGTAACACGTGGAAACATCACGTTCAAGAATAAAGATCTCCTGGAGATGGAGCCGGAAGAGCGCGCCTGCGAGGGGCTCTTCCTGAGTTTTCAATACCCGGTTGAAATTCCCGGGGTGAGCATGGTTAATTTCATGCGTGCAGCCCTCAATGAGCAGCGAAAATACCGGGGCGAGGATCCCATCACCGCCACCGAGTTCCTGAAACTGATGCGCGACAAAAGAGAACTGCTGGGTATGGACAGCCAACTGGTGAGCCGCTCCGTGAACGAGGGTTTCTCTGGGGGTGAGAAGAAGAAAAACGAGATATTCCAGATGGCAATGATCAACCCACTGCTCTCGATTTTGGACGAGACCGACTCGGGACTTGATATCGACGCGTTGAGGGTGGTGGCCGAAGGAGTAAATAAACTTCAAACTAAAGAGAATGCTACCATTCTGATTACTCACTACCAGCGTTTGCTGGAGTATATCAAACCCGATAAAGTGCACGTGTTGTACGATGGGAAGGTAATTAAGTCGGGCGGGCCGGACTTGGCACTCGAGCTCGAAAAGAGAGGCTACGACTGGTTGGTTACTCCCTGACCCTGTTTCTCCCTCTCCAATCCTGAATTGATATAGAATAAAATTGAAATGATAGAACAACAATATATAGATCTGTTTGAACAGTTCCGGTCCGAGATAGATGAACACTCCGCGGCCGGATTGAATAAGCATCGCGATGCTGCCTTCACGACTTTTAAACAGATTGGCTTCCCCACTTCGAAGTTGGAAGAATATAAACACTCTAATATAGCTCGTGCTTTTGATACCGACCTGGGGTTGAATATCCGAAACCTGCCGGTGGAGGTGAACCCGTACGATGCGTTCAAGTGCGACGTCCCTAATCTTTCCACGCACCTCTTTTTCCTTATCAATGATAGGTATTACGATAAGGTGAAACAAAAGGAGGAGCTGCCCGCGGGCGTTTTTGCCGGAAGCCTTCGAGCTTTCGCTGAAAAATACCCGGAGCAATTCGAGGCTCACTACGGCAAGATAGCCGACTATTCCGATAACGGGATCGTGGCATACAACACCATGTTCGCCCAAGACGGATTCGTAGTGTACGTGCCAAAGAACGTGGTGGTAGAAAAACCACTACAGCTGATTAACATCTTACGCGGGAAGGTGGATCTTAACGTGAACCGCCGGATACTGATTATCGCCGAGGAGAACGCGCAGGTGAAGCTGCTGGTATGCGATCACGCGGTGGACGACGTGCATTTCGTGGTGACCCAGGTTACCGAGATCGCGGCGGACGTTTCATCGCAGGTGGACGTCTACGAGTTGGAAGAGAACTCGGTAAAGGTGACCCGGCTGAATAACTTGTATAGCGACCAGATGGAGCGTTCCGTGGTGAACACCGTGGGCATCACGTTGCATAACGGATTCACGCGCAACACCTACAGGTTCCGCTTGCTGGGCAAGCATGCCGACGTTCATGTTGGGGGGCTTGCTATTTGCGATAAAGAGCAGCACGTGGACAATTACGCGTACCTCGACCACCTGGTGCCCGAGTGTACAAGTAACGAGCTGTTCAAGAACGTACTTCAAGGCAATTCAACCGGTGCGTTCTGCGGTAGGATCTTGGTAGAAAAAGACGCGCAAAAGACCCTTGCATACCAAACCAATCGCAACTTGGTTACGTCCGACTCGGCTCGCATGTTCTCAAAGCCACAGCTGGAGATTTATGCCGACGACGTGAAGTGCTCGCACGGCCTTACCACCGGGCACCTCGACGAAGAGGCTCAGTTTTACTTGCAGGCAAGAGGAATTAGTAAGGAAGAAGCAGAATTGATGCTCATGGTGGCGTTTACCCGCGACGTGGTGGACATGGTGCGGATACCAACCCTGCACGAGCGGTTGATGATGCTCATCGACAAGCGGTTCCGGGGCGAACTGATGCGCTGTGGGAATTGCGAAGTGTGCAAGTGATTGCCGTCGCATGCAACTAAATCATCGTCTGTCGATGTTTTGAGACCCATGTTCTCGATTCACAGGCTATATGATAAATAACTCGCTTCGCTTTCAATTAGCTCGCCATCGCACAGTTCAAGCAAGCTTGGCTCTGCTCATATGGCTTAACGCTAATTGTCGCTCCGCTCAAACAGCTTATCATATCGCGCCTGTTTCATCGAATGGGTCCCCGCAAAACATCTATAGGTCGAAGCTTTAGTATGCATTCTCCGAACGATTGAAGGGACGGTTTAATTAAAGGAATCAATTGAAAGAAATCGCTATACATACGATTCGGGGCGACTTCCCGATACTCTCTCGTGAAGTGTACGATAAACCGCTGGTTTACCTCGATAACGCTGCCACTACGCAAAAGCCAAGGCAGGTGATCGAGAAAATCACCGAGGTATACTCCACGGTGAACGCGAACGTGCACCGCGGCGTTCACTACCTGAGCCAAGCCGCGACGGATGAGCACGAGGCATCCCGAAGAACCGTGCAGAAGTTTATCAATGCCGCTTCGTCTAACGAGATCGTCTTTACC
>CAYFMZ010000041.1:6359-20809 GCA_964344275.1 uncultured Proteiniphilum sp.
TCGGCACTGGATTACGTATCGGCCCTGGGTATGGAGAATATTGCCCGGTACGAGCTTGAGCTGCTGGAGTATGCCACGGGGCGGTTGCTTGGCATTCCCGGTCTTCGGATTATTGGCACGGCCAAAGAGAAGAGCAGCGTGATCTCGTTCCTCGTGGATGGGATTCACCCGTACGACTTGGGGACGTTGCTTGATAGGATGGGGATCGCGGTGCGTACCGGACACCATTGTGCCGAGCCGTTAATGAACGAGCTGGGGATCGACGGAACGGTGCGGGCGTCGTTCGCCTTTTATAATACGAAAGAGGAGGTGGATCGGCTCGCGGAAGGAATTGAGCGCATCGCGCGGATGTTTGCTTAGAGGGAGACCACGATGGAGTTCCCTTCTTCCTTGAACCGGACGGGTGCGATCTTGTGCAATTCTTGCAGTATCCCGTTTATGTCTGCCTGCCGGGTGGTGATGGTATAGCTATACTCGAGTGCCTCCGGTGCATTCACATGAAACTGCACATCGTATCGCCGTTCCAATACTTTAATGACCTCCGCCAAGGGGGTATCGTAGAAATAAAGCGTGTTTTGTTTCCATAGTGAAGCCCGAGAAGGGTGCATCAGGTTTCTGAGCGTGGTGCGAGCAGTGGTTTTATCGTATTCAATCTGTTGACCGGGCAACATGGGGTAGCTGTTCTCGTTCACCTGAAAGTGGGTTTTCCCCTCATCCAGTACCACCTTGACGGTGCTGTTGTTGCTATACGCGTTCACGTTGAAAGAGGTTCCTAACACCTCTACCTTCGTGTTTTGAGCATGCACGATAAAGGGTTTCCGGTGATTGCTCTTCACGTTGAAGTAGGCCTCCCCATCCAAGTAAACCTCCCTTTTTTTCCAAAGGCCAAACCGGTCGGGGTACCGCAATCGGGTATCCGCGTTGAGGAATACCTCCGTTCCGTCCTGAAAGAAGACACGCGCATCCTCCCCCTTGGGAACGTAGATCTCCGAATAGGTGATCCCTCCCCAGAGGTCGCGTTCATTGGCCACGAAGAGCGAGAAGCCGGTGATGATGATTAATGGGAGCAGGATGGCAGCAGCGCGTAGCGAAACCCTCCGGAGGCGGTTGTCCATAATCTTGTTATCGATCCGCTTGAAGAGCCTATCCGACCGCACTTCCGATAGCGAGTTGTGGGTAAGAGGCTCTGTTTCCATTAGATACGCATCCCTATCGAGCATATCCGATAGGTGCTGTTGCCCTTCGATGGTCGACGAGAGCCAGTTGGCCACATCTTTGGCCTCCTGCTTGTTAGCAGTCTCCTCGATCACCTTATTTATAGTATCATTCTTTGATGCTTGCATTCACTTTTTGATTTACCGTTTTGCATCCGGTTGTTTTATATAGACACATACCCGGGTGAAAGATATGAGTCGCGACCTTTAATTTATAATAACAGCATTTTAATTTGATGAAAATAAGAGCGCAGTATTTTTAGCGACTCTTGGTAGTGCGACTTAACCGTGTGCACTGATATGCCCATTTTGTGCGCGATCTCCTGGTTGCTATCGGACGTTTTTAGCTTCCGCATGCACACCTCCTTCTTTTGCGGAGGGAGGCGATCGATCTGCTGGTAAAGCAAATCATGGAGTTGCTTCTCTTCTACCTGTTTGATGATGTCATCGTGGCTCTCGATATCCATTTGAGCATTGGTATAATTGATGGAAATCTCCTCCTTGCGATCCCGTATAGTATTCAAGATGTAGTTTTTGGTCATCGTGTAGAGGTAATTCTTCAGGTTGATCTCGATATGGATTCGATTGGTCGACTCCCAAAGCTTCACAAAAACGTGCTGCACCGCGTCCTCCGCCATCTGGGTACTCTTCAAATACCTTAACGCGAGCGCGTAGAGGTAGTTGTGGTACTTTTGGTAGATGGCAGAAAAAGCTTCTTTGTCCCTTTTTTTCAGTAAAAGGAACAAAGCACTGTCTTCATTTCGACGGTAGTTTGGGAACTCTTTTTGCATATTGAATGAATCAATACCTAAACATAAATAAATTATGGTAATTAAAACCATGATTAATTATTTTTAACCGAAACTCATCCTTTTTTGTTCCTCGTGTGTCTATCCTTTAAAGACCTGTATCAAGCGTGCAGAATTGTTAAAGTGTTTTTTTGTCGAGAGAATAAATTCTATTTATTAATTTTTAATACGTAATACACACACCATGGGAAGAATTCCAATGAAAAAGTGTCTGACCATTCTCCTCTCGTTTCTCCTGCTGGGGTCTACCCTTAGCATTGCGCAGAACGTGAGCCTGAATGTGAGTCAGCAGAATTTGAGAGCAGTCCTGGAGAGCCTCGCGGCCCAGGCAGAGTACACCTTAGCTTTTAGCAAGGAGGCCGTTGACCTGAGTGAGAATGTGACCATCGGGGTAACCGATGTTGCCCTCACGGAGGTATTAAACCAATTACTCACTCCCCGTAATATTGGGTACGAGATTAGGGATGATAAAATATACATTTTCGAGAGAGCCACGTCCGTTGTTGCTCAGGCGGGACTGACCCAGCAGCAAGAAGTGCAACTTACCGGAAGGGTGATTGATGAGAATGGCGATCCGGTGATTGGGGCGAACGTCTCGATCCCCCAAACGACCATTGGAACGGTGACCGATATTGATGGTTACTACTCGTTGGCCGTTCCAAGAGGGAGTGCGCTCCGTTTTTCATACATAGGGTACCTGGAAGAGGTATTCACCATTACCAACCAAACCGTTCTGAACGTGCAGCTTCAGGAAGATAGTGAGGTGTTGGACGAGCTGGTGGTGGTTGGCTACGGGGTGCAACGCAAGAGCGTCGTGACCGCTGCTATTAGTCGGGTGACGGCGGAAGATCTTAATGTAACTCGCCCATCACGTGTGGAGGATGCCTTAAAAGGAAAAGTCTCCGGCGTGCAAATCACGCAAAGCTCCGGGCAACCGGGATCCGACTCCAAGGTGCGTATCCGGGGGATCGGTACAGTGAACAATAGCGATCCCTTATATATCGTAGACGGGATGGAAGTAGGCGGCGGCATTAGCTACCTGAACCCGGTGGATATTGAATCGGTGGAGATTCTGAAAGACGCGGCATCGGCAGCTATTTACGGTGCACGGGCCGCTAACGGGGTGATCCTGGTGACGACCAAGAAAGGAGCACAAGGGAAAGCAACGGTGAACTACGATGTGAGCTACGGTTGGCAGAACCCTTGGAAGAAGCGTGAGATACTGAACGCGCAAGAGTATATGGTGGTCATGAACGAGGTGCAGATCAATGATGGACTCGTACCGCGGTACAACCAAGAGCAAATCGCGGGAGCCGGAAGGGGAACCGATTGGCAAGACGAAACGTTCTACTATAACGCACCGGTGCAGAACCACCAGGTGAGTGTGTCGGGAGGATCGGATGACCTGCTTTATTTCCTCTCGTTTGGTTATTTCGATCAAGCGGGTATCGTGGGAGGTAACTTTGATAAATCAAATTACAGCCGGTATAGTCTTCGCTCTAACTCGACCTACACGGTGTTTGAGGTGAACGATCGTTCGTTCCTTAATAAAGTAACGGTGGGTGCCAACGTGGGATATTCACGCGATAAATCGACCGGCATCGAGACCAACTCGGAGTATGGTTCTATCTTGGGAAGCGCGTTGACCTTCTCTCCGCTCGTTCCGGTGTACGCGGATGAAGCAACAGCCAGCTCTATCTTGGGGCAATATCCGCACGCGGTGAAGGATGGGGATCGTGTTTTCTCCTTACCTCCCGCCGGTTTCCAAGAGATTGCGAACCCCGTGGGGATGCTGCACCAACCTTCGGCAGGATTGAATAATGCCGATAAGTTCGTGGGTTCCTTCTGGGGAGAGCTGCAGATTTTACCCGAGCTGCGATTCAGGACAACCTATGGAGCCGACCTCGCCTTTTGGGGGTATGACGGGTATACGTTCCCCTATTTCTTGGCCACACAAGGAAAAGATCAACAGTTTAGCACGGTGCAAAGCGAAATGAACAGGGGATATCGTTGGCAGTTGGAAAATTATCTATCGTACGCTAAGACGTTCAACAATGTACACAACTTATCGGCGGTACTGGGACAGTCGGCTTCTCGCTACAGACAAAGAAGCTTGGGCGCGAACGATCGTGACTTGCTGGAAACCGATCCATCAAAAGCGAACATTAACTCGGCGATTGCTGATAGGCAACTGGAAAGAGCATGGGGAGGTACCGGAGGGTTCGACTTCACGGGAAGTGCCTCCTACTTTGGACGGGTGGATTATAACTACGATGAAAAATACATGGTGCAAGCCACGGTACGTCGGGATGGTTCCACCAGCTTTGGGCCTAACCACAAATGGGGGGTGTTCCCATCCTTCTCACTGGGATGGAACGTGACCAACGAGAACTTCATGGCAAACCGGCCGGAATGGTTCGATTACATGAAACTGCGCTTCAGCTGGGGAAAGAACGGAAACGACCGGATAGGGAATTTCTTGTATACCTCCCTGATGGACGGAGGACAAAACTACTACTTTGGGGGAGGCTATCAGGTGAATGAGGCGAACCCCGTGCAAGTAGGGGAGATTACCGGATCCATGCAGTATGGAAGCTCGCCATCCTATATCCCTAACCCGGACGTGAAATGGGAAGAATCGGTACAAACCGACGTGGGAGTGGAGGCTCGCCTATTTAATCATCGACTAACACTCGGCTTTGATTACTTTATAAAGGAGACGCGTGATATGCTGATGTATCAGCCAATTCCTTCTTACGTGGGACTGGGTGCACCCATCGCCAACGTGGGAGACATGGAAAACAGGGGTGTGGAGTTTGAACTGGGCTGGAAGCATAACGTGGGTGATTTTAATTACCATATTTCGGCCAACGCCTCTTACTTGAAAAATAAACTGGTGAACCTGGGGAATGAAACCGGAGAACAGATATACGAAAGCATGGGAGCCACCGGCGTGGGAAGCTACGTGAAAGGGATGAACGGTGAAGTGTTCCCCTTCTTCTACGGATTCCAGACGGATGGTTTGTTCCAGAACCAAGCAGAAGTGGATGCCCACGTGAATAGCGAGGGTGCCTTGTTGCAGCCGTCTGCCAGCCCGGGCGACGTGCGCTTCGTGGATAGGAACGGCGACGGGGTTATTACCGATGACGATAAGACGAAAATTGGAAAGGGAGCACCCGACTGGACCTACGGGTTCACCTTGGGAGGTGACTGGAAGGGCATTGATGTGAACCTGTTCTTCCAAGGAACGATTGGAAACGATGTATTCGACTACGCACAGAGGGGAGATATACCGGCCGCGAACCGTCCGGCATGGATCCTGCAACGCTGGCATGGAGAAGGGACTTCCAACCGGATTCCAAGAATGACCTCGGCCAACCCGAACGGGAACTGGCGCTCATCGGATCTTTATGTAAAGGATGGATCTTACTTGAGACTAAAATCATCTCAGATAGGATATACCCTTCCTGCAGCGATCACGAAAAAGCTCTCGATACAGCGGCTTCGCGTATACGTCTCTGCGGAAAACCTGCTCACGCTGACTAAGTATGACGGGTTTGATCCGGAACTCGCGTCGGGAGGGTATACCACCATCGGCGTGGACCGGGGTATTTACCCACAAGCAAGAACCGTATCGCTGGGTGCTAACATAACTTTCTAATCTTAAATACAACAGACAAATGAAGAAATTAATTTATATATTTATAGCAACGCTCCTGCTTGCAGGGGTTACCGGCTGCAGCGATGATTTCCTGACCAATGCCCCTACGGAGCGGCAGGCAGCAGGGGAACCGGCCACGGAGGGGGCTATTCTCTCTAACTTAGCAGCCACCTATCAGATATTGCTTTTTGATAGTTATGCCGCCAATCAATACAATAGCATCGTGCTGACGTCGGATCTCCGTTCGGATGATATATTCAAAGGGGGAGGAGACGCAGGCGACCAACATCAACTGTACCTTCTTTCGCTCTTTACCACAACTCCACAAGAGAATATTGACGGGCTATGGAGCATCTATTTCTCAGGGATTGCACGAGCAAATAACGCGATTGATGCGTGCGAGAATGCGGTCGGTTTTGAAACGAAAGATGAGTTGCGGAAGTTAAATCAATACAAGGCGGAAGCACACTTCCTTCGTGCATATTACACGCACTGGTTGTGGAAATTCTGGGGCAATATTCCCTATTTTGAGGCACCACTGACCGAACCTCCTTACATGACAAGGCAATTCAGTGCCGACGAGGTATACGCGGAGATCATGGAGGATTTGGACGTGGCATTGGGTACGGATGAGGATGGGAACGACCTGTTGCCGATGAGGCTTCAAAAAGATGCTGCCGGTAATGATGTAGGTGCATCGAACGGTAGAGTGAATAAAGCGACTGCGATCATGTTGAAAGCGCGGGTAGTGCTTTATCAAAAGGATCAAAGTCGCTATGGCGAAGTGACATCGGAGCTTGCCGAGGTGATCAACAGCAACGAGTATGAGTTATACCCTGATTTCTCGGCTATTTGGGAGGATAAGAATGAGGTGACCAATAATCCATCAAATCGGGAGTCGATCTTCGAGGTGAACCATCTTCCAGAAGGAAAAACATGGGCCAGCGGCTGGCAAGGGTATGGAACCAATCTTCCGGCTTTTATTTCTCCCAACGGATTAAGTGCCGGTAGCAATACGGGCGACTTTAAAGGAGGATGGGGATTTGGTCCCGTGAGGCCTTCTGTATGGGAACTTTATGAGCCGGGTGATACCCGCCGCGAGGGTTCTATTAATCAGTGGGAGCCTGATCAGTATACTGCTCGCTTCCAAGATACCGGCTTTTTTCAGGCCAAGTACGCTGCACGGGTAGGGTATAACCCGCAAGGGGATGTGGATTTGAACTATTCCAACAATGTGCGCGTGTTCCGTTATGCCGAAACGTTGCTCACGTACGCGGAAATGATTGTTATGCATGGACAGAGCCCGGTGGGAGGTATTACCGCGCAGGCCTGCTTGGACGAGGTACGCGGACGGGCCTTTGGGGCTTCTAACAGTATTCCGGCTACACCGGAGAACATCAAGTTGGAGCGACGCAAAGAGTTTGTAGGCGAGGGTGTTCGCTTCTGGGACATCGTACGATGGGGAGACACGGGGCTGCTTTCCGAGAGCTTACCGGAATACAATAGCACCCGCACGTGGAATGATTACAATAAGTACCTACCTATTCCTCAATCGGAGATTGATAAAACGGCCGGAACGGAGTTTGCCTTGGAGCAAAACCCGGGTTATAATTAAGCATTTAAACAAAAGAATCGTATGAAAAATATACTAAAGATAGAAACGTGGATGTCGCTCCTTCTTCTCTTGTTCTTGGGTGCATGTAACCCGCAAGAGCTGGATGACTACTCCCTGGATGGCATTAACACGATCGCAGACGACCAGGTCGCGTTTACAGTAACAGTTTCTCCTGATAACGATAACGTGATTAATTTTGCCAATACCACCAGCGTGGAAGGTGTTCATACCATAGCGTGGGACCTGGGGAATGGTTCTTCCGGGAAGTCGAACACGATCACCGGGATCTATCCCTTTGCAGGGGACTATACGGTGAAACTAACGATTTATACACCGGGAGGCAGCGCGGCCACCCGGAGTGTGGTGGTTTCCATAGTCGAAGATGATTATAGCCTGGTGGATACACCGGTATATCGGAACCTGACCGGAGGTGCGGAAAACGCTGAAGGTAAAACGTGGGTGATGGATCAGCACAATAATTTCACGAAAGAGGTGGCGTCATCTACCGGTTTCAATATTTCGGGACACATGGGACTGGGACCGCAAGGATCTCGAGGTCAGGAATGGTGGGGTGCCGCAGCGAATGATAAAAGCAGTTGGGATATGTACTCTTCGAAGTTTACTTTTATCCAGAATGGGGTGCAATTACTCATTGAGAAAGAGGGAGATGAAGGGTATGGTCGTAACGCGAGTGCAGCCAGTGTAGGTGGATTTACCGTACACAACGTAGAAGGTGACGATGCGTACTTTACCTATAGTGGTGGGGAGTACACGTTCTCGATTGATGAATCGGGTGAATTCCCGGTGCTTACTCTTTCCGGAAATGGCTACATGGGGTACTATGCCGGGAGCCAAGATTACGAGATTATTTACCAGACCGATCAGGTGATGGCGCTCCGTGTGAATAACACGACTGAAGGTCAAGACTGGGTATTTGTATACTGCCTAGAAGAGTTGAACGTTGAGGAACCAGCCGCTCCGAAAGAATTGAAATCCATTCCTTTGAGTGAAAATTTTGAGGGAGAGGAGTTCCTGAGCTTTGCCCAAGAGGATATGGGTGATGTGAGTAAAGTGGTGGATAACCCCTTACCGTTGCCCATCAACACGTCGGACAAGGTGTTCCGCTATTGGAAATCGACCGGATTCTATAGCAACTTATCGTTTACTGCAACGGATTACAAGTTTGATCTCACCACGCAAAACAAGATTCGGGTAAAGGTCTATATCCCATCGTACAACGATTACGAAACCGAACACGATGTGGCAGGTGAATGGATCGCAAACCGTAAGCTGTTGCCTCAACTGGCGGTAAAGCTTCAGGATAGCGAACACCCCGCACCGTGGGAGGGACAGACCGAGATAGTGAAAGCCGACTTGGAGTTCGACAAATGGGTAGAACTGGAGTTTGATTTTAGTGGGGTGGCCAATCGGGAAGATTACGACCGGATCGTGATTCAGTTTGGTGCCGAAGGGCATGCCGGATCGGGCTACTTCTTCTTTGATGATTTTGAATTTGACGAATAATCTATTTCCGGGTTGTTGCGTTACGCAACAACCCGGTTTTTTATATCAGTAAAAAATTATGAGCCAATTAAAGGGAATACTCTGCACGTTTATCATCATATTTGCCTCGTGCGGTGGCACGAATGAACCGCTGCCCATCCCTCCTGAGCCACCCGTGGAAGTGAAGTGGACGGTTTCGCCATCTTCCGTCTCGTTCGCCTCGAAAGGAGAAACGCATAGCGTGATCGTGGATGCGAATGGTGCGTGGACAGCTACTTCCAATCAATCGTGGCTGACGATAAGTCCGAGCCAAGGATCGAACGGGCAGACGAGCTTGAAGACCACTGCAACGGGTAATCCCAATGAAGAGGTGCGTCACGGGGTGATTGCCTTTTTGTCCGGTGATTATAGCGATACTTTCTCGGTAACCCAGGAAGCGACAACGATTGGGAACTACGTTCCGGAGGGATACACGATGGTGTGGCAGGAGGAGTTTGATGCGGATCGATTGAGCGATGGCAAACCGGCACTACCGGATAACGAGAAGTGGTGGTTTGAATCGATGCCGAAAGGGGCGGTCAACAATGAATTGCAACTGTATCCCGGTGAGGGGTTCAGGGGGACCGATACGGTAACTGCTATTTATGATGGAACGCTGAAGATCATCGCTCAAAAAAGTGGGGGCGATATAATTTCAGCACGAATCAACACCATCGAGAGCTGGACCTACGGTTATTTTGAAGCACGCCTTCGGGTGCCGGGAGGAAAAGGGACATGGCCGGCTTTTTGGATGATGCCAAAGAACTTCCAACACTGGCCGTTGGATGGTGAGATCGACATCATGGAGTACGTGGGATATAGGCCGAATATAGTGCAGTCGTCCATCCACACGCAAGCTTACAATCACGTGCAGCAGACGGAAAAGACAGCTACCAAAACTATTCAGAACGCGGAAACGGAGTTTCATATCTACGCGGTGGAATGGACGGCCGACTACATAAAGGGGTTTGTGGATGGCGATGAGTTTTTTCGATTTGATAACGATGGGAAAGGAGATAAACATACCTGGCCTTTTAACATGCCGTTCTACCTGAAGTTGAACCTCGCGTGGGGAGGCGACTGGGGTGGATCGCAAGGAGTGGATGAATCGAAGCTACCTGCCGTTTACGAGATTGATTATGTACGGGTATATCAGAAGTAACATGAAGTATATTAGTTTTTGGGTAGCAATAGCGTTGCTGTTGATAGCCTGTAATGGAGGAGGTGGAAAATCGCCCCACTGGGAGTTGGACTCGGCCATCGAGCGCAAGATTGATAGCGTGATGGCGGGGATGACCCTTGAAGAGAAGGTGGGGCAGATGACACAGCTGGCCCTCGACGTGCTGGGTGAGGGAGGGAACGCTTTTTATAGCGATGAACCTTTTCGTATCGACCATGCTATGCTCGACACGGTGATCGGGAAATACAAGGTGGGTTCGATCTTAAACACGTCCAACAACCGGGCAAGAACTACCGACGTATGGGAAGGGATTGTTCGCACGATTCAACAGCGAGCGCTGCAAGAAACAGGGATACCGGTGATTTATGGCATCGATTCCAATCATGGAACGACCTACACCGCGGGGGGTACGTTCTTCCCGCAAGCGATAGGGATGGCAGCGACGTTCAACATTGAGCTGATGGAAGAGGGATCGCGGATTTCGGCTTATGAAACGCGAGCAAGCAATATCCCATGGACATTCAGTCCCACGATGGACTTGGGCAGGGATGCTCGTTGGCCGCGACAGTGGGAAAGCTACGGGGAGGACGCGTACCTCAATGCAAGGATGGCGGTTGCCTCCGTGAAAGGATTTCAGGGATTGAACCGGAACCAAGTGGGTAACCGATCGATTGCCGCTTGCATAAAGCATTACATGGGATACGGGGTGCCGGTCTCGGGCAAGGATAGAACTCCCGCGGTTATCGCGGAAAATGAACTGCGTGAAAAGCACTTCGAGCCGTTCCGTGCCGCGATCGTCGAAGGGGGAGCGCTCTCCTTAATGGCTAACTCGGGGGTTGTGAATGGGGTGTCCACGCATGCCGATTACCGGTTGCTGACGGAGTGGGTGAAAGAAGACCTCCATTTTGATGGGGTCATCGTGACCGATTGGGCGGATGTGCAGAACCTTCTTAGCCGTGACCGGGTCGCGGTGGACTACAAAGAGGCGGTGAAGACGGCTATCAACGCGGGAGTAGACCTCGTGATGGAGCCATATAACATTGCTTTTTGTCCGACGTTGGTTGAGCTGGTGAATGAGGGAGAGGTATCCATGGAGCGGATTAACGACGCGGTGAGACGGGTGTTGCGACTAAAGTTCCGACTTGGATTGTTCGAGAATCCTTGCTGGAGTACCGAGGAATATCCTGACTTTGGCAGCATCGAAAACGAAATGATAGCGAAAGCGGCCGCGGATGAATCCATAACCCTCCTCAAGAACGAGGATAACATCCTCCCGTTGCCGGATAACGCTCGCATCTTAGTGGCCGGTCCCAACGGGCATTCCATGCGAACGCTCAATGGGGGATGGAGTTACTCATGGCAAGGGGAGAAGACCGAAGAGTTTGCACAGGAGTACAATACCATTTACGAAGCGCTGCAGAATAAGTTTGGTAGCACAAGGGTGCGGTATGAACCAGGTGTAACGTACAAGATGGATGGGGCGTATCATGAAGAGAATACGCCGGAGATAGAGAAAGCGGTGGCCGCAGCGGCAGGCGTTGATTACATCGTGCTTTGCTTGGGTGAAAATTCTTATTGTGAGACACCGGGTAATCTTGACGCGTTGACGCTCTCTGAGAATCAGACGCAGCTGGCACTCGCACTGCAACGCACTGGGAAACCGGTAATACTGGTGCTGAATGAAGGTCGTCCAAGATTGATTCGGGAGATAGAACCCGGCTCCGCGGCAGTGGTGCAGCTTTACCTGCCCGGGAACTTTGGTGCAGACGCATTGGCAGATATTCTTGCCGGGGAGGTGAACCCGAGTGGTAGGTTGCCCTACACCTATCCAAAATATGAGCAGGGACTGATTACTTACGACCATAAGCCGAGTCAAAATATTGAAGGGCGTATGGAAGGGGCGTACGACTATGGGGCGCAGACCACGGTGCAATATCCATTTGGATACGGGTTGAGCTATACCACGTTCGAATACGAGAACGTATCGGTGAGTCATTCGGGCTTTACTTCGGGAGATATCTTAACGGTTAACGTGGATGTGACCAACAAAGGAACCGTGGCAGGCAAAGAATCGGTCCTACTCTTCAGCAGCGATATAGTTGCTTCCCTTTCTCCTGATGTTCGTCGCTTACGTGCATTCGAGAAAATATCCCTCGAACCGGGAGAGACTAAAACGGTCTCGCTGCGTCTTCCGGCAGATGATCTTGCTTTTGTGAACGAGGACGGGAAATGGGCGCTCGAAGAAGGGGAGTTTATGTTGCAAGTAGGGGATAAAATTGAGACCATTTGGTGCGGAGAGACTAAAATATGGGATACACCTAACCGTTGATAACAACGAGATCCGCCTTGTTGTTAGTGAAAAATCGTCGGGACAATGTCTTTGTTCCGGCGATTTTTTGCATCTTCGCGGGCACATCGGTACTTTCTGATGCCAGTTAATGGCACATCAACAGATGTTTAATACGTTATCAAAAATGAAACAATCAATCTTGCCGCTTCTGATCTCCCTCCTTTGTGGGAGCCAATTGGCAGCGCAATCCGCAAAAGAGAACGAAGTTCGACTGAGTGGAAACGCGTACGTGACTGCTTTTAAAGAAGGCGCACAAATTGGTCGCGATGGCCTCGAGAAATGGACCGATCCCAAGAGTCGAGTCGAAACGTATGTCTATTTCTCAAAACCACAAACGGTCGAAATTACCCTCAACGGGCACCTGCCGGAGGGACGATCACGTGTCTCTGTCTGGATAGAGCATGAAAAGAACAAGAGCAAAAAGCTTTCAAAGAAGCAGCGAGTAACCCTCAAAGAGGGGGCGTTTAATGTGAAGTTAAAGCCGCTACAAATACACGAGGCAGGGTACGTCTCCATTTCGCTGCAAGGCGAGTCTAAGTCGGGGGAAGAATTCGGGCGCATCGTCTCGATGACGATAAAGAGTGACGATGATAACTTGGTGTATGTGCACGACTTTGAGGAGTACTGGGGAAGGAGGGGTCCCTCCGTTCACCTTACCTACACCATGCCGGAAGAGCCCGTCGAATGGTTCTACAACGAGGTGACGGTGCCCGTGGGCAACGATGTAATCGGCAGTTATTACATGGCAAATGGTTTTGGAGAAGGGTATTTTGGGATCCAGTGCAATTCTGACGATGAGAGAAGGGTACTCTTCTCTGTCTGGAGTCCCTTTGATACGCAAGATCCTAAGTTGATACCTGATAGCATGAAGGTGGTTCTTCTCGATAAAGGCGAAGGGGTGTATACCGGCGAGTTCGGGAACGAAGGCTCAGGGGGGCAAAGCTTTTTGCGCTTCCCATGGAAGGCCGGCAATACCTACCGTTTTCTCACCCAGGTGATTCCGGACGAAAAGGGCAACACGAAATATACCGCCTGGTTCTTTGCACCGGAGGAATCGAAGTGGAGACTCATAGCCTCTTTCCTGCGACCGAAAACATCCACCCATTACCAGCGGGCGCACTCTTTCTTGGAGAACTTTTACACGGAGCAGGGACACCTCACCCGCAAAGTATATTTTGGGAATCAATGGTTCAGGACCCTGTCCGGCCAATGGGTTCCGGCCACCGAGGCTGTGTTTACCTACGATGCGACCGCGAATGCAGGCGTGCGAATCGATTATCAGGGAGGATACCACCCCGATGTCAACCTGTTTTACCTGCAAAACTGTGGTTTCTTTAGCGATTCCACCCCGTACAGGGCCAAATTTCATCGTACAGCTAATGAACAGCCCCCGGTGATCGACCTACTTGAAGATTAACCGGTTCACGACTGCTATCTCATCTTCCGAGATGGTATGCCCCCTGTTGGGGTAGACCTTCTCGGTCACGTCGCCGTTCATCTCCCTCGCGATGTTGGCTGAGGCGTATACCCGTTCTACCGGTACATGAAAATCGGGGTCGCTCGTGCCAAAGAAAATGGGCGTCTGCTCAAAGTCCCCCCGGTAATTCCGACGATCGATCTCCTTGCCGATAAGTCCCCCGGTGAAGGCGGCAATCCCCCCGTAACGGCGTGCATAGCGTGCGGTGTACTCCGATGCCAAGCAAGCCCCTTGTGAGAAGCCGAGGAAATAGAGGTTCTCGGCTTGTATGCCGGCCTCCAGTACGTGTTCCACCGTCTGGTTCACCACCTCTATGGCCGAGCTTAGCCAGGGTTCGTTATCCTCTACCGGTGCGAGAAAGGAGTAAGGGTACCACGTGTTGTTGGTCGCTCGCGGCGCCAAGAGCACGTATCCTTCCACGTTAAGCAGTTGTGCGAGGGAAAGAATACTTTCTGGGGTCGCACCCCTCCCGTGGAGCATGATCAAGGCTTTCTCCGCCTCTTTCAGCGGGGTTCCCGCGTAAACAATATCTAATTGATGACTCATGTTAATTCTACTTTGACAGATTGGGATTTTGCCTTAGATACGCGTTATTAATATCT
>CAYFMZ010000042.1:0-19774 GCA_964344275.1 uncultured Proteiniphilum sp.
TTCATGCGCAAAGTATTATTCTAACACTATATTTAGTTCGAGTTGGGATAAATGACGTTACGAGCACTTAAAAATTGAGAAAATCAATCGGATTATTCGCCCTAGTGGCCCTGTTATTATCGTGTTCGCCCACACGGGCAGAACGGACGAAGGGTGACAATCAGCTGGACGCTACCGAATATTCTATACGAAGCTTGAGAGGCACCAATGCAACAATTGATTATCTTTGCATTGATGCTACCAACACGTTCATTTATCCCGACCCGGCTAAAAACCTGTTCGAAGCATTGTTGAAGTTTCAAGGACAAGGATTTGATGTACCCAAGATCGTTTTCTATACCAACACAAAGTCGGGAGAAACGGTCAGTCGGATCCACGAGGCTTTTTATAAAGAGGGGGTATACGAGAGTTTGTGGTTTAAACCCAACGGAAAACCCCTTATAATAGGTGTCACCGAGAATAATGGTAAGGCGTCTGATATGACAAAATATCACGCGTTCACGGATTACATTACACCCGAAATGGCCGCGTATTTTGATGTCAGAGAGTCCCAGTGGCCCAATGGAGATTACAACCAGGAAGCAATTCCCTGGATGAGCTGGCAACACCCGCAGTGGAACCACAAGGGCTCGGTAGCGGTGCCGGTGGCACAACATAGCCACTCTGTGATCTACGCGAGCAGCATGCACCCGGAGTGTGGCCGAGGATATAATAATGCCACTGGCGAAGTAGAAAAAGATTGGGCCGCGGGTGCCAATTTTCAAACCATGTGGGATGCCGTTCATGAAAGGGAGGATTCAATTCACAACGTGTTGATTACATCGTTTAACGAGTGGATGGCCATTAAATATAAAAATGACGCGGACGAAGTGTTTTTCGTGGATGTATATAACCCTGAATTCTCGAGAGATATAGAGATGATGAAAGGGGGATATAACGATAATTTTTACATGCAACTAGTGAGCAACGTGCGAAAGTTCAAGTTCGCCGAAGGACAGCCTTTGTCGTATCAAAACAAAACAATCGATATCAGGCAAAGCCCAGGAGAAACGTGGAGCGATATAGAAGCCACGTATGTCGATTTTTCTGGCGATGCTATCCGCAGGGATTTCGTGAATGCAGCCTCTACAGGCAGGTACATCGATGAGAGTAATCGCAACGATATCACTCGGGTGAAAGTGGTGCACGATAAAGAATATATCTACTTCATGATTCAAACAGCAGATGATATTACTCCTTATAACGGAGAGGACCTCAACTGGATGAATCTTCTTGTAAAGACCGGTGAGGGAACTCCCTCTTTTGAAGGGTACCAATACGTGATCAACCGGAAACCGAGTGGGATGACTACCTCCGTGGAACGCTCCACGGGAGGGTATCAGTGGGAGCACGCGGGTGATGCCGACTACACCATTGAAGGAAATGTTCTTCAACTTGCCGTTCCGTTATCGTTGTTGGATCTCTCGAAAGAGAACTGTTCCATTGAATTCAAAGTGGCCGATAACGTTACCCGGTTTCACGATATAATGGACTATTATGTCACCGGCGACAGTGCCCCCTTGGGACGGTTAAACTTTAGCTACGGATATTAACACGAACATTAAGACAAATTTCACGTGTAAAATAAAAATAAATGAAAACGAATAGTAAGCATCAGAAAAAAGGAGCGTTTCGCCCTATCTGGTTGTATGTTGTGGCAATCGCGTTTCTCTTTCCCGCGTGCAGCGACAAAGCAACCATCGAAATAAGCAATTTGCGGAGCGAGTTTCTGCAAAACCCCATCGGGATAGATGTTGAAAACCCCTCATTGAGCTGGGAGATAGACGCCAACGCCCGAGGAGTAAAACAAAAAGGATACCAGATACTGGTGGCCTCTTCGCTCGAGAAACTCAACGCCGATGAAGGGGACCTATGGGATTCCGGGTTGGTTCGCTCCGCGCAATCCACCAACGTCCTCTATGAAGGAGTACCGCTCGACAGCAGAACTACCTGTTACTGGAAGGTGAAGACCTCTACCAATAAGGGTACCTCTGACTGGAGCGAGCCGGCACTTTGGGTTATGGCGTTCACAAAAAGCGAGGATTGGAAAGCATCATGGATAGGCTTGGATAGAAGTTTCCCAGGTGATGTGATGACAGTAAAAACACGTTTGTCTGCTCGTTATTTTCGCAAAGAGTTCGAAAATGAAAAAAACATAGATAGAGCAATGCTTTATATCTCCGGGTTAGGGCTTTACGAAGCCTATATTAACGGAGAAAGAATCGGTGATCAGGTATTAGCCCCTACGCCTACCGATTACACTAAAAGTGTAAAATACAATACATTTGACGTGACCGACCTCGTGGACTCGGGCGACAACGCCATTGCTGTCGTGCTTGGGAACGGACGCTTTTTTAACATGCGTACCAAAGAAGACGATTCGTTCCCTCCACTACCTCCCACCCAAAACTACGGGTTTCCAAAGATGATTTTGCAGCTGGAGATTTTTTATGATGATGGGAGCCAGCAGACCGTGGTGAGCGACGCTTCTTGGAGGGTAACGGCCGACGGGCCTATACGGGCCAATAATGAATTCGACGGGGAGGAATACGATGCCAGAAAAGAGCTGACCGGTTGGGATAACCCCGGGTTTGATGATAGCAACTGGTTGAGTGTTGACTTGACAGATGCCCCTGAAGGTACCCTCGAAGCGCAACTCAATTCCAATATAAAAATCATGGAAACGATGGCACCAAAGTCCATCTCTGAACCTAAACCCGGCATGTACGTGCTCGACATGGGACAGAACATGGTGGGATGGGTGAGCATGAGAGTTAATGGCAAGGCGGGCGATCAAGTGAAACTGCGTTTCGCGGAGGTGCTGGGCGACGATGGAACGGTATACATGGGTAATATCAGGAACGCCAAAGTGACCGATATATACACGCTGAAAGGGGATGGAAATGAAGTGTGGGAGCCCTCCTTCACCTATCACGGGTTCCGTTACGTGGAGGTAACAGGATACCCAGGTGTACCTACAGTGAACGATTTTGAAGGAAAGGTTATTTACGACGAGATGGAGACCGTCGGCCATTTTGAGACCTCCAATTCAACCATCAACCAGATATACAAAAATGCCTACTGGGGGATTCGAGGTAACTACCGGGGAATGCCTACCGACTGTCCACAACGCGACGAGAGGATGGGATGGTTGGGCGACCGTGCCACGGGATCGCATGGCGAGAGTTTCATCTTTAATAATCACAACCTCTACGCCAAGTGGTTGAAAGACATAGAAGAATCGCAGACCGAGGCGGGTAGCGTCCCGGACGTGGCACCCGCGTACTGGAGAAATTATAACGATAACATGACATGGCCGGGTGCCTATCTCATTATCGCGAACATGCTGTACGAGCAATATGGCGACGATAGACCCGTTAGGAAGCATTATGAATCCATGAAAAAATGGATGAGCTACATGCGGGATAATTTCATGGAAGATAATATCATGCCTCGTGATTTATACGGCGACTGGTGCATGCCACCCGAGTCTCCCGAGATGATACACTCTGCCGACCCGGCACGTAAAACCGAAGGAGCACTCCTGGGTACGTCGTTTTACTATCACATGCTACGCCTACTCGAGAAGTTCGCTACCCTGCAAGATAAAACCGACGAGGCCACCGATTTTTCCAATCAGGCTGCACTCGTTCGAGAGGCTTACAATGCCCGTTTCTTTGATGAAGAGACTGCTCGATACAGCAACAACACGGTTACGGCCAATTTACTGTCGTTGCGATTCGGGTTGGTTCCCGAAGGCTTCGAGGAAAGGGTGTTCGAGAATATTGTAGATAAAACGATGAATGAGTTTGATGGCCACGTGAGTACCGGTTTGGTAGGGATTCAATGGCTTATGCGTGGATTGACCAACTACGGGCGTGGCGATATAGCATATACAATAGCTACCAATCGCGATTATCCAAGCTGGGGCTACATGATAGAAAATGGAGCCACCACCATCTGGGAACTGTGGAACGGGGATACAGCCGATCCCACCATGAATTCCCACAACCACGTGATGCTCCTTGGGGATCTCATCGTCTGGTTTTACGAGTACTTGGCTGGCATCCAGAGCCGGGAAGGAAGCATCGGATTTCGCGAGATCCATATGCAACCTTACGTGGCCGACGGGCTGGATTATGTCACCGCCTCTCACCACTCTGTACAAGGCTTAATAAAGAGCGCGTGGACAAAAAAGGGGAACACGTTCGAGTGGGATATTACCATACCGGGTAATAGTACTGCCTTGGTCTATATTCCTGCAAAAGAGAGGAAGCAGATCACGGAAAGCGGCGAGAACATTTCAAAAGCACGTGGAGTTAAGTACGTACGACAAGAGAACGAATTTTTTGTTTACGAGGTCGGTTCCGGGGATTACCGTTTTAAAGTAATGGATTGATCCGCTTAATAATGATGGACTCGAGTTTCGCTGTAATTGTAATATAGATGCACGCGAAACTTAAATTAAGTGATTAACATAGCTTTCGCGCGCGCTCAAAGTAGAGCGCACGCGAAAGTTTAATTATATACAATATGATTAAACAATACATTCAACAATCGATTATTAAAATGGGCATGGTCGTTTCGATGCTCTTTCTTGTGTTATCCCTGCATGGCAAGGAGATAAAGGTGTTAGCTATAGGTAACAGCTTTTCTGATGATGCCCTCGAGCATTACCTGTACCAGATAGGAGCCGCTAACGGAGATACGATAATAATTGGAAATCTCGCTATCGGCGGTGCTTCCTTGGAGTTACATTACAATCACTCTCTCAACAACGCACCTGCCTATTCTTATCGAAAAATCGTGAATGGAACGCGTACGATCACAGGCAATACCACCTTAGAACAGGGGTTAAAAGATGAGAAGTGGGATTTCATCAGCTTACAACAAGTGAGCCAGAACTCCGGGCTTTATGATACGTTCTTCCCCTACTTGCCGCGTTTAATAAATTATATCAATAAAAATGTTCAGCATACCGATTTCCAATTGGTGCTTCATATGACGTGGGCTTACGCGGCGGACTCCTCTCATCCCGGTTTCTCAAATTATGAAAGGGATCAAGAGACCATGTATCACGCTATCGTGGAGAACGTGAATAGGGTAGCATCCGAAATGGATATACCGGTCATCGTTCCCGCGGGGACAGCTATTCAAAATGCCAGAACCAGTAAACTGGGTGATACGCTCACCAGCGATGGATTCCACTTAGAAGGGACCTACGGAAAATACACGGCATCGTGCGCCTGGTATGAAATGCTTACCGGTAAATGCGTGGTAGGAACTCCATACAAACCGGATGGTATATCCGATCTAGAAGCCTTTATCGCGCAAACAAGTGCCCATTTCGCTGTCATCAACCCCAACAAGGTCACGAATATCATCACCTGCGACTAGGAAACCTATCCCGCACGAGCTCGCGATCACCAAGGGTGGCTTTCGATCACTTCTTCCAGATTAACCGGTAGTTGAACCGGCGATTGGGAGCGGTGTCCCCGTCCACGGCCAACGAGATGGGGCTGTTCAAGTCTGCCGGGTTGTCGGCCCACTTGAAGTCGAACGTGAAATGATCCCCCGTCAAACCGATCAGCTCCCTGGGTATAAACAGCTCCAGCTCACTGCCATGGTAGCGGTAGTCCAGCTGGGCTACCACCTGCCACGGTTCGGTGCTATTGCCCGCGTCGTACTTCATCAAGGTCGTGGTGGTCTCATCCACCACGCTCTTGTTGACTATAAAGTCGTAACCGTACCATCCCGTATCCGAGTTATTGTCGGCGTCGATCAACAACAGCATCCAGTTGTTACCGGTGTGCTCCGTTAGCTCCCCGGCCGTTTCAACGTAGAAACCAATCAGCTCCTCGTTCACCGCAACCTTGGAGGTGATGATGTCGTTCCGTCCCGAGGTATGGGTGTAATGGATGCCCGCATACCCGAACGCGTCGCGATGGAAGGTGTCTCCCCGGGTGTCCCTGAACTCGTTCTCTATTTTCTGCCAGTCGCTGAAGTCCCCCCCGGGCTCTATGGAGTGGTATCCTTGCTGTTCGGGTACGGGTCGTACCCCCTTGTACTTGCGGATGTTTTGTGCCATCTGCATGTAGTAATTGTCGGTGTACCCCCCTTTCATCGGCTGAATACCTCGATTGAACTCGGCGTTATACTGGTCCACGAAGAAGAACGGGTTTTCTCGCCCCAGCCAAAGAGTGGTACCCCCTCCACTCGGTTGATACTTACCCGCCGTCCACTCGTTCCAGTCGTTGATGTATAGGAAGTCGGGGTCTGCCTCGAGGGTCTCGTCCCACCGTTCCTGGAAATAGATACCGTAGCCTTCCGGGTTGGAGACGGTCTCTCCCAGCCAAGGTACGTAAGCGGGTTCCGGCATGTCGTACTCGTTGAGCGGGGGCTGCCCGTTTTCACGCGACCACGACTTGCCCACCCCCATATCTTGGTCGGTCATTGATACCGGGTGTTGGGCGGTGGTCACCGCTGCTTGCTCCCGTTTACCCTGGTGCAACGAGAGGAGTTCTTCCGGTTTCATGGCCTCCACGCGAGGGTCTGCCAAGCTGTAGCCGAAGCTCCAGTTATCCTCGGTTCCCACGAACCGCTCTCCTCCCCACTCGTAGTAACCCCACCACATGGTTCGCAAGGTGAAAAACGACTTCACCTCTTGGGTGTAATCCTGGTAGAACTCCTCCGCGTAATCGGGGTCTTGATAATGGGGGTGGTCCGGGTCGCTCTTCGCCGCCGGGTCGTAATGCGGGTTGGGGTGGGTGATACCGCTCCTGTTGGCATCAAAATCGGGTCGACTGTTGTAAAGTAACAACGGTTTGCCGTCCCAGTAGAACCACAGGTTCTTGTACTTCTCCTCCTTGTACACCCGGTCGTAGAGATCCTGCACCACCGTGATCACCGGCCCGTTGAATGCCCAGAAGCAGAAACGGGGTACCTTGTTTCCTTCATCTATCATCTCTTGCATTACCCGGAAGGTAACCTCCCACTCGTCCCAGTAGCGCACCGCGTTGGTCACATCCATCACCAAGAGGTCCACTCCCGCGTCGGCAAGCATCGACATGTCTCTACGGATTACCCACTCATCCTGACTTAGGAAGTAGCCCATCTCCGGCTCGTCCCAATGGTAGGTGTGAGTATACCATAATTTATGATTGGCATCGAACCGTGCAGAGGGATCCTCCTCGAGGATCGCGGTGACGTTGGCTCGATAGGGCTGCTCGTAATTAATTTTCTCTTGAGTGTGCCATGTAATGTAGAAGATTCCTACCACCCTCCGCTTGTCATCTTTTAAAGGTCCCACCTCTTCGAAGGAGGGCATCTTTCTACCCAACGCGTCGGTAGCCACCCACGTGTCGGCATACAGGTCCCGGTAATCGGGATAGAAGTTTCCGTACTCGAATTTTTTGTCGATCTCTTTCGGGTCGGGGATATGGCTGTTGTCCCCCGGATCGCTACACGACCCGAATAGTATAACCATCAATACGATGGCCATTGTCTTTTGCATACTGCTTGTTAACTTGTTCATATCCCTGTTATTTATCATTGTTTACGTGTAATTCCCTGTTTGCTAATGTTCGACACGAGTCCACGCGCGCTGTACCTGTTTTTACTTCATGTAAAACAGTTCCTCCAAGGGTATGGAAACCGGAGAGTTGTCTTCGTTTACCTCCATAATATCGGCCATGTAGTCCCACCATTTTTTTACCACGGGATCCGTGCCTATCTCTTGAGATGATTGGTCGCCATCGATTTTCTGTGTGGCGAACAGAATATTGGTCTCTTTATCCCAGAAAATGGAATAATCATTCACTCCCGTCTCTTTCAGGAGTTGTTTCAGTTCCGGCCAAATCGCGGAATGTCTTTTTTCATACTCTTCTTCCAATCCGGGCTTTAAAAACATCTTGAATGCTACTCTTTTCATACTATCTTCTTGTTAAATGTGAATGTTTATTTTTTTAATCTCTTACTTGTTATAGGCGGTGGGAGTTTCAAGCAAGACCCATTGGCGGGTTATCTCCAATAGTTGCTCGGGTATTTCATTTTTGTACCCTTGGATGGCTCCTTCGATCTCCCCTTTATCGTTTTTCCACAGGGCGAGGTCGATACGTTCGTCCAAGTTGATAATAAAATCCCCCGCTTTAAAATATTTCAATCCACCCGCTGCCAGGGCCTCCACCTCACCCGCTTCGTCGAGTCGAGCCGCGGCCATCCCCACCGCATCAAAGTCTATCAGGTACTCTCCGATTTGCATGGTCGATTGAATCACGTCGCCCGAGGGATTATCCTTTGCAGATACCTGGATGAGGGTGCCGTCAATTAAACGTGCGAAACCCCGTGTGGAGGGGGCATTGGAAACGTGTCCAAATCCTTCTATCAAACGGGTCGCTGGCGATTGAAGATCGATGCCTCGTTTCTTTAAATGAAGGAGTATCTCCGAAGGAAGGGCGTCGGCACTTTCTCTTTCAATCATGGCCGCGGGAAACGCGGCATTGCCATCAAAACTACGGCCGTTGAAATCCATGGTCCAATCTCCCACCCTAAAGAGTTGGGTCTGCCCCCGGGAGGCCTCGTTGAAAAAATGGGCCGTGCTCATTTTTTCAAACTCGGGATAATAAAGAATAACCGCCGCGTACCGTTGTGGGCCGTAGCTTATCCATCCATTTTCGTCGATATGTAAATTGCCCTCCTCGATTTCGCTGGTAGGAATTAAATCGGTAGGTATGCCCATTTGCCACAGCTGGTTAGCCAGTTCCACCCCGATATCTTCAAACGAGGGACTTTCGCGGTTCATCGTGGCGGCGTGGCCAAATACGACCGCTACTGGGCAGTTCAAGGGACTTTGACTGATAAAATTCAACAAGCGGACGTTACCCTCTGCCTGCAGTATATTTTCGGTGAGAAGCAGAGCGTGTCTATCGAGACGATTTTTTCTACTCGGGTAGAGAGGGTGGTAGTTGATTCTACCGCCGGCTAATAGAGCACTCCAGGTTTCGGTCTCGTAATCGGCACGTTCGGTTGAATAATACTGGTTGTACCAAACGGCGCTGTTCCACTTTTTTGAGAGGGCGGTGCGCACGGGAAAAGGGGTGATTTCATCCGTTTGTGCCCAGTCTCGACGGGCAACCCACCAGTACAAACCGTTTTTTTTGCTTTCCAGTCTGTTGGGATAAGGGTACCACGTGGGGTGGGTTACCACCTCGGCGTCGTCTCCAAAAAACTCTTTTACCGCCCGGTAATAGTCATCTTCCAGCACCTTGTTTCGTTGCCAGTTCAGCTCCATGTAATGATTGGTGGCCAAGTGCCTCTCTCCCTCTTTTCCCTTGATACCGGCAAACATCAACAAGCAATCCTCCAAGAGCTCCCTTCCCCCTGTTTTTTCTGCATACGCTACGGCATAATGTGGAGAATACCAGAAGTGGTTTCCCGCGGTCATCCGGTCGGCAGGAAAGCTTGGTGGGAACCCCCACTCGTCACGCATGGCCCCTCCCAATGGGATATCGGAATAGCTTTCCAGGATCAGCCGTGTAAACTCCATCAGATGAGGAGCGAAAACATCGGGTGCAAGATGCGTGTAGGTCGCCATTACACACGCGTGCAGTGGAGATCCTTCCGAATAATTCGGAAGCCGGACCACCATCGAGTCGCTGGATGAGAACAACACTTCACACCGTTCCGTGATCTCTTCCAGGGACGCGGGGTCAATCCCTTCCGCTGTTTTATGATACGCGTACACGCGTTGCAACGTGCCCTTCAACGAGATGTAAGGTGTCCTACTGCCCGTCATATGGTCGTTGAGGCTCACGCTTCGTACAATAGCATTCACCGGGCTCTCGCGCGTGAGAGGAACTTCAACGAGCCATAATGATTCTTGAAGCTCGTCCGGGTATAATCCCTCGAATTTCCGGATGGCAGTCCGTGGATCCAGTTCCAGCGCGATCTTGATTCCTTTTTCGTTCGCGTACGCTACGGCCTGTTTCACTTGGTTATGCACATCGATATCGGTGATATCCCTGCCGCGAATTCTAAAACCGGTTGTTAATAAATTATAGGGCGAATGCTTGCTCGCTGTATCGATAAACTCCTTATAGCCTTCTGGCTCGAATTGCTCCGACCCCCAGAACCACGCTCCAATCACGGGAGGGATCGGATAGGGGACAGGTGATCCACCTATCGCGATCACCGTTACGTAGTGCGCGAAGAAAATCAAAAAAGCATATTTTAAGAACCGATTCTTCATGCTATAAAGTGTTTGATACGTTCTCTATTCGATCTTTGTTAATCCTTGAAAACTGATGTACTGTTCCGTGATATTGAGTTCATCTATTGTGTCGCGTGTCTCAATCGTGGTGAGGATATGGGTGTTAAAGCCACCTCCCGCGTCGTTGTCATAGACCCACGATGGGGTAGGCCATAAGCAGGCACGGAATTTCACTGTTCGATAGAAATCCATGCTCACGCCTGTCTGCCCATGGTGAGACATTTGGATGTAATCGCTGTCCAGTTCGTCTCCGTAGGGTCCATTCAGTAATTTATCGCCCGCTTCTTCCCCAATATCGGCAAGGAACAGCACCGATTTAACAGGATCCCAAGCTCTTATTACCATGCCCGAGTTGTTATAAGGATTGGCCGTGATCTCCTCGTTTCTAATTCCCAATATTTTGAAGTTGGTATGGCCGAACGTGAGTGTCATTCCCAGCTCGGCTTCGATAGACGGTACTCCCGATTTTTGTGCCGCTTCATAATATCTCACCGCGTCGGCTTTATAACCCGGCTCCCTGTCGAGCAATGTTTCAGGGTAAGTTGTTTGACAAATTTGACGAATATCCATTCCCATCGGGTTCTCTAGAATGCGCGTAAGTGCTCCTATATGGTCGCCGTGCGGATGCGTCACGAACCAACAGTCTACCCTGTTGCCCAGTGCAGCTATAAATCCGCGGAGGTATCCCTCCTCCTCCTTTACGCCCCCGTCCATCACGATGACCTTGTCGTTGTCGGTACGTATCACGTACGAATTTCCTATCGTATTGATCTGTGAAGGCAACTGCCATAGTGTGAACGTGTCATCCTGTTTTGAATAGGAGGGCTGCTGGTTGAAGTAGCCCATTTTTCGCCAGCGTCGTTCTGTATTTTTCACTCTCTCACGGAACTCGTCGTAATCTTTATCTTGTGCTTTCGTCCAGCCACTCTCCGCGAAGGCAGCGATGCGAGGAAACGTTTGGTAGTACACCCGTGTGAGGTTGGGAGTAAATTCGCCCCACATCTGGCAACCCAATCCTCGGATCTTAGCCTCTTTCTCCTTTTCCAGTCCCTCGGGAATCGGGTTGAATGAATAGGCTTTTTCTAGAGGGGTTACTTCGTACGGGTAGTCCAGGTAGGTGAAATGGCGGTTGGAATTAACCACGTCGTATCCTCTATCGATGGCTTTATTGACGAGGCTGATATCGCCATCCCAGAAGTGAACAATCGTACCTTCGGCCAACTGTTCTGTTTGGCTGGGCTCGATATGCGCTTCACCGCGGATATTATCACCCGTGATCTCGTTCCATCCCATCATTTTAACTCCTTTTGAAGCGAGGTAGTTAGAGAATCGGTTGATGGACCAAACCTGTAGATCGGAGAAGGTAGGAAGGTTATTCTCTTCCATAAACTGCACGATCCCGTTATGATTTCGCCAATGGGTATAATCGGCCTCATCCCCTCCGATATGCACGATCTTTGATGGAAATAATTCGATCACTTCATCCAATACGTCTTGTATGAAGGCTTCCACCTTGGGATCTGTCACGTTGTATAGATCACCCCAAATACCGCTCCCTTGCTGGCTGCTGCTGGCACCTAGCCACGGGTACGCGGCGATGGATGCCGACGCGTGCCCAGGTACTTCAATTTCAGGCATCACCTCGATACCTCGCTGGGCAGCGTAACGCACTATTTCACCGATCTCCTCCTGGGTGTAAAACATTTTCTTACCCGGGAATTTTTTGTCCCAATCATCGGGCGAAAGGTCGCGATGCGAGAAATCTCTTTTTGAACCAATGGATGTTAGCTTGGGATATTTTTTTATTTCAATTCGCCATCCCGGGTCATCCACCAGGTGCCAATGAAACCGGTTCATCTTCAAGTAGGCCATCTCGTCCAGCAGGTTTTTCACCGCCTCCATTCCATGAAAATGGCGGCTCTCATCGAGCATAAAAGCACGCCACGGGAACGCGGGCTCATCCACTATCGTGCAGGCTGGAATAGCTACCTGGTCACCGTTGCAGGATACGATCTGCCGCAGGGTTTGAAGAGCGTGCAATAAGCCATTCCCCGTGGGGGCCGATGCGATGATTCCCTTTTTGTTGGAGACGTTCAATTGATACCCTTCCGGATTTTTAGATGTTCTCTTGTTGATATTGAAAATTAAGCGGGCATCGTTCTTTGTTTCGGTAAAACGAGCCTGGATACCCTGTTCTTGAAGAACAGAAGCGATGTACTCCTTGTCGATGGCTGCTTTTGAATCAACGTATACTGTCCACTCCTTATCTAAAAGGAGGGGATCATTGGAAACGGTTACGTGTGATGGTTTGGGAACCACCGGTAGTGTACGGCTGTTGTGTGCTGACAGGTTCGTCCCGTAAAAGAGAAACAGGCAGGCGATAAAAAATAATCTAAAAGTCATCTTCTTTTTTATTAAAAGGTATCGCGATAGGTTATCTACACGCGATACTTGAATTCATGTTCTATTTGTTCTTGATATGGAAATGTCCGGAAGGGAAAGCGTAGCTTACTACTCCCTCGGGCGATTCAACCCGTGGGAACAGATGCTCCTCCCAGGTTTCCCCGTTCACTGTAAATTCTCCTTCGAGAGGGAGCGTTACGAGACCCGTTGAATTAGCTGGGATTAAAATTTCCCAGTCGAAGCTGTTGTTTTCATTTCTCCAGCTGCTCGATACTTCGCCGTAAGGAGTGTGTATGGTTGCCTTAGCCCATGGGAGTTGGTCGCAAAACAGCGGCTCAAAACGGATGGTTTTGAACCCGTACCCTGACGCGTCGGGACGTATCCCCGCGATGTCTTCAAAGAAGGTAACATCGTACCCTGCCTGCATGGGATGATTGCGAGAGGCAGTCCCTACCGCTTCACGGGTCGTCTCGTTCACGGGAAGTGTTTCCCAAAGTGAGGTGGCGTTAGCCTGTTTCCACATCCATTCGAAGCTATTTTCTCCTTTTTTGGTAAACATGTTCCATGCCGCGTCGGCATTTCCGTGGCGAGCCAGCATGCTCCCGATACGGCATAGACCAAAGATGCCCGCGTGCATAAACCCTTCGCTTTTTTCGTTCATGTTCCGTACGATGGCGTCAGCGACGGCTTTTTCATCTCCCGCGGGAACCAATCCCAAGTCGAGTGCCATGGCGTCGGCTGTTTGTGTTCCGAACGTCTTCTCAACCGGGTTGTACAAGACGGCCACGAGCTCTAACGCTATCTCTTCTTTCCGTGAAGCAAATGTACGTGCATCCTCTTCTTTCCCTAGCAAGGAGGCCACTTGTTCCATGATATGGGTATCCAGGTAATGGAACGCTGTGGAGGTGAATTCCACCGGTGTATCGTCTATCGACGAGTACCTGGGTGTACACCAATCTCCGAGTCCTTGGTAGACGATGGAGGTTGTTTCCGAGCTATACTTCTTTGTTCGTTCCTCGTTTTTTGCCAGCGATCCCACGTGTTCTGTCCACTGTTTCATCATGGGGTAGTACTCTTCGAGTACTGCTTTATTCCCATTATACACGTACATCCACCAGGGAAGTTGCACTACCACGGTTCCCCAATCGGGCGATGCCACTCCGCAGAGCCGTTTTCCAGGAGCAATCATGTAAGGGATTCCCGCTGGCTTATCGGCGAAATAGAACGTGTTATTATACCTTTCATGAAAGAGCGTGTTCTTCTCTTCCCTGGAAGCTCCGGTTCGTATGTCACCGAGGTATTTCTGCCAAAAGTTGTCCATCTGGAAATTCAGGTTGGCCATTTTCACGTACGCGTGCACATCACCCAGCCACCCGCATTTCTCCCGTATGGGGCAATCGGTGGGAAGGCCGTGAAGATTGCTCTTCACCGTACGTACGGCCAACTCATGCAGCTTGTTGATCTGTTCGTCGGCGCACTCGAAGGTGCCGCTCTGTTCAATATCGGTGTGGACGAGCACTAGCTTTAGCGTGTTCACATCCGGTTCTCCCGATAGCCCAGATAGCTCGGCATAGCGGTAGCCGTGGTAGGTAAAACGGGGAGACCACTCTTCAACGGGTTCCCCTTTACAGATGTACTCGTCTTTGAATATATCTCCATGGTGAATCCAGCCCGTTGAGATGAAATTCAAGCTCCCGTCGCTATCTATCTCTTCCGAGAAGCGAAGCGACAGGTGGGTGCCTTCCGGTTGTTGAACTTTTAGCTGGGGGATCCCTGCCACGTTCACCCCAAAATCGTAAATCCAGTTACCCGCCGGGTCTTTCCAAACCTCTTTCGCGGTGAGCACCTCTTTCTTCCGGATAGGCTCGATGAGTTGAGGAACCAGGTTGGGAGGGATGTTCTCAGTGGCCGGTATGGCCGGATGCCAGCCGTCTGAAGCTGTTTCCGGCTCACTCCACCTGGGAATTTCCATCCGGGCGTCGTACACTTCACCTAAGTATATGTTGGTGCGAAGGATGGGTCCCTCTTTCCATACCCAGCTTTCGTCGCTGGTAACCAGCTCTCGGGTGCCATCGTCAAAATAGAGCACCATTTGAAGCCGGAACATCGGATCGCCATACGAGAAGGGGGCTCCGCCCCACGCTTCTTTTTGAGAGAACCATCCTCCACCTAGCATGACACCCACGCTGTTGGCCCCTTTTTGAAGATGATCTGTTACATCCAGGGTACTATAAAGCGCGTAATGGTCGTAGTCGGTTTGCGCTGGATCCAAAAAGCGGGTAGGATCTACCTGATCGCCGTTAATATAGAGTTCTCCCGCCCCGAGGCCACAAAAATAGGCCAGTGCTTTCACTGGAACCTTTCGGTCGATGCTGAACTCCTTACGGAAGTAGGGTAGGGGTTGTTCTTGAGAGCGAGGGTAGGTGATCCATCGCGCGTTCCAGGAGCTTTCGCTCAACAAGCCGGTAGAAAAATACGCGGGATCGCTCCAGGCGCTCACGTTGCCCGAGTTGTCCCATATTCTCACTCGCCAGTAGTAAGGGGTTGCATCCTGCAGGGATAATTCCGGTTTGATATTAAACTGCTCATCGGAAAGTTGTTTCCCCGATTTCCACACGTCTGCTTTTCCTTTTGAAAGCAGATCTTCACTCGACGCTACTTCTATCTCCCACGCGGTTTGTGCCACCCCTTCTAGGGAGGTGGTTATCTTCCAGCTCAACAAGGGAAAATCTATTCCCTCGGGATCGGTCAAGTTACGGCACTGCAGAGCATCTACCCCTATCTTTCCGGTCGAGTTTGTGTTGCATGAAGCAAGTAGGAACAGGGTACCGAAAAGAAACGGGATAAGTCTGTAGTTGAATATACCGCTGTACGCGGTTCTATTATTTTTATTCATGAATCTTGGCTTTGTTGAATAACGTCCTTTTAAAGTGTGGCACGAAGCCATTTGCCCGAGAGGGTATCATCTATATCGAGCACCAGTTCTTCCCCTTTCACCTTCGCGGGAATGGTTTTATCGCCCTGTTTCACGACGGGCGTTTTACCT
Source organism: uncultured Proteiniphilum sp. (assembly GCA_964344275.1). Taxonomy (GTDB): domain Bacteria; phylum Bacteroidota; class Bacteroidia; order Bacteroidales; family Dysgonomonadaceae; genus Proteiniphilum. Next base: position 15,756 of record CAYFMZ010000042.1, read on the forward strand.
TTCGGTACGATCGGTAACGTTACCTGTCCCTTACCGGTAATTTGTATTTGGTAAACGGTCTCTCCCTCGTTTGTTTGGGGAACAAAGACAATTTTCGTCAGGGGTTGTTCGGCGAACCTGTATTCACGCCCATCGATCGCGATCTCTTTGCAGCTACTGCCAATAAAAGCAGTCAGCCGGTTAGCTTCTCCCACGCGGAACGCCATGGAGAGCTTCCCGTTGTAGGTGATGCGGTGCCCGTTAATTGGCAGGTTGTCCAGCTTCAGCGTGTCGGGTGGGAGCGGGTTCACGGCAAGTGCCTGCGCGTCTCTTTCGGCATCGCGAGAAAATCCATCGTGCCAGTTTTCGCGATGGGTGCGATAGTGCCGGACCACCATGTTGGTGGTATTAGGGAACGTGGTTACAAAGTAGTCCGAGGTACGGGAAACTACTGAAGGGTTGTCGTTCACTTGGGCTATCTTTCCGGTAGCTGGATACGCGTCGGCGGCGTGAAGTATTTCGAATAGGGTACGGGCTTCATAGCCGAGACTCTGGGACTGGTCGTCGCGTGGACGAAACCCGAGGTAGTAGAAAGCTCCTTTTCCACGCGTCGTTTTCACTCCCACGGTTTTCCCATCGCATCGGGCCACCACCTCGTTATCGTTTGGATCGGCAGGATAAATCCGGTCCACTAGGAAGTCGGTCAAGATGGTTTGCGGCGATACATCCGCGAAGCTCCCGCTAAAGGTAATCTCTTTACCCGCGGCGATTTCACCCATGTATTCGTCGTGCTGGTAGGTCACTCCCGCCATTTGTTGCCACTGCGCGGTGCAATCCCTCCCTTCGGAGTCGAGTAAGGGAGGAGTGCCAAACCACAACACTTTGCCTCCATTCTCCATGAACTGCTCCAACGTATCGAGCAGTCCTTTTTCAGGGAACGGTTCGAAGAGAACGACCAGCGTGCCGTATGTTTTCTCCTTTACCTTTATTTTCCCGTCGGGCAGTACTTCACCCAGCTCCATCAGCTTCTGCGCGGTCAAGTAATTGGTATACCCGTATTGGGTCATCCAGCTACCGAACCGTTCTTCCACGGCCACCAAGCTCAATGGGTAGATTGTAAGCACATCCACGTCGCGGTGAACCCCTCCCGTGATCATCGAGATGTCGCGGGGCGGCTGCGCGCCAAACGCGTAGTTTATCGCCATTCGGCGTTTCAGTGCCTCAGCGGGGAAACCCCATGCCGCCGCGTAGGCGTTCGGGTATTTGTTGATGACACCGATGGAGGCAGCCATGGCCGCCCCGTAATAGTTACGGTCGCCCCAGCCGCACTCCGCGAAATCGTTACCCGTGGGTTGAAGGTACTCTCCCCACTTGAAATAGTCGTAACAGGCGGCGGCCGCTTGATGTACCGTGTTGCTCCATACAAAATTTGAAGTGTACTCATATTGCGAAGGGATCACCGGCAGCTTCTCTGTGTTCCAAAGGTCAATCGTGGGACTTTCGGCCCATGACGCGTGCGCTCCGGTTTTTAATTCACGATCGAACAGCGACTCGGCGTATTTTTTCGCGTCGTTGAAAAGATCAACCACACCGTTATTAAGCAGTTTATAATAGCGATCGCGTAGCTGGTAGGTACGGTGTATATCCATTGCACTAGGCCCCATCACGTATTGCACGTTAAGTACCGAATGCGCGAAGGGCTCAAAATTGGGTGCCCCGTAGGCGAAATAGAGCAAGTGCTTATCTTCAAAAGGTTGGCCATACATCCGTGTATAGGTCTCCGCCATGCTGGGGGTAAGGTAGAGCGAGTTGAACTGACCATTTTCATGATGGCTGAAGTAACTCCAATCTTGCTGTATATGCATTTCATCGGAGTAGAGTGCTGTGAGGTTTACCTCTTTGTCGTGGTATTTTTTCATTAACGCTTTTAGGAACACGGGAGCGTCGTCATTAAAATAATCCATCTCCTGTGTTTCGTACTCAAGCATTACCATCACTCGGTCGTAATCTTCCAAGCCCGGCTCCTCACCTGATACGTGCAACAGTCGCATCTCGATGCTTTGCCCGATGCCCTTTGCATCGTATCGCGTGGTGTCGGTTGCTTCATATTCAACGTGAGAAAGCGGGACGATATCTTCCGGTTTCACCACCCGATGGGGGATGAACCCTCCGCTTTCTTTAAACGCGTACGCTTTCACGTTTTTCAGTGTCACTGGTGTTTTCCCCTTGTTATGTGTCCAGTAGACCTGGTGCCAGATAGGGAGGTGGAACTTTCCAGTTTTGGCATCCCGGTAACCCACTTTATACGCGAGCCATCGTCCGCTGTTCCCCGTCTGTCTCTTGTATGCCGGTCCCAGCTCCAGTGGGCTGAGCAAACTTAGGCAGAGCCCGAGATCATATTGCTTCGCGAAATCGCTCACGATTTTGATATGATCCACGTACTCATCGGTGTCGGGCGTGAGTTTCCTTTCATCTCCCGTGTCGTTACGGTATTGGCGGAAGAACTCGTCGAACGCCACGATAAGCTCTTTAGAGCCTCGCTTGCTGCCCTCTTCGCATATCTGTCTCAAGCTCCGGATGTACTTATTATACCCGAGGGAGAGGTCCATCTCCTTATCGGGATCGGTCAGATCCCTGAGCTGTTGGTCGCTGGTAAGGATGATCGACTGCGCCTTTGCTGGCATCAATACCCCGCTAAAACATACCAGCACTCCTATTAATAAAAAAGTTTTTATTTTTCTCATAATCGAATCGTGTGTAGTCATTTAACCTCGTGCATAATCTCCGACCAGTCGTTGATGCCGATAATGGATTTGTAAGGTTCAAACACCCTGTCTTCGTTAGGGGTATCGGCCGCTTGGTAAAGGTACCATACCGGTTTTTTTCCTGCCGGGTCGGTTTCATCATCCGGGTATCTACGCAGTCCGATTCGTAGCCCGAATTCTCCCCGCGCGTCCATCCAGTTATGCCATTGGAACCCGTCTATCCCGTCGAGATTTTTCATCTTCTTCCACGCGTAGGCAAATCCCGCCGCTTGTTCGGCCAAATCTTGTTCAGAATAAGAGCGTGAGTTGGTACCGTTTTCCGATAGCCAGACAGATCTTTTACGCGTTCCTTCGTACTTATTTTCTGGCATTTTTACCCACTTATCCAGTACCTCGAGGTTCTTGAAAGTGACCATGGGTGAATTCATTTCGAAGGTGGCTGCTTGGTCGTTCCATGTTTTGGGCTCATTGAGATCTTCCGGGTAGGGGTGGTACGCCAATCCCCACAGGAAATCACCTTCGGCCTCCGAGTATAGGAGCAATCCGTTTAGAAGATCGAGGGTAGCGTAATCTCCATCCACTGGAACCGGGTCGGCCCACGAGTGGGTGAAGGAAGCGAATACTTCGCTATTTTCGTCGTATTTGCGAGCTATATTGTAGCCCAACCGCATCGACTTGTGGTAAGCTTCCAGGAAAACGTGAAGTGGGCGGTCGTGTCCCATGTTAGTCCAGACGTTTCCAGCGTCCACCTCGTTGTGCATGATCCAGTGATGGATACGCCCGTACTTGTTATCCTCCCTGTTGTAGCGACTCGCCAGGAAGTCGAGCGCGGCCGCGTAGCAATGTACGCTTTCGATGGATGTCATGTTGGGCATGGTATAAAAGGCACCTGCAGCTTCGAAGTTCTCATCCTCGAGCAATTGCCCCACGAGCGGGTCGGCCGATTGGTGGGCAGGGTTTACCAGTATAATGGCTGCCACCACGATATCGTGCTTGAGGGCTTCCAGCATTGTACGATCGAATCCCTCCACGGCGTCGGTGTTAAAATAGTAGGTCTTACCATTGTACTCGTGCGGAATGGTATTCTCCCGTTCTTCGAGATACATCATCCGGGTGATCCAGATATTCACCGTGATGCTAGTCACCGGAAAGTCCACCAAGTCGGAGCTATATCCTCTGCCCACATGATACCCCCCGATTCCTTTTCTTCCTTTAAGTACCCCTTCCGGCATGTTTCGTTCCGGTTTGATACGATCGGCGTATCTAGCCGACGAA
>CAYFMZ010000043.1:0-19235 GCA_964344275.1 uncultured Proteiniphilum sp.
AGCTCGTCGTACGGCACTTTTTCGAGCCCTTTAACGGGCGTTTCACGGTCGATGGTGTAGATCATCACTTCGCGGGGATGAAGGGCTCTCACGAGCTCTAACCACGCTGAAATCTCCTCTTCGGTAGCATTGTCCACTCTTCTCCCTTCAAACGTGCCCCGCAGGAACAGGGTTTGTACGATAAAATCGCCCTTGAACCGCTTGTATCGCTCTACCTGTCGGGCGACGGTATAGTCGGGAGAGTTGGGGCGGTCAATCAACCGCACGGTTTCGTCAAACGCCGAATCGAGCTTCAGGATGGGGTGATCCACCTTTTTCAGTGCCTCGAACACTTGTGTTTTATCCAGATGCATTCCGTTGGAGAGCACGCTGATTCCTGTACCGGGGTAGTAACGGTCACGGAGGCCGATGGTGTCATCAATGATTCCACCGAACTCCGGGTGCATTGTCGGCTCACCATTTCCGGCGAACGTGATCACATCAAGGGATATCCCTTCCTTTTGCAACGACTTTAATTTATCTTCTAACGCTGCCCGCACGTTCTCCCGGTCGGGCAGCTTGGTTCTTGTTCGGAAATCCTTGTTGAGGCCACATTCGCAATAGATGCAGTCGAACGAGCAGACCTTTCCGTCGTACGGCAGCAGGTTCATGCCTAACGACGTGCCCATCCGGCGGCTATGTACTGGGCCAAACACAATCTCATGAAACAGTATCGTTGCCATTATATAATTCCTTTAAAGCGGGTTACAGGGTAATCAGTTGATCGATGCCGAATCCGATGATGACGTAGCGTGCGAATTTGCCGATGGTCATCGAAATCATTACCACGGGCACGTTGGCTCGCATAAAGCCTAATGCTACCAGCATGATGTCGCCCACGGCGGGTAAAAATCCGAAGAACCCCATGATGGCTCCTTTCCCTTGCAGCCATCGAATGGCACGGTCGATCTTATCCTTTTTTATCTTAAACCACTTTTCCAACCATTCCGTCTCGCCCAACCGGCCTAAGTAATAGCAGGTGGCTCCACCGGCGGCGTTCCCCACCGTGGCATACGCGATGCAGGTCCATACATCCAAGCCCAGGGCGATCAATGTCGCGAAAACCACCTCGGAACTTAGTGGCAAGATGGTAGCCGCTAGAAACGAAGCGAGGAAAAGTCCCCAGTAACCATATTCTGTAAATCCTTCTAGCATCCTAATGGGCCGTGAGCCAGTTCTCCCCTACCCCAAAATCTGTTTTTAACGGTACGGTTAGTGGGTACGCGTTCTCCATCTCATCGATCACAATTTTTCGCACCATCTCTAATTCCTCCGGTATCACGTTAAAGTCCAGTTCGTCATGTACTTGCAATATCATTTTAGATTGCAGCCGTTCTTTCCGGAACCGCTCATCGATTCGTATCATGGCTACCTTGATGATATCGGCAGCGCTTCCTTGAATGGGTGCGTTGATAGCATTCCGTTCCGCGTAACCTCGCACGATCGCGTTGCGGGAGTTGATATCGGATAGAAAGCGTTTCCGGCCGAAAATGGTCTCCACGTATCCTTTCTCTCTAGCTGATAGTATGCTATTGTCCATGTAGCTCTTTATGCCGGAAAAAGTGGTGAAGTACTCATCAATCAGAGCTTTCGCTTCTCCCCTTGGGATATTGAGCCGTTCCGACAAGCCAAATGGAGAGATGCCATAAATAATCCCGAAATTGGCTGTTTTTGCCTTCCGCCGCATATCCCCGGTAACCTCTTCTATGGCTACCTTGAATATCTTTGATGCGGTGGCCGCGTGGATGTCTTGCCCCTTGTTGAATGCCTCTACCATGTTGGTATCACCACTCAAGTGAGCCATGATCCGGAGCTCTATCTGTGAATAGTCGGCCGAAGCAAATAGTGCCCCCTCGTCTGGTATAAACACCTTTCGCATTTCCCTCCCACGTTCGTCGCGGATGGGGATGTTCTGCAAGTTAGGGTTGGTGCTACTCAATCTACCGGTAGCTGCTACCGTCTGATTAAATGAAGTGTGGATCTTGTTCGTGGTGGGATTAATCAGTAGTGGGAAAGCATCCACATAGGTACCAAGTAATTTCTTTAATCCACGCTGCTCCAGTATTTTGTCAATGATAGGGTGGAGGGGCCTTAGTTTTTCCAGCTCTTCCTCGTTGGTCCGGTATTGACCGGTTCTCGTCTTTTTGGGTTTAGCCACTATTTTTAGCCGGTCGAAAAGTATTTCCCCCGTCTGTTTAGGAGAATTGACATTGAAATCGGTCCCCGCCATCTCTATGATCTCTTTCTCGATCTGTTGTAATTCCCCCGTGTAAGCCTTGGAAAGCTCGTTTAGCGCCGTCAAATCCAATCTTACCCCACACCACTCCATGTCGGCCAGCACACGGGTAAGTGGGATTTCGATCTGATAAAACAGCTCTTCGAGCCGGTGCTCTTTGATCTCTTTTTCGAGTATATTTTTTAGCCTTAAGGTGATATCGGCATCTTCTGAAGCGTAATCACGTACGATCTCCGGATTGATGTCACGCATCGATTTCTGATTTTTGCCCCTGGGACCGATCAGTTCATCGATGTGGATGGTTTGGTACTTTAAGTAGGTCTCTGCCATGTAATCCATGCCGTGGCGGATCTCCGGGTTAAGCAAGTAATGGGCAATCATGGTATCGAACAGGGGGCCTTTCACTTCGATCCCGTATTCCCGGAGAACCAAGAGGTCGTATTTAATATTCTGCCCCACCTTTTCTATCGACTTATTTTCAAAGAAGTGACGAAAGATCGCCACTTGCCGTTGCGCTTCTTCCCTGTTGACAGAAACTGGGACGTAGTAAGCCTCTCCCTCTTTAAAAGCGAACGAAAGGCCCACCAGCTCACACTGCAGGGGATCCACCCCGGTTGTCTCTGTATCGAAACAAACACTTTTTTGAGCAAGCAACAGGTCATTCAATGCCTCCATTTCCTTTTCAGTTTGTACCATGGAGTAGGAGTGAGGGGTAGTGTCGATATTGCTAAAATCCGCGGGAAGCTCTAATCCTGTTGATTGCTCCTCCGCGGCATCGAATGCAGCAAACAGGTCCCCTTGAACCGGTTGCCCCGTTTTTTGTGCCGGCTCTTGATTGATTTTCAATACCCGCGTGAGTAGGGTGCGGAACTCTAAGTCTTCGAACAGCTCCTTAATCACTTCCTCGTTCTTTTTCTTTAGCACCAGGTCGTCGGCATTGACATCAATTGGTACATCGATCTTTATGGTGGCCAGAAACTTCGAGAAAAGAATTTGTTCGCGGTTCTCTTCCACCTTTTTCTTTAGCGCGCCCTTTAGCTGCCCCGTGTTTTCCAGCATGTTCTCGATCGATCCAAATTCGTTCAACAGCTTGATCGCCGTTTTTTCACCCACTCCTGGACAGCCAGGGATATTATCGGATGCATCTCCCATCAATCCAAGAAGGTCAATCACTTGAAGTGGATGAGAAATATTGTATTTCTCGATCACTTTTTGATCGTTTAATATCTCGTAATCGTTGTTCCCGTACTTGGGGCGAAATATGAATACGTTTTTCTCTGTAAGTTGCCCGTAATCCTTATCAGAAGTCATCATGTAGACATCAAACCGGCTCTTGTCCGCCTGTTTCGCGATGGTGCCAATCACATCATCTGCCTCGTACCCAGGCGCTTCCAGAATGGGGATATTGTAGGCACGGATGATCTCCTTGATGATGGGTACAGACGATTTAATCACTTCGGGTGTTGCTTCTCGCTGCGCTTTGTAAGCCTCGTATTGCTCGTGGCGAAAGGTAGGTCCGTCGGGGTCGAACGCCACCGCGAGGTGCGTGGGGTTTTGCTTTTGGAGCACCTCTTCCAGCGTGTTCACGAAACCAAAAATGGCAGAGGTGTTCCGCCCTTTTGAATCGATCCGAGGGAACTTAATAAAAGCGTAATAAGCGCGGTATATGAGGGCGTAGGCATCAAGAAGGAAGAGTCTATTTTTATTCATACGATTCATACTTTTTACTTGTGGGTGTCTACTGCTACTGGCGTTAAATCCGATGAACAGAGCCGAGTGTATATGAGCTATAGCATGTTCGGGGAGTTGCAAACTTGGGTCGTGCCGGTTTTATATTGCAGCTCTAAAACGGATTAAGAAAGCGTAAAGTTACGAATATTTGTTGCTATGAGGATAATTATTTTTACTTTTGTACGTCAAATTAGCTTGTAATGAGTCAAATTGAGGTGATAAAGAATTTTCTTCAGGAGGAGTTGCTCCTCTTTGATGATTATTTACGTGAAGCGATAAAGAGCGACAATCCCCGTCTTTCCGAAAAGATTGCCCATGTGTTCAAAACTAATGGTAAGCGATTACGGCCGACATTGGTTTTGCTCACCGCGAAAGCGTGCGGCGGTATCATCCCGGAGACATACCACGGTGCAGTGACGGTGGAGTTGTTGCATACCGCCTCGTTGGTGCATGACGACGTGATTGATAAGTCGGATATCCGCCGCGGACGCCGATCGGTGAATGCAGTTTTTGATAATACCCGAGCCGTACTAATTGGCGATTACCTGCTTTCGACTGCCTTAGCTGAAAGTGTAAAAACAAGAAATTTAGAAATTGTACGAATTATTTCGGAGCTTGGAAAAAACCTAGCAGAGGGTGAGTTGAATCAATTTTCACTCGCGAACGAAGTGATTATAAATGAGGATGCATATTTCGAGGTTATCGATAAAAAAACTGCCTCCCTGATGCGAGCCAGCATAGCTATTGGTGCCATCACGGGTGGTGCTAGCGACGAGATGGTCTCACGCCTAACCTACATGGGTAGTATTTTAGGTGTCTGTTTCCAGATTCGGGATGATATCTTCGACTATTATCAGACCGACGTGGGCAAGCCCACCGGTAACGATATTAAGGAAGGAAAAATTACGCTTCCTCTTATTTATGCTTTGCGGCAGGCTCCTGAATCGTTGCGTAACGAGATGATTGAAATAATCGAATCCCAAGAATATACTGACGACAACATTGCCCGTTTACTCCGGTTTGCCAAAGAGCAGGGTGGGGTGGAGTACGCGTATAAAAAAATAGACAGCCTCCTTGCTGAAGGGGAGGAGATCATCTCCAGTTTCCCTTTCAACGACGAGATCAAGTCGCTCATGCGTTTGTTTTTGTCGTACTTGAGGGACCGATCCTACTAATTGGGATACGATCTATAATCTATTTCTATATCTCCGCGAAAATCATCTTGAATTATATTCAACGGGCGCGCACATCGTACTTAAGGAATAAAAAATACCACTTCACGGAGATCGTAAAGTGGTATTGTAAAAATACTTCTTTATTAGCTTTGCTCTTACTGAATTTCAATCAATTTTGCTTCCGCTGCTTTTTCTTCTTTCAGCGTGGGTATTTCCACTGTTAATACACCGTTTTTTACCTTTGCCGAGATCTTATCCTTTTCTACTTCATCGGGCAAGACCATTGTTCTCTGAAATTGAGAATAGGAGAATTCGCGCCTTAGGTATGCCCCTTTTTTGTCTTTCTCTTCCTGCTCTGTTTTCTTTTCAAAAGAGATCACCAAGTTGTTGTTTTCGTCCAATCGCACCACGCAATCTTCCTTTGTCATTCCCGGGGCGGCTACTTCTACGGTGAAGCCGTTTTCGTTTTGCTGAATGTTCACTGCCGGGACGGAGCGGCTGCTTTGTTCCATCCATTCGTTACCAAAGAAGTCGTTAAAAATACTGGGAAACCAGTTGCTTGTACGTCTAATAATTGCCATAATTTTGTTCCTTTTTTAGTTGTTATTTCTGTCTTACACCTTAAAAGGGGCAAATCGCGTGCCGACACAAAAAAACCTCCCGTCAGAGAGGTTTTAATGACAAAGTGTCCGCAAAAAGGCGTTTTAGCCAATAATTAATGCCATAATGGCGTGTGTAAGCTTCCAGATTTATTCCAAGATCCTGTATTTTCTCTTTCCGAAATGTTCTTTACCATACCGGTCGGTAGCTCTTACCTCGATCGTATGCTCACCGGGAGGGAGGTCTAATCGAATCGCACCACTCCAAAGGTGCGTGCTGGTGACGGGGTTGGATGGACGGCGGCCAGGCAGTAGCTCTTCGGTAAAGTCCCACTCCAACAGTTTCACCCAATAGTTTGGATCAATGCCTGGTGAATAGCGCATCGTTCGCCATTCTTCATTGCCTATCCTGTATTCCACCTTGTCTGTGGCACTACCCATGAAAAAGTTTACTACAATCTGCGAGGTGGTCCTCCCTTTGTGTTGTACCACTTTAGGAGCATAAATATTCATCTGATACTCGCTCTCTTTACCAGCCACCTGATAATCCACATCGTACTGATTTCCATTGATATTCAGGAACGCGTATCCCTGTGGGGTTCCGTCACGCATGGTGCCGTCAGGTAAACCATTAGCGTCCATTTTTCCCGAGTACCAGTCACCCGAAGTAGTGCCCACGTTGTACTCATGCAGCGGTTTCTGACCTTTCCAGCCATGAACCTCGGTATATTCTATCTGTTCCTGAAGATGGGTGTGTGCCGACATAATAAGTACATTCTCGAACTCCTTTAATAAATCAAATACGCGTTGACGATCTTCCAACCGGTAGGAACCGCCCGAATTATCTTTCATCTGAATATGTTGTGATAGTACCACGAGTTTATCGTTGGGTACGTGCTTCAGGTTGTTCTCCAGGAACGCGAGCTGATCCTCTCTATAGCCTCCCCAATAGCCTCTTCCACCGCGTGGATCGGGGTAAAGGATATTATCAAGTATGATAAAATGCGCGTTTCCATAATTGAAAGCATAGTTAGCACTTCCAAAATTCATTTCAAAGGTCTCATCCGACAGTTCATCGGTGGTGGCATCGAAGTTCATATCGTGATTCCCCATCACGTTGTACCATGGCAGTGCTAAATGCCTCATCCGTTCTTTATAGATTGGGTGCAGATCAAGATTATCGCCCACGATATCGCCTAAACTGATACCGAATAGTGTGTTGTCACTCTTTGTGACGTCATGTACAATTTTCCGAGTGAAGTAATCTATATCTTGAATGGAGTAGGGTTGAGGATCACCAAAAATTATCACGGAAAAATCGTCCGATTCATCTTGTTGATAAAGAGGGAAATTGATTGACTTAGGTAACTTTCCGGTAGGCTCAACACCTTTATAAGTGAATGTATCGGGTGACCCTTCGGGCTTGTGATGGTAGTAAAACTGTGGAATAAAGTCATCATTTACCGGTGTCATGTATCCACTGGGTTTAATTACGAACAGTGTATTGCCATCGTTCACTTCGATTGAATAAAAACCTTTTTCATTGGTGAGTACAACGTCGCTACCGTTTGAAACGGCCACGTTGGGAACTCCAGCCTCCCGTCGATCTTTTCTTCCGTTTTTATTGGCATCATTGTATACATACCCACTAGCAATCTGTTGCGAGTAGATAGACACGCTGATGATTAACAATAATAGAACGAGTAAATTTTTCTTCATATCGGTTTATTGTTTTAAAAAATGTTATATGAAAGTGACTACAAATATAATCGTTTGTTCTTTCAAAGCGGTTACGAAATGGTGAAGATGCAGTGCACTGATCTCGTCAATAACGTAAGGTCGCTTTTTCTTCCATGCTTTCTTCGCTATCCACAGGTACCAGCGTGAATCCCCAGCGGTAATCCCGGTTGGCTGGAAGGCTGTACTCGGGTAGGGGGCGGGCTCCCCAGCTATTGTATCCGGCTACTCCCTGTTGTTTCATATCGATACATACCTCCACGAAGTCTCGTGGGATAATATCGTTTATGTGGGTATGCCTGGGAAGCCTGTTTTTCGCTTCTTCCTCCGAACGATTTGCGATCTCTTCACTACTAAAATTGTTCCACTGGTACGGTTTATGGATGGCCTCTTCTGAATCGAAATCTTCCACGCTGTTTCGCAACGCGTTAAAACCTATCGTGCTGTCGGCTACTACCAGTAAACTTCTATCATTCCCTGTAAGAGCTACCCAGCGGGTGTCGCTTCTGTGTCCATTTTCCTGGGGACGAGTGTAGGGGAAGTACATCTCTTCAGCGGTGGTTTCATAGAGTCCTACCTTGGATCCGGAGGCTCTGTCAATATAATTCTCACCCGGGCCACGGCCAAAGTACTGCACGTTATTCATAGTCACCGGAAGTCGGAAACGTACGCCTATTCGCGGTACGTTGAGGGTAGACGATGCCTTACGAGCAGCGGAAGCTTCGGGCGAAAATGTGGCCGTGAGGGTCGCCTCAGAAGCAGCTACCTGTTCTTCTTCTATGTTGGATGATAAAAACTCCACGCCGACACCTACTATTCCCGAGGGGTGAATGGTGTACTTCACCGTGTATATGTTGCCGGCAGCAAGGAGGTAGGTCGTTTCAAGGACAACCTTATTTCCTTCCGAATATGTTTTTGCTTCGGTGACGTTGAAATCCTTGCTCGACTGTTTCCAAACCTGTAATCGGCTGGGCATACCGTTTCCATAATCATTATCATTTGGAGCTCTCCAGAAGTTGGGCTGGATACCGAACCCTTTGTCGAAATACTCTTTCCCGTTTACCTGATAGGAAGTTACCCTACCGCTCTCTTCATCGAAGATAAATTGAAGTATAGGGGATGTTATCTGTACGTGATTTCCCGAACGCTTCACTTGTAACGAAGGATGATTTGAATTGTCGCTGTACGCTTGTTTTGGAGTGGTTATCGGAAGCTTATGCTGCTCTATAGCAACGATGTGTCCGGCGGGGACCAACCCCTTCGTATCTCTTTGGATCACCTCGAAATTCACGAAGAACTCGCTTCCCGGTTTAACATCTAAATCGTTGAAGGGGATGGTTAGTTCTATGGATTCTTGTGGGTTGAGCGAGAGTTCTATAGTCCCTTCGGAGACTATTATCCCATTTTCCGTGATATTATAAAGAAAATCGTAATCATCGCTATTTGTGAAGTAGTACCGGTTGATTACTTGGAAAATACCATTTTCTATATCCACCGGTTCGAAAGCGAAATTCTGATGCACGTATTTCACCTCTGCCATGGAAGGGTGGAGTTCCCGGTTAGGGCTCACAACCCCATCGGCAACGAAGTTCCCGTCGCTCGGCATATCTACCCCGTAGTCCCCTCCGTACTTGTAGTATAGGCGCCCTTCTTCATCGTATGCCTCTTGCGCGTGTTCTACCCATTCCCAAATGTACCCGCCTTGCAAGTTCGGGTATTTATAGATGGCTTCCCACTGAATATCGAGGTTCCCATTGGAGTTCCCCATCGCGTGGGAGTATTCCGAAGGAATAATGGGTCGATCCGCTCCTTTTTTACCGATCTCTTCGAGCCATGCCGCGCTGGGGTACTGCGGGACATACATATCGGTATTAAAGTCCCACAACGCCCGTTCATAGTTTACAGGGCGGTTCATGAAGTTTCGTTCCTGGTCCTTCAGGTATTTATAGGTGTGAAAAAAGTTGATACCATTGCCCGCCTCATTTCCGAGTGACCAAATTGCTACCGATGGTTGGTTTTTATTGCGTTCGAACATGTTCACGGTCCGATCCATATGTGCCTGTTCCCACTCGGGGTGCCTCGAAGGAGAATGAGAACCGTAGTAGAGGCCATGCGACTCGATATTGGCCTCGTCGTACACGTACAACCCGTATTCATTACATAGCTCGTAGAATCGCCTCGATTGAGGGTAGTGCGCCAATCGCACGGTGTTGATATTGTGCAGCTTCATCAGCTCGAAATCTTTTCTCATCAACTCTTCCGGGACATAGTGGCCGGTTTTGGGGTTTGTTTCGTGAATATTTACCCCCTTTAATTTGATGGGTTGGCCGTTCACCAGGAAAAGTCGGTCGATCCGATCACCAGTTTGGACCGGCTTGATTTCAAACCGACGGAAGCCGACAGGGTAGGGGACCACCTCGCCCGTCTCTTCACCCTCCTTCTTCACGGTGATCAGTAGTTGATAGAGATTGGGTGCCTCCGAGGTCCAAGTAAGCACGTCGGGTAACTGGGTACGAAAGGTGATAGCGCTTTCGCCATTTCCCTGCATCGCGATGGGTTTGCTATTAGTCAAGACCGTGTATCCTTCAGGATCAATCAGTTCGTATGCTACTTCGGCAAATCCAGGGCCATTCTCGTAATTCCGGACAGTGGTTTCCAGTTCGAAGATACCATTCTGGTAGCTGTCATCCAAGGTGGATATTACTCTGAAGTCGCGGAGTGATATTTTGGGCTGAGACCAAAGGAAAACATCCCGTTCTATCCCACTGATGCGCCAGAAATCCTGTGCTTCAAGGTAAGAGCCGGTGCTCCATCTGAATATCTTTAAAACAAGTGAGTTTTTACCCGGGTTCACATAATCACTTACACGAAATTCAGCCGCGGTTTTTGAATCCTCACTGTAACCTATCTCTTTCCCGTTGATGTAGACGTAGACACCCGACTTTGCCCCGTCGATGGTAAGAAATATTTCTCGATCTTCCCACCCTTCGGGGATATCAATCTCACGTCGATAAACGCCTACAGGTGTTTCCTCGGGGAGGTACGGCGGAGCCATTTTTGGAAGGCGTGTTTTTGGGTCTCTCTCCACGAACTCATAGGGGTGATTCACGTAGATAGGCATCCCAAAACCTTGCATCTCCCAGTTTCCGGGAACCTTTATATCTTCCCATCCACTCATCGAAACGGTTGAATCAGTGATGTTTTCGGGGAGCTGCTTATATCCCTCCACGAAATAAAATTTCCAAGTGCCGTTCAACGAAATATAGTACTTGCTTTCGTCGAACCTTGTGCTCATCGCCTCCTCATTGGTGTCAAATGTCATAAACTGGGTACGCGGGTACTCTTTATTCACTTTTACCACGTTCACGTCCTGCCAATAGGGGCGTTCTCGCAACTCAGAAATCATTTTATGTTGCTGGGCTTTCAATCCACCGATTGTAAGCAAAGTGATAGCTGCTGTAAGTAGAAAACTCCTCATCTTTCTTTTTGTATTATTTACTCAAGTTTCGCGTACATCAACTATTACAATTATAGCTAAAAACGAGGCCAATAAATGTTGTAATGCATGCCAAACTTGTATTATTTACTGTATCGGTTCTAATTATTATCTGCGATTTTACCCAAGCTTCCTGAGTAATGCATCGGTGAGCCTGCTGCTTCCTACTCTAAATAGCGTGTTGTTGCACCACTCCTCACCCAAGATTGTTTTTACAATGGTGTAGTAGCTCACGGCATCTTCAGGTGTAGAGACTCCACCCGAGACTTTTATCCCCGCTTTCCTGCCCGTCTTCTCGTGATAAGAACGGATCGCGTGGCAGATCACGAATACGGCTTCCGGTGATGCCCCGGGATATCCTTTGCCCGTGGATGTCTTTAGAAAATCCGCGCCTGAATAGAGGCTTAGTATAGCGGCCTGATAAATCTTTTCTGCTTTTTCCAGTGCGCCTGTCTCCAAGATTACCTTAAGCGTGGCACCTCTGCACACTTCTTTTATTTCAGAAACCTCTTCGCACAGCTCTTGGTATTCCTTATCGAGGAATAGTCCCAAGTTTAGTACGATATCGATCTCTTCCGCACCGTCCGCGATGGCCATGGCAGTTTCAGCTATCTTCACTTCCGTGAATGTTTGTGATGCGGGGAACCCACCTGAAACTGCAGCAATCTTCACATCTGCTGTCAACGCTTCTTTCACAATCCGCACGAAATTAGGATAAACACAGATGGCAGCAACGTTTTGGATTTCAGGATGCGCGCCATCAAAAGCATTTACTTTCTCTACGAATTGCCACACACTTTCCTTCGTGTCTGTGCTGTTTAATGTCGTCTGATCAATGCAGTTATAGATTTTTTTATAAACTGTCCGAGTGTTGTTCTCCTCGAACATCTCTGCCGTGATTTCGGCCGTTTTTTCAGCAACCGTTTCGTCTGTCAACGCGAACGGGTGATTTTTTAGCGCCTGTAAGTATTTGTCTGATTCCATTGTTATTGCATGTTATTATAGCCTGTTATTTATTACCTATTGTTTATAGCCTTTTCTTCTCTGTGATCTTACTAAGCGGGTACTTATTATTTCAATTTTTCGTTCTCTTTATGTCGAAACGCGTCTCTTTCTGTCTTCTTCTGTAGGTTTTCTTTTAACGCCGTTTCGAGGTCTACTCCCGTTTGATTCGCCAGGCAGAGAAGTACCCACAATACATCGGCCATTTCATCGGGAAGACTTTTAGCTTTATCGGTTTCCTTGAACGACTGTTCTCCATAGGTCCGTGCTATTACTCGAGCGAGTTCACCTACTTCCTCGGTAAGGATGACCATGTTGGTCAGTTCGCTGAAGTATCTTACTCCATGAGTTTTAATCCACTGATCGACAGTGTTCTGAGCCTCTTTTATCGTCATTGTATTGTAACCGGGTTGTGTTTATACTGTCAATGATACTTTCTTGTTAGCTGTTTAGCAAGAGTCTATGCCTTTTCTATTCCCTGTTCTTTGAATCGATCCAAATGGTAACCGGGCCATTGTTCACCAGTTGTACCTGCATATCTGCACCAAATTCACCGGTCTGTACCGGCTTATTCAGCATCTCTGACAGCACAGAGCAAAACCGTTCATACAAAGGGATTGCTATATCCGGTTTCGCCGCACGTATGTAAGACGGGCGGTTCCCCTTTTTGGTGCTGGCGTGCAGCGTGAATTGCGACACTACAAGGATATCTCCCCCTGTATCCAGTATCGATCGATTCATGATACCGTTCTCATCGTCAAATATACGTAGATTTACCGTCTTTTTAGAAAGAAAAAGGATATCTTCTTCGTTATCGGTCTCTTCAATGCCCACGAAGAGCAGCAATCCTTCTCCGATCTTACCCTTCACCTCTCCTTCAATATAAACCGCGGCATTTAAAACTCGCTGAATCAATAATCGCATTTCTTGTTATTTATCTTTGGATATTTGCCTACCTACACTATTTCGAATTTTCTATCCATTTGCGTATAATTTCACCCTTGGATTTTCCTATCAAGTTTTTCACCTCTTCGTCATCCGCCTCTTTTATTCTCTTGATACTTTTAAAATGAGATAATAATTTTTTCTTTGTAGCAGGTCCGATGCCCTCGATTCCATCCAGTTCGGATGCCACCTGTGTTTTACTCCTTTTCTTTCTGTGAAACGCGAGTCCAAATCGATGTGCCTCGTCTCGTAACTGTTGAATTAATTTTAACGTTTCTGAATTTTTATCGATATAGAGAGGAACTGGATCTTGAGGGTAATAAATCTCCTCAAGTCGCTCCGCGATGCCAATAACGGCTATTTTCCCATTCAGGCCAATTTTCTGGAGTGATTCTGTGGCAGCGTGTAGTTGCCCTTTACCGCCATCAATAACAATGAGTTGGGGTAGGGAGGAGCCTTCGTTAAGCAGCCGTACGTAGCGTCTTTCTACCACCTCACGCATAGACGCGTAATCATCGGGGCCTACAACGCTCTTGATATTGTAATGTCGGTACTCTTTTTTGGCTGGCTTCGCCTTCTTGAAAACCACGCATGCCGCCACCGGATTTGTACCTTGAATATTCGAGTTGTCGAAGCATTCGATATGCCAGGGCATTTCCTTTAACCGCAAATCTTTTTGTACCGTGGTTAGAATTCTTGTGGTGCGTTGTTCGGGGTTGAGCATCTCTGCTTTTTTCAGTTTGTCCACTTTGTACTGCTTCACGTTCATCTCAGATAATGCCAACAGTTTTTTTTTCTCTCCGCGTTGCGGAACGGTAAATGTCACCCCTGACAACTTCAATTCCGGAATGATGGGGACGATTATCTCTTTCATCTCGCTTCCGAAGCGTTGACGCATCTCCACGACACCCAGTCCCAGTAGTTCCTCGCGACTTTCATCTAACTTCTTCTTGTACTCAAATGTATATGCCTGTATAACAGCTCCTTTGACTACGTGTAGGTAGTTGATGAAAGCGGAAGATTCACTTTCTTCTATTGAAAAGACGTCCAAATTAAGGTCGATATTGCTCACTACTTGCGATTTCTGCCGGAAATTTTGTATGAGAATCAGTTTTTCCTTTAATTCATTCGCTTCCTCAAATCGCATTTCCTCCGCGAGCGCGTGCATTTTTTCTACAACCTGCTTCTCGATTATAGAGACATTTCCTTTGAGAATCTCTACGATCTCTTCTACGTTTCTGTTGTATTGATCCAAAGATTGCAACCCTTCACACGGTCCTTTGCATCGTTTGATATGATATTCAAGACACACTTTAAATTTACCTGCCGCTATGTTTTCAGGAGTGAGGTTTAGTCGACAGGTTCTGATTTTATAAACTTTTCTTACCAGATCGAGCAGTGCATTTACTGACTGTACCGATGTAAAGGGGCCAAAATACCTCGAACCATCTTTAACAATGTTTCTCGTTTTGTAGATTCTTGGGAAGTATTCATTTTTGACCACGATATAGGGATAGCTTTTATCGTCTTTCAGCATCACGTTATATCGCGGTTGAAGTTGCTTGATAAGGTTATTTTCCAGAAGGAACGTATCTTCCTCACTGTTTACCACGATATATTTTATTTTCCGAATTCTACGGACTAATATCCTTGTCTTCGGCTGATCATGGTACTTGTTGAAATAGGAGGAGACTCTCTTTTTCAGGTCTTTTGCTTTACCCACGTATATGACGGTCTCATTCTCATCGTAGAATTGGTAACAACCCGGTTGATGAGGAATGATAGCTAATGTATGTTTTAACTCATCCGTCATTTCACGTTGCTATATAGAGTATTGTATCAGGGACCAAATCTCAACCTCTTCCGGAAAATGTTTTCTCCCTTGCAGTTCTTCCAGTTCAATCAAAAAATTGATATAAATCTCTTTTACTCCCAGTTTTCTTACTAACTTATGGGCTGCCACCATCGTCCCACCTGTCGCTAACAAATCATCGTGTATAAGAACTACATCTTCCGGTGTTAACGCGTCTTCATGTATCTGTATCGCATCTTCTCCATACTCTTTGGTGTATCGCTCCTCGATCACGTTATACGGGAGCTTCCCGGGTTTTCGTACCGGTACGAAGCCAGCTCCAAGCTTAATCGCTAAGGCAGGTCCCATGAAAAACCCCCTCGATTCTATTCCTACCACCTTTGTAATCCCTCTTCCTTTATACTTTTCATACAAGATTTCGGATAGATCTTTAATATGCTCTGCCGACTCGAATAGAGTGGTAATGTCTTTGAATTGGATGCCAGGGATTGGATAATCCGGGATGTTCCGAACTGCTTTTTTTAGTGTTTCAATGCTCATTTATTTTTGACTTATATTTAATGTTCCACGTGGAACATTTTTTTATCGTCCCAGGAGAATCAGTAAAACGGAGATGTCGTTAGGCGACACTCCCGGTATTCTGCTCGCTTGGGCAATGGTTTCGGGGTTGATATTTGTTAGTTTTTGCCGTGCTTCGGTAGACAGCGATTGTATTTCGTTATAATTAAACCGATCTTTGATACGTATATCTTCCAGCCTCGTGAGCTTGTCGGCCATGAGGCGTTCACGCTTGATGTACCCGCTATACTTCACCTTGATATTCGTCGATTCGATAATCTCTTCTTTTCGTTCTTCGATCGATCCTAACATCTCCTTCAGTGGGGCGACTTCTTGCGACATCAATTCGAGGTCGATAGTAGGCCTTGTTATAAGGTCTATTAATTTCACGCCTTGCTTTAATGGAGATGTTCCCAGTTGCTCAAGGAATGGGTTTATTCGATCTGCCTTGATTGAGAAGTTAGAGGCGAATTCTATGATCTCGTTTACTTTTTCTTCTTTCGCATCGAGTAGTTGTACCCGCTCAGAAGAGGCTAATCCCCATTCGTGCGACTTACGGGTGAGCCTTTCGTCCGCGTTGTCTTGGCGCAGCAGGATGCGGTATTCAGCCCTCGATGTGAACATCCGATAAGGCTCATCCACCCCCTTCGTGATCAAGTCGTCTATTAATACCCCTATGTACGCTTCATCTCTGCGCAGCGTGAAAGGCTCACCTCCATGGCAATTCACATGAGCGTTTATACCCGCCAGTAAACCTTGGGCCGCTGCCTCCTCGTAACCGGTGGTGCCGTTTATTTGTCCAGCGAAAAACAGGTTTTTCACCTTCTTCGTCTCTAAAGTAGGGAGGAGCTGTGTCGGGTCGAAGAAGTCGTACTCTATCGCGTAGCCCGGCCGGAATATATGTACGTTCCGAAATGCCGGTACGCGTTTCAATGCCTTTAACTGCGTCTCTAAAGGGAGGGAAGATGAGAACCCGTTGAGGTAATATTCATGGGTTCGCTCTCCCTCCGGCTCCAAGAAGAGAAGGTGGCTTGTCTTATCTGAAAATGTGACGATCTTGGTTTCGATGCTCGGACAGTATCGAGGCCCAATACTTTGAATCTGCCCATTGTATAGTGGCGAATCGTGTAGCCCTTCGCGTAATGCGTCATGCACCTCTTCGCTGGTATATGTCATCCAGCAGCTGCGTTGGGTCAACGTGCGCTGTACCTCCGGGAGGTAGGAGAATTTGTGAAAATCATCTTCTCCTATCTGCTCTTCCATCTGGGTGAAATCGACCGTCCTGCCATCGATACGTACGGGTGTTCCCGTCTTCATGCGGTCCGTCTTGAAGCCTCTCTCGCTGAGCTGCTCTGTCATACCAAACGATGCCGGTTCACCGATGCGCCCCCCGCCGATTTGGACTTTCCCCACGTGGATCAAGCCATTCAGGAAGGTACCATTGGTCAGGATCACGGCATTTGCCGAGAATTCAACACCCATACGGGTCTTGACGCCAGTGACTGCTGATCCTGGAGTTGCCGATTTGTCGAATCTCAGCTCGGTGACCATATCTTGCCACATATCCAAGTTGGGCGTATTCTCGATGATATCACGCCATGTTTCGATGTATTTCATCCGGTCGCTCTGTACCCGGGGGCTCCACATTGCAGGCCCTTTAGAGCGATTCAACATCCGGAATTGAATAGCGGTTTTGTCGCTTACAATACCGGATTGGCCACCTAATGCATCGATTTCGCGCACGATCTGCCCCTTCGCGATTCCACCAATAGCCGGATTGCAACTCATCTGGGCAATCTTATTCATGTCCATCGTGATAAGCAATGTCTTTGAACCCAGGTTTGCTGCTGCTGTCGCGGCCTCACAACCGGCATGTCCTGCACCCACCACTATTATGTCATATTTAAAATCCATTTATTCCTATTCTACAAACCTACAAAGATACTAAAAAAGAAAACCTTGTGGATATTCCTTATGTTAATTACAGGTAAGGTGTTTTAAACGTGCAGGATAGCTGATAATGTGCAAGGGCATCCGATTGTCACTGTAAAACGAGAAACAGTGTATGGCGATAACAGTTGTAAACTCACTCCTCATCCGCTGGTACAACTAAAAATGACTCTTTTCCGAGATTAAAATGCTTGGTAATCAGCGGGTCTATTTACAAATGTTGATTTTTCAGTGGTTTTTTTTAATATTTAAGAGTTCCAACGCACGGTTTTCCGCCTCCCGCATCTCTTTCTCTTCAGATGCTGAATCATCGGTCATCCCACATAAATGCAGGATACCATGGATAATCACCCGATACAGTTCTTCCTCGAAAGAAACGTTATACATTTGTGAATTGGAGCGTACAGTGTCAAGGCTAATAAAAATGTCACCCGAGATAACCAATCCCTCTGAATAATCAAAGGTAATGATATCCGTATAATAGTCGTGCTGGAGGTAGCGGCGGTTGATCTCTATAATTTTTTTGTCGTTACAGAACATGTAGGATATCTCACCGGTTCTCTTGCCGTACGTTTTTGCCACGGATCGTATCCAGTTTGCCGTCTCTCTCTTTTTTATGGAGGGGAGCTCCACCTCTTCCGACTGAAAATTTATCGCCATAATATTAACATTTTTTGATTTGGAGAACGCGTTATTTGCTACCCGAAGAATAGGTAGGCCACGAAAATAGCCGCTAAAATACTGCACAAATCCGCCAAAAGCGCTATGGGAACGGTGTAGCGTGAATTTTTGATGTTCACTGCCCCGTAGTAAACAGCCACGATATAGAACGTGGTATCGGTCGCACCCTGCATAACACTCGATAGCCTACCCGCGAACGAGTCCGCTCCGAATGTTTGCATCGCGTCAATCATCATTCCGCGTGCGCCGCTCCCACTTAGCGGTTTCATGAGCGCGGTAGGCATGCCATCCACCCAGCGGGTATCGCTTCCGGTAAGGGCGACCAAGTCACGCAACCCTTCCATTATAAAATCCATCGCGCCTGATGCGCGAAATACACCGATCCCCACCAAGATAGCGATCAAGAAAGGGATAATCATTACCGCGGTCTTGAATCCCTCTTTAGCCCCGTCGATAAACGCGTCGAAAATATTGATCTTTCGTTTCATCGCTTTGGTGATAAACATCACGATAATGCCAAACAGGATAATATTGGCGACGAGGCTGGATACGATGTTTACTTCCTCTTCTGGCATGGACCGGAAGAGAAGAACGGTTCCCGCGATCAGGACAATCATCGCGATAAGGAACCCTAAAATCGCTCGACTGAAAATATTAATCCCTTGTTTTAGGCACACCGCGATCATCCCCACTAAGGTGGAAGAGAAAGTGGCAATCATGATGGGGATAAAGACGTCCGCGGGATTTGCGGCACCCAGTTGAGCCCGGTAGACCATTACAGTGACAGGGATCAACGTGAGTCCCGAAGCGTTTAGGACCAAGAACATGATCATGGGATTGGACGCTTCTTTTTTATTTGGATTGATCTCTTGTAGCTCCTGCATCGCTTTAAGACCAAATGGAGTGGCCGCGTTATCAAGTCCCAGCATGTTGGCTGATATGCTCATCAAGATAGATCCCGACGCGGGATGATTTTTTGGAATATCCGGGAAAAGTTTAGAGAAGAGAGGATCCACCGCTTTTGAGAATAGCTCCACCATACCCCCCCGTTCGCCAATCTTCATCACCCCCAGCCATAGAGCCAATACCCCTGTTAAGCCGAGTGATATTTCGAATCCTGTTCGTGCCGAATCGTAGGTGGAGTTCATGATGTCGGTAAACACGTTCATATCCCCGAAGAAGATAAGTTTTACCAGAGCCACCACGAAAGCGATCAGAAAAAAAGCGATCCAGATATAGTTTAAAACCATACTAAAAAGAGTTCAAATGTGGG
>CAYFMZ010000044.1:0-18760 GCA_964344275.1 uncultured Proteiniphilum sp.
CTATGTAGCTCAGTGGTAGAGCACTTCCTTGGTAAGGAAGAGGTCGCGGGTTCAATTCCCGCCATCGGCTCAGGGTAAGATACGACGTCTCATCAAGAATAAGGCCGGAGTGCCTTTCTCTTGAGTTTCTCTGTTTACAAATGACACGTATAGAAAATACATATTTTATTTACACTAATTAATAGGACATTTTATGGCAAAAGAACATTTTTCCCGGACAAAACCGCACGTGAACATCGGTACCATCGGTCACGTTGACCACGGTAAGACTACTTTAACGGCCGCTATCACTGCCGTTTTAGGAAAAAGGGGATTCTCGCAGGCTCGTTCGTTCGACTCAATCGACAACGCTCCCGAAGAAAAGGAAAGAGGTATCACGATCAATACTTCGCACGTTGAATACGAAACAGCAAACCGCCACTACGCACACGTTGACTGCCCTGGTCACGCCGACTACGTGAAGAACATGGTTACGGGTGCTGCCCAGATGGACGGTGCCATCATCGTGGTTGCTGCTACTGACGGTCCCATGCCTCAAACACGCGAACATATACTTCTAGCACGCCAGGTAAACGTACCTAAACTGGTTGTCTTCATGAACAAGGTTGACTTGGTGGACGACGAGGAGATGCTGGAGCTGGTAGAAATGGAGATGCGTGAACTGCTTTCATTCTACGACTTTGATGGCGACGAAACGCCCATCATCCAAGGATCTGCTTTAGGTGGATTGAATGGCGAAGAGAAATGGGAAGACAAGATCATCGAGCTGATGGAAGCCGTTGATACATGGATTCCTCTGCCTACGCGTGATGTTGACAAACCATTCCTCATGCCGGTGGAAGACGTGTTCTCCATCACAGGACGTGGTACCGTGGCTACTGGACGTATCGAAACAGGTATCATCAAAACAGGAGAAGAGGTTCAAATCATTGGACTGGGTGCCGAGGGTAGAAAGTCAGTAGTGACCGGCGTTGAGATGTTCCGTAAGATTCTCGACGAAGGACAGGCTGGTGACAACGTTGGGTTATTGCTGCGTGGTATCGATAAAGATGATATCAAACGCGGTATGGTAATTTCTCACCCTGGTAAAGTAAAACCCCACTCCAAATTCAAGGCTGAGGTGTATATCTTGAAGAAAGAAGAAGGTGGACGTCATACACCGTTCCATAATAAATACCGTCCACAGTTCTACATCCGTACGCTTGACGTTACCGGAGAGGTACAACTGCCCGAGGGTGTTGAAATGGTGATGCCTGGTGATAACGTGACCATTGAAGTAGACTTGATCTACCCCGTGGCATGTAACGTGGGACTTCGTTTCGCGATCCGTGAAGGTGGTCGTACGGTAGGTGCCGGACAGATCACTGAGCTGATTGACTAATCATACGTGGTCTCTCTTGTGGAGATAACGCGACGATAACAAATAAGAGGACCTCGTCTAAAAATATTCTTTCTGATTACTGGAAGATATGGACGAGGTTTATACGGGTCTAGCTCAGTTGGTAGAGCACTGGTCTCCAAAACCAGGTGTCGGGAGTTCGAGTCTCTCGACCCGTGCGAAACGATCTGAATTAAATGAAAAAAATAGTTGCATATTTAAAGGATTCTTATAACGAGTTAGTTCATAAGGTATCCTGGCCATCCAGAGAAGAGCTTTCCGGCAGTACGGTAATTGTAATGATTGCTTCCCTTATAATTGCCCTGGTAGTATTCGGAATGGACTCGCTCTTCGAGTGGATATTGAAGTTACTCTACGGTATTTTATAATTCTGATGGTAAGAGACAATGACTGAAGAGAGAAAAAAATGGTACGTTTTACGTTCCGTTAGTGGAAAAGAAAATAAAGTCAAAGAGTATCTTGAGTCAGAAATTAAAAAATCCGATTTAGGGAAATACATTTCTCAGGTCCTCATTCCCACGGAAAAGACTTACACGGTACGAAGCGGAAAGAAAGTGATGAAAGAACGTGCTTATCTTCCCGGTTACGTGCTTATTGAGGCTGAACTTACGGGGGAAGTTATTCACGAACTTAAGAATATCAATTACGTTGCTGGTTTTCTACCTAACACCGCCAACCCTCAACCATTGAGGGAGTCGGAAGTGAAGCGCATTCTCGGAACGATGGATGAACTGGAAGAAGCGGGCGAAGAAATGGATATGAAATATTACGTGGGAGAAAACGTGAAGGTCATAAATGGTCCTTTTAGCAGTTTTTCAGGCGTGGTAGAGGAAGTGAACGATGAGAGGAAGAAGCTCAAAGTGATGGTTAAAATTTTTGGACGAAAACAACTCCTCGAGTTGAGTTATATGCAAGTAGAGAAGGAATAGTCAGAGATTTGGTTACGCAGATTCTGTAAATTCTTCAAAGTGTTTCGAAAACCGTAATTTATTAAAATCAAACAAATGGCTAAAGAAGTTGCCGGACAACTAAAATTACAAATCAGAGGAGGAGCTGCAAACCCATCCCCCCCTGTAGGCCCTGCTTTAGGTGCCAAGGGGATTAACATTATGGAGTTTTGTAAGCAATTCAATGCCAGAACTCAAGACAAAGCCGGTAAAGTATTGCCCGTGGTAATCACTTATTATACCGACAAGTCTTTTGATTTTATTGTTAAAACACCACCGGTTGCGATTCAATTATTAGAAGTAAGTAAACAAAAAGGAGGTTCAGCAGAACCTAACCGCAAGAAGGTCGCCGAAGTTACTTGGGAACAGGTAAAGACGATCGCGGAGGAGAAAATGACCGACCTTAACTGTTTCACGCTTGAATCAGCAATGCGAATGGTAGCCGGAACGGCTCGGAGCATGGGTATCACGGTATCAGGGAGTTTCCCGGAAAATGGAAATAATTAAAACTTCAATTGAGACATGAGTAAACTAACAAGAAATCAAAAGTTGGCTTTAAGCAAGATTGAAGAGGGAAAATCCTATTCGCTGAAAGAAGCATCGGCACTGGTAAAGGAAATTACCAATACCAAGTTTGATGCCTCTGTGGATATCGACGTACGCCTTGGCGTAGACCCACGTAAAGCCAACCAGATGGTAAGGGGCGTTGTCTCTTTACCACACGGAACAGGAAAACAAGTAAGAGTTCTTGTATTGTGTTCTCCAGAGGCCGAGGCCGATGCATTAGCAGCCGGTGCGGACTATGTAGGACTAGATGAATATATCGATAAAATAAAAGGAGGTTGGACCGATATTGACGTGATTATCACTCAACCGCAGATCATGGGAAAGATCGGTGCCCTCGGCCGCATTCTAGGGCCGCGTGGACTGATGCCTAACCCGAAAAGCGGAACTGTTACTCCCGACGTGGCCACTGCCGTGAAGGAAGTAAAACAAGGAAAAATCGACTTTAAAGTAGACAAGGCAGGTATTATTCACACCTCTATTGGGAAAGTATCATTCACACCCGAACAGATTCGAGACAACGCGAGGGAATTTATCCAAACGTTGATCAAATTGAAGCCAACGGCTGCAAAAGGTACTTATATTAGAAGTATTTATCTTTCTAGCACGATGAGCCCGGGAATTAAACTGGAGACGAAATCGTTGGAAGAGTAGTATAAAAATGTTTTAATCGTATGAAACCCGACATGATTAAAATAATCATTAAACACCCTAGGGGAATGATTTTTTGAATATCAAAGGTTCCATATACCGAAATAAAACAATAAAATAATCATATGAAAAAGGAAGATAAACAACAGATAATAGAACAAATAGCAGCAAACCTGAAGGAGTATGAAAACTTCTATCTTACCGACATCGCCACGCTCAACGCGGCGAAAACAAGTAACTTGAGAAGAGAGTGTTCCAAACAGGATATTAAGTTGGTAGTTGTAAAAAACACCTTGTTGCAGAAAGCATTCGAGTCACTCGAAGAGAATTATGAAGAACTGTATCCCATATTAAAGGGAAACACCGCTATCATGTTCTCGAACGTGGCGAACGCACCTGCTAAGCTTATTGATAAATACAAAGCTGATAAAGTGCCCTCTTTCAAAGGCGCGTACGTGCAAGAAAGCTTCTTCGTAGGTGAACAAGCATTGCCGACGCTTGTAAATATCAAGAGCAAAACGGAGCTTTTAGGAGACGTTATTGGACTCTTGCAATCTCCCGCGAAGAATGTTATCTCCGCGCTTCAATCCGGCGGTTCATTGCTCCACGGAGTATTACAAACATTGTCGGAGAAAGAAGGCTAATTTGTTAAACCGGCATACAAAATGCCTCTATGCGTACGCTCGAGTCAACCACATTTTGATGGGTTACCAGTATAGAATACACAAGATGAAGTGAACGTAGGTGAGGCAATTATCGGGTAAACAAAGCAGCATGAAATTTTCAAAATTAGTGTCATTCACAACAAACAGAATTAGTAATCAATCAATTTAAATAAAAACAACAATGGCAGACTTAAAAAAATTTGCTGAAGACTTGGTTAACTTAACAGTGAAAGAGGTTAACGAACTGGCTGAGATTTTAAAAACTGAATACGGTATCGAGCCGGCAGCTGCAGCAGTCGCTGTTGCCGCGGGACCTGCCGGCGGTGCAGATGCCGCCGTGGAAGAGAAAACATCCTTTGATGTTATCCTCAAGAGCCCCGGAGCTGCTAAGCTCGCTGTAGTAAAAGCAGTTAAAGAGCTCACCGGACTCGGGCTGAAGGAATCCAAGGATTTAGTCGACAGCGCTCCCAGCGAATTGAAAAAAGGTGTAACAAAAGACGAAGCAGACGCTTTGAAAAAACAACTTGAAGAGGCTGGAGCAGAGGTTGAGCTTAAATAAGATTCACCTAATTTAGGTTAATACGGTTAGGAATCTTCAACCTGAAGATTCTTAACCTTTTGTGTCAATATATAGTAGGTTCATAAACTCATTCCCATGTCTTCAAAAAACGCCAATCAAAGAATAAATTTCGCGTCGATAAACAACCCTCTTGACTTTCCGGATTTCTTGGAAATTCAATTAAAATCTTTCCAGGATTTTATTCAGCTCGACGCACCCCCGGAGAGTAGAAAAAATGAAGGGCTATACAAGGTTTTCACGGAGAATTTCCCGATCGCCGATACCCGGAATAATTTCGTTCTCGAATTTTTGGATTACTATGTTGATCCTCCACGCTATACCATCGAGGAGTGTATAGATAGAGGGCTCACCTATAGCGTACCGCTAAAGGCAAAGCTCTATCTCTATTGTACCGATCCCGATCACGAAGACTTCACACCTGTAATTCAGGATGTTTACTTGGGAACGATCCCGTATATGACCGAAAAAGGAACCTTCGTCATCAACGGTGCCGAACGTGTAATCGTTTCGCAGTTGCATCGCTCTCCCGGTGTTTTCTTTGGCCAGAGCCTCCACGCGAACGGTACCGTACTCTACTCGGCACGTATCATCCCCTTCAAGGGATCATGGATTGAGTTTGCCACTGACATCAATAGCGTGATGTACGCTTACATCGATCGTAAGAAAAAACTGCCTGTCACCACGTTACTTCGTGCTATCGGGTTCGAAAGTGATAAGGATATTCTGGAAATTTTCGACTTGGCTGAAGAGGTAAAGGCGAACAAAACCAACCTCAAGAAAGTACTTGGCCGCAAGCTTGCTGCTCGCGTATTGAAATCGTGGATGGAAGACTTCGTGGATGAAGATACCGGTGAGGTGACTTCCATCGAACGTAACGAGGTTATCATCGAACGAGAGACCATTCTGGAACAGGAACATATAGATGAGATACTCGAATCAGGTGTTTCCTATATACTATTGCACAAGGAGAGTGCCAATACCAGTGACTTCTCCATCATCTACAACACGCTGCAGAAAGATCCGAGTAATACCGAGATCGACGCGATTCGTCATATCTACCGCCAGCTCCGTAGTGCTGAACCGGCCGATGACGCTAGTGCACGCGAGGTAATCAATAACTTATTCTTCTCGGAAAAGAGATACGACCTGGGTGATGTAGGACGCTATCGAATCAATAAAAAACTTAACTTAGAGATCGATGTGGACGTGCGTGTCCTTACCAAAGAGGACATCATTGAGATCATCAAATACCTTATCGAACTGGTTAACTCGAAAGCACTGGTGGACGATATCGACCACCTCAGCAACCGACGCGTTCGTACGGTAGGAGAACAATTATATACACAGTTCGGCGTGGGGTTAAACCGTATGGCCCGTATCATACGAGAACGTATGAACGTACGAGACAACGAGGTATTCACCCCCATCGACCTGATCAACGCGAAAACCATCTCGTCGGTGATTAACACCTTCTTCGGGACCAACGCGCTCTCCCAGTTCATGGATCAAACCAATCCCCTCGCGGAGATCACTCACAAACGCCGACTATCAGCATTAGGGCCTGGCGGGCTCTCTCGTGAACGGGCCGGCTTCGAGGTGCGTGACGTGCACTTCACTCACTACGGGCGCCTCTGCCCCATCGAGACGCCAGAAGGGCCTAACATTGGGCTTATTTCTTCGCTCTGCGTCTACGCGAAGATTAACGAGCTGGGTTTTATAGAAACACCCTATCGAAAGGTCGAAAACAGCGTAGTCAACGTCAACAACGATGAGGTAATCTACCTGGCCGCGGAGGAAGAAGAGGATCGAATGATCGCTCAAGGGAACGCTCCATTGGACGAGAAGGGTAACTTTTTGAACCCACGGGTGAAAGCTAGACAGGATGCTGACTACCCAGTGGTCGCACCTGAAGAGGTGGAGCTAATGGACGTTTCACCTATGCAGATCGCCTCCATTGCCGCTTCTCTCATCCCATTTCTTGAACACGACGATGCCAACCGTGCGCTCATGGGATCCAATATGATGCGTCAGGCAGTACCACTTGTTCGTCCCGAAGCACCCATCGTGGGTACTGGTATCGAAGAACAGGTTATCAAAGATTCCCGAACCCAAATCACAGCCGAGGGGAAGGGCGAAGTCATTTACGTGGATGCCACCACCATAAAGATTAAATACGACCGGACCGAAGAGGAAGAATTCACCAGTTTCGAAGATTCAGTAAAAACATACAATATACCCAAGTTCCGTAAAACGAACCAGAACACTACCATCGACCTGCATCCGCTGTGTAAGGTGGGGCAAAAGGTAAAGCCGGGCGAAATCCTTACTGAAGGGTATGCCACGGAAAAGGGCGAACTGGCTCTGGGTAAAAACCTGAAAGTGGCGTTCATGCCTTGGAAAGGATATAACTTCGAGGACGCGATCGTGCTCAGCGAGCGTATGGTGAGCGACGACGTGTTTACTTCGGTTCACGTGGAAGAGTTCTCCTTGGAAGTACGGGAGACAAAACGAGGAATGGAAGAGCTCACCTCCGATATCCCCAACGTGAGCGAAGAGGCCACCAAAGACCTTGATGAAAAAGGGATTATCCGTGTAGGTGCTCGCGTGAAACCGGGAGATATCCTGATCGGTAAGATCACCCCCAAAGGAGAGTCCGACCCGTCACCAGAAGAGAAACTGCTCCGTGCCATCTTTGGCGATAAGGCGGGTGACGTGAAAGATGCGTCACTAAAAGCATCCCCTTCACTCAAAGGAGTGGTGGTACATAGCAACCTCTTCTCGAAAGCATCCAAGAAAGGAAAGACTAAACTTTCCAATAAAGCACTCCTACCTAAACTGGAAGAAGAGTACGAGGAGAAGATGGATGAACTCAAAAAAGTGCTCATTGAAAAGCTCTTGAAGCTTACCGAAGGGAAATCTTCGGCCGGCGTGAAAGATTATACCAACATGGATATCGTGCCCAAAGGGGCAAAGTTCACCATGAAGGTGCTTACCGATATTGATTACCAGGCGGTGCAATTAAACAAGTGGACCAACGATACCCACAAGAACGAATTGATTCGCACGACGGTCATCAACTACCTGCGCCGCTACAAGGAGCTGGATGCCGAGGTCAAACGTAAGCGTTTCGACTTCACCATTGGGGATGAACTCCCCTCGGGCATCATGCAGATCGCGAAAGTATACGTTGCGAAAAAACGTAAAATACAGGTGGGCGACAAGATGGCAGGACGCCACGGGAACAAGGGTATTGTTTCCAAGATCGTGCGACAGGAAGATATGCCTTTCCTTGCCGACGGTACGCCGGTTGATATCGTGTTGAACCCGCTTGGGGTACCCTCACGTATGAACCTGGGACAAATATTTGAAACAGTGTTGGGATGGGCTGGAAAATCCCTCGGGATGAAATTTGCCACCCCTATCTTCGACGGTGCATCGCTTGAAGACCTGAACACGTGGACCGAAAAGGCAGGGGTACCCGCGTACGGTAAAACATACCTGTACGATGGTGGTACCGGTGAACGCTTTGACCAGCCGGCTACAGTAGGTATCATCTACATGCTCAAGTTAGGGCATATGGTGGAAGACAAGATGCACTCTCGTTCCATCGGGCCTTACTCGCTTATCACGCAACAACCGTTGGGCGGTAAAGCACAGTTCGGGGGACAACGTTTTGGTGAGATGGAGGTGTGGGCACTCGAAGCATTCGGTGCAGCACATATCCTACAAGAGATCCTCACCATCAAGTCGGACGACGTGGTGGGGCGCTCCAAGGCATACGAAGCCATCGTGAAGGGCGAGTACATGCCACAGGCAGGTATTCCCGAATCATTAAACGTGTTGCTTCACGAACTAAGAGGATTGGGACTCAATATCAGCTTAGACTAGCCAATTAAGAATTGGCACATTAGTCACATTGACACATTAGTATATTGAGTTCATTGGCATATTATCACATTGACAAATTAGCACATTAAAAATATGGCATTTAGAAAAGACACTAAAATAAAGAGTAACTTTTCAAAAATTACTATTGGGCTGGCATCGCCGGAACAGATTCTTGAGAACTCTTTCGGTGAAGTGCTGAAGCCGGAGACCATCAACTACCGCACCTATAAGCCGGAACGCGATGGCCTCTTCTGCGAGCGCATCTTCGGCCCGGTGAAAGACTACGAGTGCCACTGTGGCAAATACAAGCGTATTCGCTACAAGGGTATCGTATGCGACCGTTGCGGGGTGGAAGTAACGGAGAAAAAAGTACGCCGCGAGCGTACCGGCCACATCCACTTGGTGGTTCCCGTGGCACATATCTGGTACTTCCGTTCGCTGCCCAACAAGATCGGCTACCTGCTAGGGATTCCCACGAAAAAGATGGATTCAATCATCTACTACGAAAGGTACGTGGTAATACAACCGGGACTCCTTGAAGAGAAGGTAGCCGAGAAGGATCTACTCACAGAGGATGAATACTTGGAATACCTGGATTCACTCCCCAAGGAGAACCAGCTTCTTGAAGACAGCGACCCCAACAAGTTTATCGCGAGAATGGGAGCAGAAGCTATCCTCGATTTACTGGAACGGTTGAACTTAGACAAGCTGGCTAACCATCTTCGTCACAAGGCCAGCACCGACACATCGCAACAACGTAAAAACGAAGCGTTGAAACAGCTGCAAGTAGTAGAAGCGTTCCGGGGATCAAAAAATATCAACAAGCCGGAATGGATGATCATGAAAGTGGTTCCCGTTATCCCGCCCGACCTGCGACCGCTGGTTCCGTTAGATGGGGGACGCTTTGCCACGTCGGACTTAAATGATCTCTATCGCCGTGTGATTATCCGCAATAACCGGTTGAAGCGACTGATCGATATCAAGGCGCCCGACGTGATCCTGCGTAACGAAAAACGAATGCTGCAGGAAGCCGTGGACTCGCTGTTTGATAACTCGCGTAAATCGAGTGCTATCAAGACCGAATCGAACCGTCCGCTGAAATCACTCTCCGACAGCTTGAAAGGAAAGCAAGGGCGCTTCCGTCAAAACCTGTTAGGAAAACGAGTAGACTACTCGGCACGATCGGTGATCGTGGTGGGGCCAGAACTAAAAATGCACGAATGTGGACTGCCTAAAGATATGGCAGCCGAGCTATATAAACCATTTATCATCCGTAAGCTCATCGAGAGAGGTATCGTGAAAACGGTGAAGTCGGCCAAAAAGATCGTCGACCGCAAAGAGCCGGTGGTATACGATATCCTCGAATACGTGATGAAAGGGCACCCGGTATTGCTAAACCGTGCCCCCACCCTTCACCGCTTGGGAATTCAAGCATTTCAGCCCAAACTGATCGAGGGGAAGGCTATCCAGCTGCACCCGCTAGCCTGTACGGCGTTTAATGCCGACTTCGATGGTGACCAGATGGCAGTACACCTGCCATTGGGTAACGAAGCTATCTTAGAGGCTCAATTACTGATGCTTGCATCACACAATATCTTGAACCCCGCGAACGGGGCACCCATCACCGTACCTTCACAAGATATGGTACTGGGATTGTATTACATTACCAAGATCCGTCCAGGAGCCAAGGGAGAAGGGATGACTTTCTACGGCGAAGAAGAAGCCATTATCGCCTATAACGAGGGTGCAGTGGATATCCACGCGCTGGTAAAAGTGATAGTGGACGACATCGACGAGGAGGGGAACCCCATCCGTAAGATGCACGAGACAACCGTCGGAAGGGTAATCACCAACGATGCGATTCCCAAAGAAGTAGGTTACGTGAACGAGTTGCTTTCCAAGAAGTCGCTTCGCGATATCATTGGCATGGTGATCAAAACCTGTGGTGTAGCTCGTACGGCTCAATACCTCGATGATATCAAGGACTTGGGATACAACATGGCGTTCAAGGGTGGACTCTCGTTCAACCTCGAAGACGTGATTATCCCTCAAGAGAAAGAAGATCTCATCCAAGAAGGATACGCGGAGGTAGAACAGATCATGGACAACTATAACATGGGGTTCATCACCTATAATGAGCGCTACAACCAGATCATCGACACCTGGACACATATCAACTCCAAGTTGTCGAACATCCTGATGAAACAGTTGTCGGAAGATGATCAAGGATTTAACTCCGTATACATGATGCTCGACTCCGGGGCTCGTGGATCGCGGGAGCAGATTCGCCAGCTCTCCGGTATGAGGGGGTTGATGGCAAAACCACAAAAGAGCGGTGCCGAAGGGGCTCAGATTATCGAGAACCCGATTCTTGCTAACTTCAAGGAGGGCCTATCGGTGCTTGAGTATTTTATCTCCACGCACGGGGCACGTAAAGGTCTTGCTGACACCGCCTTGAAGACAGCCGACGCCGGTTACCTCACACGTCGTTTAGTGGACGTGTCACAAGACGTGATCATCAACGAAGATGATTGTGGTACGCTTCGCGGGTTGACCGCCACGGCCATCAAGAATAACGACGAAGTGATCGCTTCCCTCTACGAGAGGATACTGGGTCGCGTATCGGTACACGATGTGCAGCATCCTCACACGGGAGAAGTTATTATACACTCCGGGGAAGAGATAACGGAAGACATCGCTAAGAAAATTGACGAGTCGCCCATCGAACGAGTGGAAATCCGCTCGGTACTTACCTGCGAATCCTCGCAAGGGGTATGTGCCAAATGCTACGGCCGCAACTTGGCCACGGGAGTAATGGTACAGAAGGGCGAAGCAGTAGGCGTGATTGCTGCCCAATCCATTGGAGAGCCGGGAACACAGCTCACCCTCCGTACGTTCCACGTGGGAGGTATCGCGTCAAATATCGCGTCCGAAAGCCAAATTGTTACCAAATACGACGGTATCGTGGAGTTCGACGAGCTGCGTTACGTGGAAACAACCGACTCTGAAGGCAAACCTTACAAGGTAGTAGTAAGCCGCTTGGTAGAGATGCGGGTGATTGACCCCAACACCAAGATCGTGCTGGTATCCCATAGCGTCCCTTACGGATCGAAACTCTATTTCAACCAAGGCGACAAAGTGAAGAAGAACGATCTTATATGTGAATGGGATCCCTTCAACGCGATCATCGTCTCGGAGGCATCCGGAAAAATTAGGTTCGAAAACTTCACCGAAAACCTCACTTACAAGGTAGAATCTGATGAACAGACCGGCTTGAAAGAGAAGGTGATCATCGAATCACGCGATAAGACGAAAGCGCCCTCTGCCCACATCGTGGACGCGGACGACAATATCTTGCGCACCTATACCCTCCCCTTAGGATCTCACATCGTGAAAAACGAGAACGACGAGATCAAGGCGGGAGATACGTTAGTAAAGATACCGCGTGCCGTGGGTAAAGCGGGCGATATCACGGGAGGTCTCCCACGTGTTACCGAATTGTTTGAAGCTCGAAACCCGTCTAACCCGGCAGTCGTATCTGAAATCGACGGAGAAGTTTCATTTGGACGGATCAAGCGAGGCAACCAAGAGATATCTGTCACCTCCAAAATAGGCGAGACCAAAAAGTACATGGTTCCACTATCCAAGCAAATATTGGTACAGGAGAACGACTATATCCGAGCAGGTATGCCCCTGTCAGAGGGTGCGATTACACCTGCCGATATATTGGCTATCATGGGGCCGACCGCCGTTCAGGAATATATCGTGAACGAAGTCCAAGACGTGTACCGTTTGCAGGGGGTGAAAATCAACGACAAGCACTTCGAGGTGATCGTCCGCCAGATGATGCGTAAGGTTGAAGTGGTGGATCCGGGTGATACCCGCTTCTTGGAGCAGCAACTGGTAGACAAACACGAGATGATGGAAGAAAACGACCGCATCTGGGGCAAGAAGGTGATCATGGACTCCGGAGACTCGCAACTGTTTGAACCGGGACAGATCGTCACCGTACGCAAGCTTCGCGACGAGAACAGTTCGCTGAAGCGCCGTGACTTGAAAACTGTTGAAGCCCGCGACGCGGTTCCCGCTACAGCCAACCAGGTGTTACAGGGAATCACGCGTGCCGCTCTTCAAACAACCAGCTTCATGTCGGCCGCCTCGTTCCAGGAAACCACCAAAGTGTTGAACGACGCTGCCATCCGTGGCAAGACAGACACGTTGGAAGGATTGAAAGAAAACGTGATCGTCGGCCATCTCATCCCTGCCGGAACCGGGCAGAGAGAGTTTGAGAAGTTGGTAGTTGGTTCTCGCGAAGAATTCGAGAAACTTAGTAGCAACAAACGTTCCAACCTCTTTCAAGAGACAGCTAAAGAAGGGTAATTCCTTTACCAAGTCTTAAGAAAAAGACACTCTGGAACAGATATATAGTAAAAACCCGCGCCGGAATTCCAGCGCGGGTTTTTTATAAATGCAACATAAAGACAATCTTCTGTAAATAGAAACACACCTAATTCAAATGCCATATACCTTTGCCTCTGAACTCATTTAGATACATATTTTCCGTAAAGTATTTTTTGATATATAAACATTTATTCATATCTTGCAGAACATTACACGACCGAATGAAAACATGCTAGCAAGACACATATCAAACCAAAGACACTCTATAAAATTTTAATTATATCCTGATGAAAAAGTTATTATTCCTATCTATCTGCCTAATACCATTCGCCGCGGCAGCACAGATAAAGGTTATCGAGAACCCCGATTATCGTGTTAAGAACACGGGGTTAGAAACCATTTCCAGAATCGAATTGCACGACACGATCACAAAGATGCACATGCAAATATCTTTCCTCCCGGGGTGGTGGATAGAATACTATCCGACCGATTTTATTAAGCCGGTAAATAGCGACGACAGGCACTTCTTGATTGGAATTGAGAACGGGGAGATGAACAAACAGCTGTCCACTCCTTCCGGGGAGGCCGACTACGTGTTGCTTTTTCCTCCACTAGATAAATCGGTCAAGGAGATTCACTACGGTGACATCAAAAACGGACAGGAAGTGATCGCCATCCACAACATATCGCTGGAGAACAGCTTCGATCAGGCACGTTACGAGAAGTCACGGGAGATCCCTGCTTCCATTCAGAAGCGACTGGAAGAGGAAGTTAAAAAAACGGAGGGAAAAGAGACAGCCGATTTCGATTCGGACGCTTTCTTTAGTACGGAACCGGCTCACCTGGTCGGTTTTATCCGAGGGTACTCGAGCGACACCATCAAGGCCTTCACGATGTACCCTCGCGACCTGAGCGGGATGATCTCACCTCTTCCCCTGAAGCTCTATCCCGACGGATTTTTCGAAGCCGACATTCATATCGAGCACCCCAAAATGCTCTCATTCTCCCTGTTAAATGCGAGTGAAGCCAGCTTTTATATCGAACCGGGGCATACCCTCGCGATGATCTTGGACTGGGAGGATGTTTTGAAGGGCGACCGCTACCGAGACCGGCGGTACCTATTCACTCACACCGAGTTCGCAGGCACCTTGGCGGAGGTGAATCGGGATCTACTGAAACGCGCCATCTTTAAACCCAATTGGTTCGAGATTGATGACAGGAAGAATAACATGAGTCCGACCGAACACCGGATAGATATTGAGAATCGGATCAATAACAACATAGAAGCACTCCGGGGAATAGAGGCCGTTCACCCGCTTCATCCCAAAGCAAGAAGGCTGATCGAAAACGAAATTAAAGCGGACGCGCTGTCCGAACTGCTTGATTTCGACATGAACTATCTGCGAAGGGAACACGGAAAAGGGGAGCCGCCCCTTTCAACCGATTACTACGGTCCTCTCCGCATGCTCCCGGACGATAGGAGCCTGCTGGCGGTATTGTCGTCGGACCGATTGATTTCGTCCTTGAACAACGCGAGCATCTTTTTACGGCCCGGGAACGTATATCGCCCCGAGTTCAAGCCGGATCAATCTTTTGGAGATTACCTCGCGGCCGAAGGGAAGGTAGTGTCGGAAGAGTTGACCAAGTTCCTTCCGTTAATCCAAGAAACATTGGAAGCGTCCGACGGCAGGGTGAGCGAAGAGGCGCAGAAAGCATTGAGGGAGAACAACGAGGCCATCCAACAAGCACTTCAAGAGCATATCCACGAGTTTATGGCCTATCATGAAAAATACACGGAGCAGGACCCAATCGGGAATTACAAGATCAACCTGCAAAAAAGGAGCGAACTATTAACCGACTCCTTGGGTATACACGGCATATTGAAGGATGTTGCTTTGTTTCATAACCACCAAATATTGCAACACACTTTCAAAGATCTTTCGTCTGACGATGTAAACTTCATGACGGAGAGACTTATAGGCCAATTAACCGACCCATACATGAAAAAGCGTGTATCCAAACAATACCGGCACGATCATCACCAATAACCCACCCAACGGAGAACTATCGGACGAATATTACTTGCTAAAAATTGACACACATGAAAAAAAACTTTTGTTTTATATTATTTTTAGGGACGTGTTTTTTTATCCAAGCACAAAACTCGGTTTCGATCTACGAGCTAGGCAATCCAATCAAGAACTACGAGGACAATTTTAAAAATCTGGTTAGGAATTGGAAAAAGGAGTATGTCACGAACGCGGAGAAGTACACCTTGAAAGAGATATACTTCGTGGAGGTCATCATCGGTTCCGAACGGTACAATTATTGGCGAAACTACTTCACCTCAGACAAGCCGGTATCCCGTTCTATGAGCGGGAGAAAGGGTATGGATAAAGAAAAGAAGATTTACGAGCTTATTATTGAACCCGGTTACATGTATAGTGAATTCTACGACTCGAGAGGAATGTCGGAAGAGATACAAGCCATCTTAACCGATGATTTTCAACGTGAAACACGGGAACTACTGGCACGGGAACTGAATATCGACACACTGCAATTGCACTCGGAACAACATTTCGAAGAGGTCTCGGATACGACCGATATCGGATATTCAACAACGTTTACGGGGTATAATATAACCTCTTCCTCCCCTCTTTCCCAAAACTACAAAGATATAAAGTTGAATAACACGAAGACCATATTCGACTTAAGTTTGGAGGACGCAAGGAGTTTTATCTTGGAAGATCTACTTATAGAAAGGATAACCCGGCAGGTCGCTTTTACCCAAATAGTTCATCCTGGAGACAGGGTGTACGCGATTGACTTTGAATATGGGATTGGCCGGGTTCCCTATACCTGCCATGTGGTTTGTTCACGGGAAACAAAAAAAGTAGTATTTGATCTATTTTTCAATATATTTATCGAACTATTCTGTTAAGCCAGATGAGCAGAGCCAAGCTTGCTTGAGCTATGCCATGGCGAAGAATAGTCTAATTTTAATGAATGAAATAATGCGACGTGACAAACAAGATTTTATCGCCATTACCCGTGTAGTGGAGAGTTTATTGATATAGTAAAAGAATTACTAAAGTAAAAGCGAATGACCCATATACACACCCTCTATCTTGCATTGCTATTGTCACTCTTAGTACCGGCACTATTTTCCTGTAGCAATCCTCAGCCACAGGCTACAGAATTGCTAGTGCGAGCCGAGGAATTGATGGAAGATCATCCCGATAGTGCTTTGGTAGTCATCGATTCTATTTTCTATCCCGAAAAGAGCTTAAAGAAAGAACAATATATGCGCTACCAAGTGGTACGAGTGCAGGCTCGCAATAAAAACTACTTGCCGGTAGCGGAAGACATCCTCATCTTCGAAGCAGGTGCCTGTAATTTTTTAACCGAGGCCGCCGTGGCTCAAAAAGATTTCGAGATACAACAGAAGTACGATGTCGATTTTTGTGATAAGTTAAGGCAGATTTATAAAGAAAATCGTGCTTTACAACATCAATAAAACTTAAATATTTTGTATTACGCTGGTACCGCTAATCAATATATTACTGTCTGTCAATTAGATTAACGCGTTGAATGTTTAAACTATTGATACCTTAGTAGTATCCACTCGTAATCTATTGGAAACATTTTTACATTTCCTTAACTTTGCATGTGATGAAATAAACAAACTCGACAACAGGTGCTTTAAAATTCAATTCGTTACCTAATGAAATTCGACGTGAAACATATTCTCTTTTTCTACTTGTTCACACTTTTAGCAGGTGCACTTTTTTTTATTCCCGCTATCTTTGTAAACAGGTTTGCCACTGCACCTGCATTGTGGATACAGGCAGGGATAAGCATGGGGATCATGGGGTATGTCTTATTGACAAAGAACCGGATTACTCTCCCCCCCAAGAGCTTTATACTCTTAATAACGATATGGGCAACGTACCACCTGTGGCAAAGCGGGGGAAATATTGAAAACATGACAACTATCGTTACGCTTGTAGCAACCTTCTTCTTGTTCCATGCCATTTGGAAGCACTTGCGCGACAAAAAGTTATTGTTCGCTGTATTCTCGCTATTGGCCGTTATTCTTTCCTTATGGGGATTGGGGCAATTTTCTGGCCTGCTGAAGCCTTACCATGGCTCGTTCAACGTGACCGGCCCGTTCGACAACCCGGCGGGCATATCCGCCGCGCTGGTCGTTCTATTGCCGTTCGTGTTATACACTTTCCTTTGGACGGGAAAACGCCATCGGGCATTGTTCGCTGCAGCGGTCTGCCTTGTCGCGGGGGTGATCATACTGTCTCGGGCGCGAGCCGCCATCCTTGCAATGGTTGTCATGATCATTTTCTTTTTTTTCCGCATGATGAGAGAGCGGGACCTGAAAATACGCCCCGTACACCATTTATTTCTGTTCGCTGGGTTCCTGCTTTTATTTACCGGCATGTTCTTCATGAAAAGAGACTCGGCCAGCGGCAGGTTGTTGATGTGGCGCTGTTCAGTTCAACTGGTAGCCGACAGGCCCTTTCTCGGGCATGGTGCCCGTGGATTCACGGCAAATTACATGAACGAACAGGCTTCATATTTCATGAAGCATCCCAGCAGTAAATACGCGATGCTTGCCGACAACGTGCGCCACCCGTTCAACGAGTTCCTGAAATGGGCGGTCAACCATGGCTTGGTGGGATTATGCCTGACGTCGCTCCTGATCATCGTACCGTTATGGGGCTCCCGCGAGGACCGCTCCACGGAGCTGTTCGCTATCAGGCTGGGCCTGCTGGCAGCAGGTGTTTGTGCTTTCTTCTCGTACCCTTTCAATTATCCGTTTATCCGGCTCATGACGGTGGCGCTTCTCGCTTTCGCACTGGCAGCCAATCCTCGAAAAGGCATCACGGCACTTAACGGTTATTTTTCAAAAGGGATAGCCCTGTTATTTTCATTGGGATTGTTATTTTCCACCACTCGTCAGGCATATCATGAACGCGAGTGGCACAAGATAGCCCATAGGTCGCTAAGGGGTGAGACTGACCGGATGCTGCCCCGATATGAATCCATTTATACATATTTGAACGGCAATGACCTGTTCCTCTACAATTACGCGGCAGAACTGAACGTGGCGGGGCAATACAAGATAAGCATGAAAATAGCGCGTGAATGTGATAACCTTTGGGCGGATTACGACCTGCAGATGCTCATGGCTGACAATTGCCGGCAACTACAGCAGCACGATGAAACAGAAGGTTATTTGAAGAAAGCGGCGGCAATGTGTCCTGTAAAATTCATGCCGCTATATCAATTGACAGGACTTTACCTGGAGACCGGGCAAGAAGAAGAGGCGCGGGCATTGGCACAGAAGATAATGGACAAACAAGTAAAGATTCCTTCTCCGATTATAAACAGCATCAAAAACAAAATGCGGAACTTGTTGAATGAGCCGAAGAAACATTACGATAAGAGTTAAAACAATTTGTACAAAATATTATTTGAATTGGCAAAAAACAGGCTTGCAACCTAACGTCGAGGATGTGAAAGTGAAAATCGACATGAAAGAAAAGAGTAACCGAGAAAGTCAAAAATCGAAAGAGTAGGCGGCAAAAAAGTTTTATATATTAGACATTATATTCATTAAAATTATATATGTTTCAAACAGAGCGACATT
>CAYFMZ010000045.1:0-18330 GCA_964344275.1 uncultured Proteiniphilum sp.
AGTCGTGAATATAACTTTCAACGGTCTGATGAAA
This sequence comes from uncultured Proteiniphilum sp., assembly GCA_964344275.1. Lineage (GTDB taxonomy): Bacteria > Bacteroidota > Bacteroidia > Bacteroidales > Dysgonomonadaceae > Proteiniphilum. The sequence goes on from CAYFMZ010000045.1 coordinate 35, forward strand.
GTAGTCGGCAATAGGCTCCACACTGAACAGTTCAAGAGAAGCGTCGGGTATAAAAGCCTCATCAAGATAGACGTTAAGAACAGTAAGGATAAAGTCGACATTCAGATCCCTCTCATCGCAGAGTTCCTGCAGCGTTTTATCTCCCACGCCGAGCCGAATACCGAATCGATTCAGCACCGGTATCAGCTCATTGTGCTCCGCGAGCAGGTGAGCCATAACGCTATGTGGATGAAGTAGCGACACGTCCCTATTTTGATTGCCTGTTTAAGTTTGTCTTCGGTTTGGAGGTATATTGACGATTCCGACGATGCTCCTGATAAAAGTGGCGGATGGTATCCAAAGGATGCAGGAACAACATACGCGGCCCCGCGTAGCGCATCGCCTCTTTAATTTGCTGGCGCATATCGGGTTTGTAACAGTGGATTGGGCAATTCCCACAGGTGGGCTTCTTTTCGCCAAAAGGGCAGCGTTCCAATCGCTGAAACGCGTACTCACTCAACTCTTCGCATGCCCGGCACAACTCTTTCCCTGGGAATCGATCTTCGCGGTGGGCCGATCGGCAATGAATAGCGATCATTTTACTTACAACTTTTTTCTCTCCCTCGTTCATCCGTTCTTTTTCATCACGTCTATCTCGATAAATGAAATACACGCCAATTTTCAGAATGTAAAATTAACCAATTTCTTGCTCCTTCCCAAATTATGCTACTGTTTCCTAGTCGTCCGCGGGTTTCACTTCCGTTTAATTTAGTGGCCCATCACTTTCGCGTGACAGCATGTAGATACCTTCACCCATTTCCTCGATGAAATAGCCCTCGTTGAGATGGAGCACCCAACCGTCTCCTTTTACAATACTGCCAGTAATTTCCAAGGGCTCTGTCACAATTACCCATCGCCAATCTGATCGTAGGAGTGCTCCTCCCTCCACTACAGTTAACACCCCCCAGTTATCACTGATCTCCACGACAGGATACACCGTTCCTTCGTCCTCGTCGAGTGGAATCAAGCTCTGGGGATCAAACGACATATCCATATCTTGCAGCCGGATTTCGAGGTGCGGTAGTTCAAAAAACAACTCCCTGTACCGATCCAGTTCATCCTCGTTTTGCAGGGCTCTTTGTGTCTCTTCAGCAACAATCTTTCTTCCACTGTACTCTTCGGCCACCTGACGAACGTAGGATTGCAGCAGGATGCGCCTTTCCATACCGAAGGCCTCCACAAAAAGTTCGGTAAGCACCGTCTCGCTATCAACCGTGAGATTCCACAGGTTTTCTTTTTGGTGAAGAAAAAACCCGTAGATAGGTGTGGTTTCATAAGCAAATGAACGAACATAGGTGGGTATTTTATGAAACAGGGTAGCCCGCTCCAGCAGGTACTCTCGCCACTCCCACTTATCGCGTCCACTCATCATCTGTCCCGTATAAGTGGCCAGTCCCTCGAGCAATTCCAGGTTATTTTCAGAGAGTTCCGATCCCCGGTAGATCTGATGACGGTATTTTCGAAAGATAAGCGCGTTGCGAAGATGCTCTTCAGCACGATTAAAACGTGGTGCTTTCAACGCGGCCTCCAATGCCCTCATTTCAAGCCGCAAGTAGATCCTTCCCTCCCTGAGGTCGAGGTGTTGGTTATCCTCCCATCTCAATTTAAACCCTAGGGAAGGCTGAGCAACGTGGAACAGCTCGTGCGTCATCAAGTCGACCCGCTCGTATCTATTGGAAGGAAGCGGCATCATAAGCATGGCCCAATGTTTCCCAGCCCACTTGATATCAGTATTAGACACGGGGATCTCCTTCGGGAGGAGGCCGCTGTAAACCCCATTATCAAGGGAAAGGTATCCCTCGTTGTCCGGCTCGTTAGCGAACACTATCCTCGTATCGGGATGAACCAGTAAGATGGGGCCATATATATCTTTGTTCCAAAGACTTTCGTGTTTGGTAGTAGCCTCTTTCGCTTGCCTGAAATAGAAGGCGATACTATCTCGGTCTTGATAGGAAGATTTGGCAATAATTTCTGCCACTCCCACCATGAGACAGATGCTTATAAGCCACTTCGAGCGCATAACATCAACGTGTTAATTCATTCTTCTCCTTCTTTGGAAGCTGCATCACCTGTGCAGAAAGGCGTGTCACCCATTCACGAGGGATAAAACGAATCGCGAAGGGAGCCACTTTGTTCATCGCCCCATGAATGGCTACGGGCTTTCCTTTCATCATAGCGTCAAAACCCATTCGTGCCACATCTCCCGCGGTAGCTATTTTCACGCTTTTCACCAATTGAGATGCTTTCATTCCCGACTCCTCACCAAAATAGGTACTCGTGGGACCAGGGCAAAGCGCGGTGACAGTGATTCCTTCTTTTTTCAATTCATGATTCAATGCTTCCGAGAGATGGAGCACAAATGACTTGGTCGCGAAGTAGACAGCCATCATGGGGCCAGGCTGGAAGGCTGCCGTTGAGGAAACATTCAGTATCCTGCCTCTTCTTTTCCCTTTCCACTCGTTGACATAGAGGTGGATAAGGTGCGTGAGCGTGGTTACGTTAAGCGCGATCATCGTCTCGTATCGTTCCCAAGGTTTATCAATAAACGCTCCCCAATCACCAAAACCAGCATTGTTGACCAAGTAATCTACCGTTATACCTGCATGCATCACCTCATCAAACACCTCTTGCGCGGCACTGCTTGCACAGAGGTCTTTAACGATCGTGTACACGTGTACGTTATATTTTTCTTCGAGTTTCAGTTTCAGTAATTGCAGATCAGTCCCACTCCGGGCAACGATCACCAAGTTGAAACCATTCTCCGCGAACAAATGCGCTAACGCTTTCCCTATCCCTTTGGATGCCCCGGTTATCAATACTGTTTCTTTCATATCTTCCTCATTATTTGGGACAAAATTAAACTATTTTTCTTCTATCCTGTCAAATAAGTGGTGAAAATAGATCACCGCAATGTTTAATAAATTGGGTTCTAATTGATCGAGCGTACACTGATTGTGAAATCGGGTACGCTCATTTTCATCCCCTCTTTCTTGACTTATCGATCCGCAGAAGTATAAATAACAGTATCGTAAACCCCCACAACGATGAGCCCCCGTAACTAAAGAACGGGAGGGGAATACCAATTACCGGCATTATCCCGATTACCATTCCTATATTTATGAGCAAGTGGAAGATAAAGACGCTAGCCACCCCGTACCCGTATACTCGTCCAAATACGGTGGTTTGTCGTTCAGCCAGGTGAAGCAGTCGAAGTACAAAAACCATAAACAGTATAAGGACGATAGCCGACCCAATAAAGCCATGCTCCTCACCGATGGTACAGAAAATAAAATCGGTATCTTGCTCTGGAACGTACTTGAGTTTCGTTTGAGTACCATTTAAAAACCCTTTTCCAGTGAGCCCTCCCGAGCCAATAGCGATCTTTGACTGCCCCACGTGATACCCTGCTCCACTCAGATCCTGTTCCATACCTAACGTTACCTTGATACGCATTTGTTGATGAGGTTGCAATACATCCTGAAAGACATATTCGGCCGACTCGAGAAAGGCGAAAGAACCGATCAAAAACAGAAATACATAGAGGTATGTTCTTTTCCAGTATCTAAAAAAGAGAAAAAGGAGATAAATTGCCCCAATACCTAAGGCAACGAGAGCAGTCAGCCCCCAATCGATCTCCACTGAAAACAAAGAAAGTAGGTAAGCGATCAAGAAAGGAGCACCTGCAAAAAGTATAAGTCGCCACGAGGAATCTCTCCGTTTAAGATAGCTCCAGATCATCCCGGCTGAAAAGAGGATGATAAGACCAGTTGCTATTAATTCCCCCTCGGAAAGCATTCCCATTTGGTTTTCGGAAAAGCGAATCCCCAATATAAAATATATTATAGCCGCGATTCCCACGAAAAGAAACCCTCCCGGCATCCCCTCCCGGTACATTACAAGGATAAAACTCAGGTACACTAGCGCGGTACCTGTTTCGCTTTGCAGGATAACCAGTATCGTGGGTAGCAGGATGATGCCACTCACCATCAGGAGGTTCTTGCCCTCCATCAAACGAAAACCGTACGTGTTGCATACCCTGGCCAATGCCAGAGCGATAATAAATTTCATGAATTCGGCCGGTTGTAATCGTACAGGGCCGAGGATGAGCCACGAGCGGGAACCGTTAATCTCTTCTGCCACTATAAGGGTAACAACCAGTAGCGCGATCCCTAACAAGTAAAAAAGAAATGCATACGTTTCGTAAAAACTCACGTCAATCTTGAGCAATGCAAAGGCCAAGAGCAGTGATGTCCCTATCCAGATAAGCTGCGACCCCGCCCGAGTGGAGAGGTCAAATAAGCCGCTCGCGTTCTCTAGATCGAAGCTGGCCGCGTAGATATTAAGCCATCCAACAACGACAAAAAGCAAGTAAAAGAGAACGATAGGTTTATCCACCCTTCCCTTTTCTTCTCTTTCTAAGCTTCCTTGATAAACCATAATTTTAATGTGCCAATGCGACTAATTTATTATTAATTACTCGGCAAGTTCCTTGTATAAAAATAGGGCAATATTTCGCGGTTTATAATCATTTCTTCCAGCCATTTATCCGTTTCGGGCACCTCCCCGTTGAAAAACTTCTGCAGCATTAGACGTGCAATCGGCACGGCGTTGGTAGCACCAAAACGGCCATTTTCGACAACCACCGCAATGGCTACCCGCGGGTTATCCCTCGGAGCAAATCCCACGAAGAGAGAGTGATCTTCTCCGTGTGGATTCTGCGATGTGCCAGTTTTGCCACACACCTCTACATGAGGGGACAAGTTCGTACCCCGGGCAGTACCATAGCTCACGGCATCCGCCATGCCCGCGACCATCAGTTCGAAATATGCTTGATCGATTCCCGATTCATGCCTTGTTGTATATTTAGACTCCAATGCTTCGTCTTTTCGCTCCTTGACCACGTGTGGTGTGTAATAATACCCCCTATTAGCAATCATTGCGCCCATGTTTGCGATCTGCAAGGGAGTCGAAAGCACCTCTCCTTGTCCTATGGCGATAGAGATAATATAGTGTGCGTTCCATCGATCCGTTTTATAAACGTTTGTATAAAATTTACTGTTCGGTATAAACCCTCTCTTTTCGGACGGCAAATCTACTCCCAAAGGATAACCAAATCCCATCTCCACCATGTAATCTCGCCAAACATCAAAAGCATCGGCCACGCTCGCGTATTTTATTCGGTTACTCAGCATATGATTGAGGCCATAACAAAAGAAGGAGTTGCAAGAAGTGGTGATTGCATACTGAACAGCGAGGGGCGAATAGTGTCCGTGGCAAGCGGGTCGACCGCCCAAGGGAGGATACCCACCGTAGCAAGAGTACTGGGTCTCCGGCGTGATAATCCCCTCCTGCAAAAAAACAAGTCCCTGTGTCGGCTTGAAAGTCGACCCTGGAGGATAGGTACCCGCTATCGCTCGGTTAAGCAACGGCTTGTAAGGATTCCTTTCGAGTTCTAGGTAGTTCCTTCCGAACATTTTCCCGGTAAGCATTGCTGGATCATAGGTGGGTGCCGACACCATGGCGAGTATTTCACCCGTGGAGGGTTCAATCATCACGATACTTCCCACCTTATTTTGCATCAGCAATTCACCGTACGCCTGCAGTTCGATATCTATACCGAGCGTGAGATCTTTTCCCGATACAGGCGCCTTATCGTGCGCGCCCTCTTCATACCGCCCCTGCACCCTGCCGTGTGCATCTCTAAGTAACACCTCCACACCCTTCTCACCACGCAGAACTTCCTCGTGCGATAATTCGATTCCCGATTTACCCACGTAATCGCCTCGCACGTAGTAGGGATCTGCAGCCATTTTATTTCGGTCTACCTCTGCCACGTATCCCAAGATAAGGCCCATGTTGGGATGATTATACTGTCGTACTGTACGGCTTTGAATGTATATGCCTGGGAACTTGTAGAGTTTCTCCTGCAGCAAGCCATACTCCTCCACGTTGAGCTGCGACATGAATAGTTGCGGGGTATAAGAAGAGTAACCTGGATTCCTTCGTCGGTCCCTCATCTCCGCGTCTAGAGCGTGGAAGCGTTCCAGGTCGATATTCAGTGTTTTACAAAAATCGAGTGTATCAAACCGATCCATTTCTCGAACAACCATCATCACGTCGTAGGCAGGGCGATTATATACCAGCAACTCACCATTCCTGTCATATATAGCACCCCTCGCGGGATAGAGCGTCCTTCTCAGGAAAGCATTGCTATCGGCATAATCCCGGTACTGGGGACTCAATATCTGGAGATTGAATAGTTGAGCGACATATACTGCTCCTATGATCACCACTACCGTAGCGATCACGTACTGCCTACTAGATAATGGTTTATGTTTGCTCACCTGTTTTTTTCTTATACATTAAACTATCGAATGCCAAAATAAGAATCACTGAGATCAGGGCCGAAGAGACAATCCGAAGCAGCGTATTCACCAAGTTGAATAGGGTAAACGACTCTATAAAAAACAGCAGTGTTAGATGTAATAACACGGTGAATATCGTGAACCGTATAAATGCTCCGGCTGCGGTGTACATACCAGGAACAAACTCATCATATTCTACACGAGAAAAAAAGAGGTTAATAATTGGCCTTCGGAAAGCCGCCACGATGGTGGTTGCCGCCGCGTTCATTCCCGGTGTATTAAGAAAGATATCGATAATCAATCCCAATAGGAAGCCCGAGATAATCACGTAAAACTGGTTTCTTCCCACGGGAAGCTTTAAAAGGAAGTAGATATACAATACCGGGGTTGCCACACCGAACAGGGCAATCCTGTTAAGCAGCATCACCTGCAAAATAATGAGCAGCATAAAACGCAGCCATTCGTATAGATAACTTATCTTCATTGCAACGCCTCTTCGAGTGCTTTCTGTTCTTCGTGAAACTCGTCCCTGATAATCAGAACGTCCTGTAATGAATAGAAATCAGTTGCCAGCCGTATATTAAATGTATTGAAATTATCATCTTTTGATTCTCCCCTGCTTCTCACGATTCCAATAACCAACTGTTTAGGAAAAATTCGCGAGAAACTTGTAAGCACCGTGTCTCCAACTTGAAATGACTCATGTTTTGGAAGTTCGCCCAGCTGCGCGTATCTCACGTCCTTCCCATCCCACGAGACGGAGCCGTAGTTCTCGGAATTTTTCAGCTTCGCGCTCAGCCTAAACTTAGGGTTAATAACTGGGATCACCATTGAAAACTTATCGGAAACCATGGAAACCACTCCCACTACCCCTTGTTGTGAGATCACCCCCATATCGGGTTGTACACCATGTTTCAATCCCTTGTTGAGTGTGAGAAAGTTGTTTGGTCCCGAGAAGCTCACGTTCACCACTTCCGCGGGTATGAATTCAAATTGCACTTGCTCCGTCGTATCGCTTACGAATGCTTCCACGATGAGGGAATCGTTCGCGGCCTGAAGGTCCATTTGAGCTTTTAGAGCGTGCATCTCTTCCAGAAGCTGAGCGTTTCTTTCGAGCAACTGCTGGTTATTCTTTTTAAGATGAAAAAAGGAGGTAATATTGTTCGTTACCGTGTAGGTCCATCCCACCACTTTATTAGCGGAGGTGAGGTAGACACTTCGTTGGTAGGAGTTACACGCGAAAACGAGATAGAAACTGAATGCAATGAGTAGGATTGCAACCAACCAGTGACTATTCCGAATAATAAAATTAAAAAGATTACGCATGCATTACTCCAAACCTTACATCTTACATCCTACATTCTCCTATCTCATCAAAAAAGTAAACCGATCGATATTCCTTAGAGCAATACTCGTTCCTTTAGCGACCATGTGAAGTGGGTCGTCTACTACTCTGAAGGGGATACCAATCTTCTCTGTCAGCCGTTTATCGAGCCCCCGAAGCAAGGCACCTCCCCCGGTGAGGTAAATACCGTTGCGAACGATATCGGCATACAGTTCGGGAGGAGTCTGTTCCAACGCGCTGAGTACGGCTGAATCCACCTTGCTGACTGATTTTTCGATGCAATGCGCTACCTCCTGATACGAGACCGGTACATCCATAGGCAATGAGGTCATTCGGTTAGGGCCATGAACAACAAAGTCCTCCGGAGGATTATCCAGCTCGGTGAGTACCGATCCCACGTTGATTTTAATCTGTTCCGCGGTACGGTCGCCCACTTTGATATTGTGTTGGCGTCCCATGTAGTCTTGAATATCTTCGGTGAAATCGTCCCCCGCGATCTTGATTGACTTATTAGAAACGATCCCTCCCAACGAGATCACGGCTATTTCTGTAGTTCCCCCGCCTATATCCACGATCATGTTTCCTTCTGGAGCCTCCACGTCGAGTCCAATCCCAAGGGCGGCTGCCATCGGCTCAAAGATCATGTATACGTCGCGCCCTCCCGCGTGTTCGGCCGAGTCGCGTACAGCACGTATCTCTACTTCGGTACTTCCGGAAGGGATACATATAACCACTCGTAGCGAAGGTGAAAAGATTCCCCCTTTATTCTTGTTGGCCATCTTGATCATGCTACGGATCATCTGTTCCGCCGCGTTAAAATCCGCGATTACCCCGTCTCTCAACGGCCTTACCGTCCGAATATTTTCATGGGTCTTTCCGTGCATTTGCCTTGCCTTTTCACCCAAAGCGATCATCTTATCGGTCTTCCGATCCAGTGCCACGATAGAAGGTTCGTCAAGCAGGATTTTCCCCGCGTTGTTCACGATAACCGAGTTGGCTGTACCAAGGTCCATTGCCAGCTCTTGCGTAAATGAAAATAAGCCCATATTCTGTCTGTTTGTGCTATTGTCGTAGCTAGTTTGTTTTATTAATGTTTAAAATGCCGGGTACCGGTGACCACCATCGACACCCCCTTTTGGTTACAGTACTCCACCGACTCCGCATCACGGATAGAGCCCCCCGGCTGGACCACGGCAGTGATACCTGCTTCATGCGCTATCTCCACGCAGTCGGGAAAAGGGAAGAAGGCATCGCTTGCCATAACGGCTCCCTTGAGGTCGAAGTTAAACGCTTTAGCTTTCTCGATAGCCTGCTTTAACGCATCAACTCTTGAAGTTTGTCCCGTACCGCTCGCGATAAGCTGCCTATTTTTAGCCAGTACGATAGCGTTGGATTTAGTGTGTTTCACCAGGATATTGGCAAACAACAAATCTTCAATCTCTTGAGGTGTGGGTGCCTCTTCAGTTACTACCTTGAGATCGTCAGCAGTTTGTACGCTTCTGTTCACATCCTGTACCAGTGCCCCGTTCAATATGGAACGATATTGTCGTTCACTTGAGGTAATACCGGCCGGTTTCTGTATCAAAATTATACGATTTTTCTTTTGGAACAAAATATCGAGTGCCTCTTTATCGTACGACGGAGCGATAAGCACTTCGAAGAATATCGCGTTTATAGCTTTTGCGGCAGCTTTATCCACCGGGCGGTTGGTGATCACGACTCCCCCGAACGCCGATACAGGATCAGCCGCGAGTGCCGCTTCCCAAGCCTCTTTCACGGTAGGGCGACAAGCCATACCACAGGCATTGTTATGCTTGAGGATCGCGAGCGCGGTATCGTTTGTGTCAGAAATCAACGCAACCGCCGCATCAATATCGAGCAGGTTATTGTATGAGATTTCCTTACCATGAAGTTGTTCAAACAACTCGTTGAAGTTACCATAAAAAGTACCTTTCTGATGTGGGTTCTCACCGTAACGAAGCGGCTTGGCCTCGTCAAGGGATACTCTTAATGCCGTACCTTCGATCCCATCGAAATACCGAAAGATCGCGGCGTCGTAACCCGAAGAGACTTTAAACGCCTCTTTAGCAAACCAAGACCGTTCCTCTATGGAGGATTCTCCTTTTTTCTCTTTCAGAAGATCAAGAAGTGGGCGATATTGATGCTTTGATCCTACGATAAGCACATCTTTATAATTCTTTGCTGCACCGCGGATAAGTGAAATACCACCAATATCGATCTTTTCTATAATCTCTTCCTCTGTTCCTCCGGCTGCCACCGTCTCTTCAAATGGATAAAGATCCACGATAACCAGATCAATGGAGGGAATATCGTAGGACTTGATTTGCTTTTTATCGGCCTCGTTATCGCGACGATAGAGGATTCCCCCGAAGATTTTAGGATGAAGTGTTTTCACTCTTCCTCCCAATATGGAGGGGTAGCCACTCACGTCTTCCACCGCTTCACACTCGTATCCGAGCGACTCGATAAAATCCCGAGTCCCGCCGGTAGAAACAAATTTGACACGTAAATAATTTAGTTCTTGAAGTATCTCTTCCAGTCCCTCTTTGTGATACACAGAAATGAGGGCAGTATGAATTTTTTGTGACATTCTCTGCCTATTTGACACGTTATACTTTAAAATGAGTACAAAGGTATAAAATCTATCGTTCATTTTCGTGAATTGGCTCATTAGTTTTCTTAAATTCAAAGAAAAGGACTACCGCTTAAAGTAGAGGGAGGTTACATGGCTAAGAGGATTTAGGGAAGGAGATAAATAGCCGTTCAGGCAGAAGAAAACAGCCTACAATCACTTGCGGGCTGAACCTCGTGGCCGTGTATAATAAAAGTGCTTTTGGCCACTACTTATTGAGAGAATGAAAAAATCTTTTTTTATTTCTTATGCAAAGCTAGAGAAAGAGCCATGAAGGGACGCATTTTTCTGGTTAAGTTAAAGTTAAGTTTTGGTTACATAAATGTTACGGGCGGTAAACTTATGACCGTCAATCTTACGAACACTAGTTTTACTCACACACAACCTAACAGGAAGGCTCATAACATCAATGACGGGTTAATTCCTGACAGGATGAGGATTATTGGATATAGCACCCCCAAATTAAATAAGGGTGCTGCTCGATGCAACACCCTTCTATTGTATATAAAATTATTCGGAACTATTTCACTTCCCAACCCAACGCGCTAGCACCTAGGACTGCCGCATCGCTCTCTTTGAGTTCTGAGAACATCAACTTCACTTTATCCCTATAAATGGGCAGCATGTTTTTTTCCATGCTTTCACGAATGGGATCCATGATTAGATCACCCGCTTTAGATAGTCCACCGAACAAAATGATCGCTTCGGGGCTGGAAAATGCGACGAAGTCGGCAAACGCTTCGCCCAACATCTCACCGGTAAATTTAAATATATCCTTCGCCATTTCATCGCCCTCCATGGCAGCATCAAATACATCTTTTGATGTGATATCCTCGATAGGTATATCACGCAGGCGGGTATTAACATCCGGTTTTATTTCAAGGTATTCACGTGCGGTGCGAGCCATACCTGTTGCAGAGGAATATGCCTCAAGGCAACCTGCTCTCCCGCAACCGCAAAGGCGTCCATTCTGGCGTCTCATGATCACGTGTCCCAGTTCACCAGCAAAGCCGTCGTGCCCGTACACCAATTGCCCATTTACCACTACACCACTTCCCACGCCGGTTCCCAACGTGATCACTATAAAATCCTTCATTCCTCGGGCCGCTCCATAGGTCATCTCTCCAATGGCTGCCGCGTTGGCATCATTGGTAAGTGCTACTGGGATACCCACTCTGTCCTCTAACATCTGCGCGAAAGGAATCACTCCTTTCCAAGGAAGGTTGGGTGCAAATTCGATGCTTCCAGTAAAGTAATTTCCGTTAGGAGTTCCCGCACCAATTCCCTTGATTTGATCTTTAGTGGCTGTCTTTTTGATTAGATCATTGAGCAAATTGGTAAGTTCATCCAGGTAATCTTCCACCTTTGGATGTTTACCGGTTTTGATGCTTCCGCTCAAAATAATTTGCCCTCTTTTGTCCACGATGCCAGCTACTGTATTCGTTCCGCCTACATCAATACCTATTGCATAGGGTTTATCCATGATTTGTTTTATTAAAAGTTATTCAATGATAAGTCTTTTGTTTCTTTTTCACAAATATAGGGCTTTTTCATTAAAACCAGTGCATCTCCACGCGATTATTTCATTTTTGTTTCAATGAAGTTTATTCTCTGTTACCTTGTGAAATTATAATCCATGTTTAACACCTTTCGGTTTATTTTGTTGGTGGTATGCATAAGTTTTGTAATTTTGAATTATTAATCTTTCACAAAGTTAAAAGATAAACAACGCGACTAATTTAAATTTGTATGTTACAGATAATTCTCAAAACTGAAAAACTATTTTTTTACTCCATCGCCGTGTTGGTTTTTTTATTTTCCTCCGGTTGTGCCGAATCTTCCAGCCTAACGTTATCGAAAGGAGGAAAAGCAAACTACGTGATTGTCCTGCCTGACGATCCATCGCCCGTGGAAACAACAGCCGCGAATGAATTAAAAAAACATCTCGATGAAGTCACCTCTGCCCGTTTCAGCATTGTCAAGGAATCGGAAGCCGACACCTCCATGCCATCACTGGTCGTGGGGAACTCGGATCTCGCCAAATCGCTTCTACCTCAAGTAGACGCGAACAAGCTACCTTACGATGGCATCGTGATAGAAACAGTAGGTAAACACATCGTTATGCTCGGGCATCCGGTTAGAGGAACACTTTATGCTGTGAACACATTCCTGGAAGAAGCGGTAGGCATACGTTGGTGGACATCCACCGAATCGCGCATCCCCCAAGCCAAGAGGCTAAAAGTACCCGAGATACACCTTCATCATGCCCCCGGACTTATCTACAGGGAAGCATTTTACAAGGACGCCCTGAAGGACGAAGCTTTCGCGGCACGTATGAAATGCAACGGCGACTTCTCTAAAATTTCACCCGCGTACGGCGGATACCACAAGTTTCAATATTTCGTGCACTCTTTCTACGCGATACTGCCACCGGCGGATTATTTTGACAACCATCCCGAGTGGTACAGCCTCATCGACGGCCAACGTACTTCGCACCACGCGCAACTCTGTCTCTCCAACGATGCGATGCGTGAGGAGTTCACCAAAAATGTATTGAATACTCTCCGGGCTACCCCTGGCGTGGATTTCATTTCGATCAGCCAAAACGATAGTGCCGAAGATGGGAGGAGTTGCCAATGTGACGCTTGCCAAGCCATCGTCAGCGAGGAAGGAAGCGAATCGGGGCCGGTCATCCGGTTCGTGAACTCAATAGCAGAGGAGGTGGAAAAAGAGTTCCCCCAAGTATGGGTAGAAACGCTCGCCTATCGATACACCCGTACGGCACCTCTAAAGGTAAAGCCTCGCGAGAATGTAGTCGTACGTCTTTGCACCATTGAATGCTCGTTTTCAGAGCCCTTGCAAGAAGGGGATCAAAACAAGGCACTTCGTGAGGATATCGAGGCTTGGAGTAAGATTGCCGACCATCTTTTCGTTTGGGATTACGTGACCAATTTTGTCTCGTACATGCTCCCCCATCCCAACCTGCATGTCCTCGCGGATAATATCCGATTTTTCATAGATAACAACACGATCGGGCTCTTTGAACAGGGCGATATTTACTGCGACGCGGGCGATTTTGTACGAATGCGCAACTGGGTAATTTCGCGACTGATGTGGAACCCCGACCTGGACGAAAACGAATTAATCGACGAATTTCTTGCCGGCTATTACGGGGAAAATGCAGCTCCTTACCTGCGACAGTACTGGGATCTATTGACAAATCAGGCGAAGGAATCCAATGTATACCTCAGCTGTTACATGGGAGACACCTCGGGTTGGTTTTCGATACCAGCGTACGAGGAGGCAGCATCTCTTATGGCAAAAGCTATTGAAGCTACCAGTGACGAAACCCTTAAGACACGCTTGAGGAGAGAAGAGATCCCTATCAAGTTCGTACGTCTACTCGAGAACGAACGATTCAAGGCGTACGAGCAAGACCACCCTACTTCTTCGACCGTACTTTCGAACCCGGAAGAAGCATTGAACGAATTCATGGAGCTCCTCGAAGAATTTGATGTCACTATGATCAGGGAAGATTTCACGCCCAACGCGAATCATATTGAATGGACGGAAGAGTTCTTAGGAAGCAAATTTACACAATAAAAAACGAGAATGGCAGATCAATCACCTGCAAGAAAAGCAAAATCATTCAGATGAAACGTATCGCGTATATATTATTTTTTTGGTCTAGTATTCTCCTTGCAGCAAATGCCCAAGGCTCGAAACAGGATAGCGGGAACGATATCGTGATCGAGAACGACCAGTTCAAACTTGTCATTGGGAACAACGCGGTCACCAAAAGCCTGACACTTAAGTCGACCGGCGAGGAGTGTCTGATGCAAGATGAAAACACCCCTATTTTCGCGGTCACCCAAGAACGGCCCTATCACAACGAGATAAAATTGGCACACCCCAATAAAAGAACAACGTTTCAGGCCGACACACTCTATCGGGAGAACAACAAGTTAATCGTCGGCTTTGAACTCGTGCCGTATCAAGCAGTCATCAAGATAAAAGAAACAGCCGCCTATGTAAGCTTCACGCTGGATGGATTCATCGTGCCTCCCGGCACCTATCCAGACTATCTCAAGATAACCCCTCCCCCGGCTACCGAGCTACACTTGCTACAATTACCCATCCGTGATCACGACTATTTCGGCGAGTGGTTGAACGTTAGCTGGGACGACAACGTGGCGGTCAACGTGCTGGCAACGGATGAAAACGCGTACATCGATTTTGAAAAACGAAACAAGTACAAGCTATTAACGGCCAAGGCCTTGAAAGAAATACAATTTAAAGGCACGGGAGCTGCCCTGATTGTATGTCAGCCGAGCCATTTACTGGATAACATCGAGCAGTTGGAAACGGATTTCGACTTACCGCGAGGGGTACAAAGTCGCCGCAGCGAACTGATTAATGCTTCCTATTACTGGTCGTCGCAGATAAACCCTGAAACGGTCGATAAACATATTCAATACGCCAAGATGGGCGGGTTCAGGACGATGAATCTCTACTACCCTTGCTTTGAAGGCCACGGGGGATATGACCGGATCGGTAATTACGAGATCGACCGGAAACTCTATCCGAACGGCAAAGAGGATCTGAAGAAGATGCTGGACAAAATAAAAGCGGCGGGCATCACCCCAGGGGTACATTTTTTACACTCCCATATCGGCCGAAACAGTCGCTACGTAACCCCCGTCCCGGACCATCGTTTGAACCTCACGAGAACATTCACGTTGTCAAAAGATTTGGCTTCCGGCGATACCGTGTTATACGTTGAACAAAATCCTGAAGGCACGGTCATGGCCGACGGATGCAGGGTCTTGAAAGTAGGTACTGAATTTATCTCCTACGAAGGGTACACCACCCAACGCCCCTATGCCTTCACCGGATGTACCCGCGGGGTGGATAAAACGACGATCAACGCGCAGCCCAGGGGCACCCTTATCGGGGTAGTGGACGTGAGCGAGTTCGGGGCGACCAGCATTTACATTGATCAGCGCACCAGCCTGCAAGATGAAATAGCTGAAAAGATAGCCGATATGTACGATGCCGGATTTGAGTTCATCTATTTTGATGGCTCCGAGGGAGTGAACCCACCCTTTGGATTGAATGTAGCCCTTGCTCAATACCGGGTCTTCAAGAGGCTGGAGCCGCAGCCCCTATTCGCCGAGGGAGCCGCGAAATCGCATTTCAGCTGGCACATGCTGAGCGGGGGCAATGCTTTTGACGTTTTCCCACCCGAAGTGCTGAAGGAGGAGATCCGGAAGTGGCCCGCGGAAGAGGCACCGCGCATGAAACAAGATTTCACACGTATCAATTTCGGGTGGCTGGGTTACTTTCTTCCGAATGAAAACAGCGTAGGCACCCAACCCGATATGCTGGAATACGCGACCAGTGTGGCCGCCGGTTGGGATTGCCCCGTTTCTATCCATGCATATCTCCACACGTTAGACGCTCACCCCAGGACAAAAGACAACATGGAAGTGTTCAGGAGATGGGAGCAAGTCCGCGCCCAAAAATGGCTCACCAACAAGCAAAAGGAGATGCTACAAAATATCACACAGGAGCATCATCTTCTCATTGACGAACAGGGCGAGTTCGAGCTAGTGCCCTACGATCAAATCACGGACGTTGCCGGTGGGGATAGAGCCATCAGGGCTTTCTGCTTCGAAAGAAAGGGAGAGGCGTACATCGTATACTGGCATATTTCGGACGACAAAAAACTCGAGTTGCCATTAGCATCCTCTTCCATTACCTTATACGAAGAGCTAGGAGAAGAAAGAGAAATTGGTAACAGTACGAGTAATCGAATCATCATTCCAGCCAGTCATCGCCGCTACATCAAATCCAACAAGCTAACGAAAGACCAGCTATCCCAGGCCTTTAAAAATGCACGAATTATAGATTAAAAGTAGATATCTACTTATACACCCTGTATTGTTCAGAAGTAATCTCCTTGAACTCGTCACGCAGCCATTCTGGTTCCAGCACCTCAATATCTGCTCCATACGATAGCAATTCCTGTCTGAAATCAAAGGTCGGCTTAATGCGATAACTGAATAGGGCATAACTATTCCTAAGTAGAATAGAAGAGAGCTATGCCAAAATAAGGCATTTGAGCAATACAAAATGAATGGCTGTTGTAGGCATCTAAAGAGTAATCCTTGAGATTAGGGATAATCTCTTCTCAAAAATCCTGGATTCGAAATTTCAGGGCTAATTATTTTTAAGGATGAAGTAACATGTAATAATTTTTGCAAATAAAAAAAATAGTTATACTTTTGATAATATGTGGCATACGAAATAATATACAGGGATGAAAACAACCAGTGAATATCTAGAAACACTTGCACAATTCAAATTGGAATATGCTGACAAATACGGCATAGAACGCATCGGTATTTTCGGCTCTGTAGCACGAGGTGAACAAACGGAAAACAGTGATATCGACATTTTCTATGAAGGAAAGTCGTTGGGTATAATATCGTTGATAGAACTGCCAACAGAATTAGAAAAATTTTTAGGCAAACCGGTTGACGTAGTTCGTAAACATAATAATCTCTCCCCTTCTTTTCTGAATCGCATTGAAAATGAAATTATTTATGTCTGATAGTAAACTATTAACAGAATTATTAGAGCAAATTGAAATAACTATTGAGAATTTGCTTCAAAGCACGGCACTAATCACGGATATCTATGAATTAACCAAATCACCAGACGGCATACTGCGGCTGAATGGAATTTGTATGAGCTTTATCATTATCGGTGAAGAGATAAAGAGAATCGATAAATATACAAATAACCAATTATTGTCGAATTATCCTTCAATTCCTTGGAAACACGTTATGGGTATGCGTGACAGAATAGCGCACGGTTATTTTGAAGTGGATGTAGAAGTAATCTTTGACACACTACGGAACGATATTCCACCACTTCTAACGGTCATAAAACAAATGAAAGAAGATTGTACTATTTAGATTAACAACAAAAACCTTTTTTTTTGAATTCTCACTCCTGTTTAGTGACTCATTCTCACAATGGTCCCGTATTCTTTCCATGGATGGCTGTGTACCATTTTCAAAAAAAACACGATATTGCCTATCCAATGGAAATATGGTGCATTTGAATTGTATAGATAAACACAGTTCTCAGGTAAACCCTCTATATTTGCTTCATGGAGGCAATTATCATGATTTGTAGGTATAGTGTAGCGATGAAAACCATTGGATAAAATCGAACGCTTCATCTTCAGAGCCGGCAAAGGAGATATCCCCAGAGTGCGCTATAACGTCGGCTCGCGGCATTTCCCCCAATTGATGATGCTGACCATGGGTGTCGGAAAGATGAAGAATACGCATGGGCTATACCGATTTATTGGAACGATGAAACAAAGGAGCAGATAAAGCGATCCGGGCACAGGCCTCCGCGTCGGCCAATGCGTGATGGTGGTTGTCCAAGTTATACCCAATATGCCTCGCCACCGTCTTCAATTGATAATTCTGCAAGCCTGGAAAATGTTTTTTTGCCGCTCGACAGGTACAGTGAAATGTATAATCGGGATACTCCAGCCCGTATAGATTGTGTACGGCCTTTAAACAACCAGAGTCAAAAGAGCTGTTATGAGCGATTAACGGCAAGCCCTGCAGGTTAGGCGAAATTTCCTGCCAAACTTCAGGGAATTCAGCTGCATCAAGGGTATCGTAATAAGTGAGGCCGTGAATACCGGTTGCCCAAAACGAGTAAAAATTGGGGCGAGGACGTACGAGTCGGTAAATCTTATCGACTATCTTTTCATTCTCCACAATAACAACTCCCACGCTGCAAATGCTGGAGCGATTTTGGTTGGCTGTCTCAAAATCAATCGCTGCAAAAGATGTCATAGTTCTCT
>CAYFMZ010000046.1:0-4518 GCA_964344275.1 uncultured Proteiniphilum sp.
TTGCATCATCACTGACTTTTTCGGTTTCGGCTTTGCCCCGACTTGTAATCAAGTACATGATAGGGACGATAAAGCCGTTCAGGAGCGTGGAGGTCAGCAAGCCGCCCAAGATCACCTTTGCCATGGGACTCTGGATTTCGTTGCCGGGTAAGCTTCCACTCACCGCGAGGGGTACCAGTGCCAGCGCGGAACAGAGTGCCGTCATCAAGATCGGGTTCAGCCGGTCCAGCGAGCCGGTCATCACGCTCTCTAATTTCCCGTGCCCCTCCTTCTCCAAATCGTTGTATCGGGAGATAAGTAACATCCCGTTGCGCGTAGCGATGCCAAACAGCGAGATAAAGCCTATTATAGTAGGTATGCTGATGATGCCGCTGGTGAGGCGGGTCGCGATGACACCACCGATCAAGGCAAGTGGAAGGTTGAGTAATACCACACCCGCTTGGTTCACGCTCTTGAACTGCGCGAAGAGGAGGAGAAAGATCACGAGGATGGCACCGATGGATGTCATCATCAACACCCGTGACGCGGCTTGCTCGCTTTCGAACTGGCCGCCATACTCGATGTGGTACCCTTCGGGGAGATCGACGCGCTCGTCGATCACTTCCCGGATATCGTTGACTGCTCCTCGTAAGTCGCCCCCGGTAATGTTAGCCGAGATCACGATCCGTCGAGCCACGTTTTCCCGGTTGATTGTATTGGGCCCGGTAGTAGAGATCACTTCGGCGATGTTCCCAAGAGGGATTTTCCGTCCGTTGGCATCCACGATCAACCCTTTGATCCGTTCCGCGGTCTCACGGCTGTCGTCGTTCACCTTCAACGTCAAGTCGAACGACCGGTTCCCTTCGTATACTTGGGAGACTACTTCGCCCGCGAGCATCACGTTCACGATCTCGGCGAAATCAGGAAGGGTGATTCCATATTTAGCCATCACTTCCCGCTTGGGCTTGATCGTGAGCTGGGGTCGTTCTACCTGTTGTTCCACGTTGAGGTCGGCAATCCCTTCGATCCCTTCGATGTGCGACTTGATGGTGTTCCCCAGTTCAAACATCCGGTTCAGGTCGCTCCCGAACAGCTTGATAGCAATGTTGGCCTGTGTGCCCGACAGCATGGCATCGATACGGTGTGAGATGGGTTGCCCGATCTCGATATTCGCGCCGGGGATGACCGCTAACTTTTCGCGCATCTCCGCCAGTATCGCCTCTTTCGAGCGGCTGCCAAGCGTGAAGGGGGCTTCTATCTCCGATTCGTTGATGCCCATCGCGTGTTCGTCCAGTTCGGCTCGGCCCGTCTTGCGCCCCGTGGTCTCGATCTCGGGGATCGACAACAGGATATTCTCCGCGAGCAGGCCCATCCTGTCGGACTCTTCCAACGAGATCCCGGGGAGGGTACTGATATTCACGGTGAACGACCCCTCGTTGAAAGAAGGGAGGAAGCTTCGGCCCAACGTGAAGAAAAGTACGATGGCGATAATTAATAGCCCGCCTGTCGTCGCGAGCACTCCCTTCCGGTGATCCAATGTCCAGTGCAACGCTTTCGCGTAGACTCGTTTTAGGGAGCGAGCCACCCGTGATTCCTCGGCGAGTTTACCCCCTCTGCCGGGCTTGCCTAACAGGTAGCTACAAAGGACCGGTGTTAAGGTGAGCGCGATAAGGGTAGAGGCGAGGATGGCGGTGATGAACGCGATACCGAGTGGGACCAGCATGCGCCCTTCCATTCCCGAGAGGAAGAAGAGGGGGATGAAGCTGGCAATCATGATCAGCGTGGAGTTGAAGATGGGTACCCGGACCTCCTTGGAGGCATCATACACAATGGCGATGCGGCTTTTCCGCTCCCCCTTGGGTTTTAACAAGTTTTCCCGAAGTCGTTTGAACACGTTTTCCACGTCCACGATCGCGTCGTCTACCAGCGAACCGATGGAGATAGCCAATCCCCCCAAGCTCATCGTGTTGATGGTGATTCCCATGTACCGCAACGCGAGGATGGATGCTAATAGAGAGAGGGGAATGGTAACCAGGGAGATAAACGTGGTGCGCGCGTTCATCAGGAAGATAATCAGCACGATCACCACGAAGATGGAGCCCTCGATCAATGCTCGCTGCACGTTGTTGATGGAGCTATCGATAAAACGGGACTGGCGGAAAATGTCGGTCGCCACATGCACGTCCCCAGGCAGTGTCTGTTGCAATTCTTTTAGGGCTTGGTCCAATCGCCCCGTGAGCTCCATCGTGCTCGTCGTGGGTTGCTTGGTGACGGTCAGCAGCACCGCCGGTTTGCCATCGTTAGCGGCCACCCCAAGCTTGGGTGCTTTGTCGCCGATGGTGATCTTGGCGATCTGTTCGAGCAAGATCGGTGACTCACCCACCATCTTCACTACCGTTTTTCCAAGTAGGGGTATTTGGTTCGTGGCAAGCAGTCCCCGCACGATGTACTCGTTCCCGTACTCGTATAACACGCCTCCCGCGGCATTTTGGTTCATCCCTTGGGTCGTTTCGATCACCTCGTTCAGTCCCACGCCGTAATGCTTCATTCGTCCCGGGTCCAGCAGAATCTGGTACTCCTTGATCTCTCCCCCCAGCACGGAGACCTGCGCCACACCACCGGTAGCTAACAGCCTGGGACGCAACACCCAGTCGGCCAGGGTTCGCAGCTCCTGCAAGGAGGTGGTTTCGGCCGTGAGCCCGATAATCATCACTTCCCCTAAGATGGAGGATTGCGGGCCTAAGGTGGGACTACCCACGTTGGAGGGTAGCGCGTCTTGCACGACGGCCAGCTTCTCGGACACGATCTGTCGTGCCACGTAGATATCGGTGCCCCAGTCGAACTCCACCCAGACGATGGAAAACCCGGTGGTGGAGGAAGAACGGACACGCCGCACGTCGGTCGCCCCGTTCAACGCGGTTTCCACGGGAAAGGTGACCAGCCGTTCTACTTCCTCGGGGGCCATCCCTAAAGCTTCGGTCATCACTACCACGGTAGGTGCGTTCAGGTCTGGAAACACGTCCACCTCCATGTTGATGGCGGTGTAAGTGCCCACCACGATAAGAAGCAGCGACGCGGCCAAGATCACCACCCGGTTGTTCAGCGAGAATTTGATTATTTTGTTCAACATACTCTCAATGCTTTATCGGTTAGTGGCTATGGCTGTGCCCTTCCGGCATCACCGATCCCACCGCGGCTAATTTCACCTGGGTGACACCACGGGTAACGAGCCGATCACCCTCTTCCAGTCCTGACAATACTTCGGTTCGATCGCCGTCGCTCGGTCCAAGTACTACTTCCTGTTTTTTATAGCACTCCTCGTCCAATTGCAGGTAGACAAAATAGAGCCCCTGCTCCTCGGTCACTGCCGAGGTCGGTACGGTAATCACTTCCTCCCGAGGTGCAGAAAGAAGGTACACCTCCGTGTAGGCACCTGGAAGAATTCCGTCTTGGTTTTCAAATTCAAAGGTGACCGGGAGGAAAAAGGAGTTCCCCGTGGCTTTCCCGTACGACAGGAGCCGGCCGTTCAGCTCGGAGAGCTTATATACTTGGTCGCTATACGATGTCTTAAAGTGGGCACTGGTGATCTCCTTCAGCTGGGTGTATTGGCTTTCTGGAACTTCTGCCCTTAGGTGGAGCCGCCTGTATCGGGCGACCGTTGCGATTGGTTGGCCGACCGTAACGTACTCCCCTTGGGCGGCCTCTCGGCTCGCGATATACCCGTTGATGGGGGAGGTCACCCTCACTCCTTGAGGCGAGAGGTTCAACGCGTGCGCATCGTGCGCTGACTTGGCCGTTTCGTAACGAAGGCGCGCTTGTTCAAATTCTTTCTCGGAGATGATCCGATCCTTCACGAGCAACTCTGCCCGCTGATACTCTTTTTCAGCGGTCTCGAACTCGATCCGTGCCCTCGTAGCCGGGTCCCCGTCTTGTATATGCTTCGCGGAGAGGGTCGCGATCGCCTGTCCCGCTCGAACCTCCATTCCCTCGGCGATGGAAGGGTTCGTGAACGTAACCACCCCGTCCGCCGTGGCCACGATCATCGCCTCGTCGCCCCGCGACGCCTCAATAGAGCCGCTCGTCTTGATCACGTGATGGAACGTACCTGGGGCGACGACCTCGGTGGCCAGTCCCACTGCTTCGGCCTGTTCCCGAGTAAAGATGATTTCGTCGGCGTGTTCGTGCGATTCAGCGTGACCATGGTCGTGCTCATGCTCATGATCATGGTCGTGGCTGTGATCATGTCCGTGTTCATGAGTCGTTTCGTGTGGGCGGCTTTCTTTATGGATCGAGTGGCATCCAGCCAACCAGATCAAGGCCAGTATCAGCACGATTATAATATTGGTTCTCATATGCTTTGTTGTTTGATCGATCTTTGTTTTTTTACGGATCGCGTCGATTTATATACCTCGATTACACCTCGATTTTCCCAGGCAGATGCTTTTACTGTGTGTGAAAATAGGCCTGCACGAGTTTACTGTATTATGCGCAATTTCAGCGTGTTTAGTGATCGTAAACGAATCTGCAAGTGTAAACGAA
>CAYFMZ010000046.1:4618-18298 GCA_964344275.1 uncultured Proteiniphilum sp.
ATGCGCAATTTCAGCGTGTTTAGTGATCGTAAACGAATCTGCAAGTGTAAACGAAACTGCAAGTGCAAACGAAACTGCAAGTTAAATAAATTGCGAGTGTACAGGATTTCGCGAATGGTGGGGATGGAATCTCCTGTTGCCTTGGCTTTGCTTTATTCTACGAAAGAGGGTAAGGAGGTGCGCGCAAACCGTTGAGTCGGTTCACGTCTGCCGGTCGGTAGAAGAGGGTAAGGATATGCTCGATTTTGAATCTCGTGAAAGAGGGTTGTGCGATATCGTCCGTAAGGGTTGCTACAAGATAATGGGGAGGAAAAAAGTCTCGATAGGAGATGGAATGTTTTACTCGAGCGTCTGTTTGGGAATGAATATAGGGCTGATTAGCGATACAACAATGGCCATGTTCAGAATCATGTGCGGTTGAATGTTCATGCTCGGAAGCCGAACCGGGTAGCTGATCGTGTCCCGAACTATCCGGATGGTTTTGGTTGGTATTCGGAATATTGGTGTGGCTCCTTTCACATATTTTGGTCAGCATACAAGGAATGCCCTCATGATGATGATGAGGGAAAATGGATAAAGCAAACAGGATCAGTGTTGCCAATACCATGAAGGATATGGATGCCCCTTTCTTCATTTTTACTTCTCTCGCGAAGTTATATAAAATTTGTCAAATCCCAAGCATCTATTTCCATTTTAACGGTCTGTCAACGTGAAGATCACCAAGTGCCTACCAATTAGCTTGGAGACCGTAAAGCGTGCGGGATCGTAATAAAAAACCGGAAGGATCCCTTTCGGTACCCTTCCGGTAATTTAATCATTCGAGACAGCTTTTACTACTGCTCGTTGCCTTCATCCTCGGTGGGAACAATCAATTTGTATCCCTTTCCGTGTATATTGATGATCTCGATATTGGGTTCCGGCTTCAATAGCTTGCGCAATTTAGTGATGTATACGTCCATACTGCGTGCATTGAAGTAGGTGTCCTCTTCCCAAATCTGCTTCAGGGCATGGTTACGCTCCAGTATATCGTTCGCGTGGGCACAGAGGAGCGACAGTAATTCCGACTCTTTGGTGGTCAACTTGGTAGTCTCCTCGTTGATGGTCAGAAGCTGTTTTTGCGTGTCGAACGTCATATTACCGAAGTTGTACACTTGCTGTTCCTTGCTCTTCTTCCCTTTCACACGGCGGATAATAGCTTCAATACGAAGCACCAGTTCTTCCATGCTAAAAGGTTTCGTGATGTAGTCGTCAGCCCCTGCTTTGAAGCCTTCCAATACATCTTCCTTCATATTTTTGGCAGTCAGGAAAATCACGGGAATCTCCGAGTTGATGGTCCTGATCTCCTTCACGAGCGTGACGCCATCTTTCTTAGGCATCATCACGTCTACAATGCAGAGGTCGTACTTCGTTTTCACGAAACCTTTAAAACCTGCTTCACCATCAGGGAATAGGTCGGTATCGAATCCTTTCGCCTGGAGATACTCTCTTAGCAACATGCCAAGATTTTCATCATCCTCACATAAAAAAATTTTTAATTTCTCTTCCATATCATTTTTGTATTATTACGGGTAAACTAATTATAAACTTTGTTCCTTTACCTAATTCGCTATCCGCTCGGATAGTTCCATTTAAGTCATTTACTATCTTTTTCACGTATGCCAGTCCCAGGCCGAATCCTTTTACATCGTGCCTGTTACCGGTATGCACGCGATAGAAGCGTTCAAATACTTTTTTTGCATCCTCCTTTCTCATCCCGATCCCATTATCTTCTATGGTGATCACGATTTTATTTCCTTCGTTTCTTGTCCGGATCATTAACTCTGGTGAAGCCTCCTTTCTTCTGTATTTCAGTGCGTTATCCAGGATGTTGAAAAGAACGTTCGTGAAATGCATTTCGTCCACTTTAATGGTCGAATTCACAGCTTGAAGGTCAATGTCCAGTGTACCTTCTAATTTTTCAACTTTCAACGCGTGGGTATTAGCCACGCTTACTACAAGATCATTTGCATCTATCTCCTTGAGCTTGAGTGTTGTTCTCTGTTTGTCGAAGAGCGACATGTGCAACACCTTTTCCACTTGGAAGCTCAACCGTTTGGTCTCATCGTGAATCACTCCCGTCACGTGTTTGAACACCTCGGGCGACTTCAATATCGATTCATCACTAAGCATTTGCGATGCCAGCGAGATGGTCGACACGGGTGTTTTGAGCTCGTGTGTCATATTGTTGATGAAATCGTTCTTCATCTCCGACAAACGCTTTTGTCTAAAGAGTGATACCACCGTGAATATAAATGTGATAAGGAGAATAAACGTGAAGATCAACGACGGGATAAAGAAGCCCAGTTCGCTGTACACGTAGTTTCTCTTTGTCGGGAAATAAACCCTCATCTGGTTCAGTTTAGCCGGTGGATCGTTTGGGAACAGGGTCTGCGTGTAGATAGCGTCCCTGTACTTGGTCGAAAAACCGGGAGATGAATACACCACCTTGTTGTTGAAATTAACCACCTGAAAACTGAACGGCTCATTCAATCCGTTGTACGATAGTTCGTAACGAATATATTGCTCAACTCTATTAAAGTCGATTCTCTCTTCGATCGGTTCGTTGCTCGCACGGTTCATTATCTTGAAAATGACCTCATCCAAAAGCGAGCGTTCATACAAGTATCGCTTCGACAAGGACTGCTGCATATCGTATTGCGTCTTGGAGATGGTGCTGGCACCCTGGTTGGGCGACATAAACACTCTTTCAGACTGGTCTCTTGGACGTAGCGATTGCTCCTGTGTGCTGAGTTCGATCCGTGACCTGCTCCCATCGGGAGTGATGCTTCGTTCGCTCGTGATATCTCGTGCTCCCCCGGGCTGATTGTATCTCGAATACCGGCTTTCAGACTCGATCATGTCCTGCTCCAAGTAATCGCGTGTTTGATCCTGCTCCAGGTCCCTCATCACGTTATACAAACTCCGGTTGACCTGTTCATCGAACTGTTGACTACGGATGTCCATGCTTGTCCTCATGTATCTCACCTGCAAAAAAAGCAACGCGAAAAACGCGATAAACATCACGACAGCAACCAACCAAATAGTCGATTTTTTCATATTCCTCCGTTTTTTGTAACAATTTTATTTCAAAGATCGTCCTTTTGGATTAATAATTTAACAAATAAACGACTTTTTTGTTTAACATATCCTTTTAAAATTAAGAAAATGCACGAAAGTTGGGCATTGAAACAATAATTAAGAGAATAAAGCGGTGAGAAATTGGTTTTTTATGATTTGTTTGGAATGTGTGGAATCACGCGATTATAAATAATAGGTTTTACATCGCTCCTAAATCAAACCGGAGGTTAATGCCGGCATGCGATACGGTAGAGGGGTAGGAGTAGGATGAGACGAGCGGCTGATGGATGATGGTGTCGTAATAGGCCCGTACCGTGAGCTTCCGGCTCAACGAGTAATCGGCCGTAAAGCGTATGGAGGTGCTTTGCATGCCGCTGGTGGCTTGGGTGAAGCCATCTTCAATCTTTCGTATAAGGGATCGAGTGATCTTGCGTGAAACGTCTAACCGGAGGACCAGGTCGTTGCTGAACGGCATTGCTGAACGATTATCTGTCTGTATCTGTGCGCGGGATGCTCGACGCCGGTCATGCTGTGTTGAGCCAAAGCCAAAGCCCGAGTTTGAACCAAAACCGATGATACGGTTGAAATTGGCCAGCCGGTATCCAATTCCTAATACCATATCGTTTTCGTTGGTCTCCACGATTTGGTAGGAGCCAATACTGAGGTTCAGTGCCCGGGTTTTATTTAGGCGCAGGGCGATGTTCATTTGATTGTTCAGCACGCTGTTGATCTCCATAAGAGGGTTAAAGCTCTCCACGATGGCTACTGAAGTGATGTTGAACCGGGAGGAAGGAAGAGGGGCACCGGTTACCGGGTCACGGACAAACCCAAAGTCGCTTCCCTCCTGAAGCGGTACCCAAGTTGGGAATGAAGAGAACGATCCGACACGATACTGGGACAGGTAAGCGTGCGACAAGTAGAGCGATCGAAGGTGTTCCTGTAGCTTCGGCATCATGGTCATTAGGTTGTAAGAAGCATTCCAGTTAGGCAGGAGTGAACGGATGCTTGGGAAAGGAGAAAGCGCTGTTTTATGAGGATCTTGTCCGGTGTAGGCAGCAAGAAAAGAGGGTATAAGTACGTCCGCCGACCGATATAAGGTGTTGTTACTGATGTTGTTTATAAGTTGATTGTTATCTGGATCGTTATCTCCTTTATATTGTTCTTCTACACGGCCAGCGATTACTTCCCTGTTCCGAAGGAATTGTTCAAACGCCTTTGAGCGATAGTTGTTACCAGCTCTTCCGCCTTCGAATGCCGAAAAAAGGGAGAGGGTGCTCATCGCGAAGCTGCCCCCGTGAATTTTTGGCATCCCGTCTACCATGTATTGAAACTCTGTTCGTTGGTTATCTTCATACAGCCCGTGTAACTCAACCTTGAATCCACGGAACGGTTCAAGGGTTGCATCCACACGGAAATGCTCCGTTTTGTTGTACAGGGCGGGTGTGATATGGTTGGGATCAATAATTAATTGGCCCCGAGCAAGCGATTTTTCTATAAATCGCTCCCCCCCTTCCAGGCCAAACGCGAAGCCGAGGCCAGGAATAAGGCCATCGGGTGTATTATGTTGTCCGAAAAGATCACCGATCATCGGATCGAATCCGGGGATGTCTGTACGCGCTTTGTGGCTTATGTTCATACTGATGGAACGCACCGTCATCACGGCTTGTGCCACGTGATAGCCGAAGTCTCTCGCGAGGGTGCCTCGTTGACTCGGGGGATATTGTTCCTCGTGATTTCCATTATTGCTGAAACGAGCGTTTGCTTCCCGCAGAAATGGGATCTTGTTATATAGCGATACCAGGTTGAAGCGGCTGTTCAGCGTGATCGATAAGTCGTTCTGCAGGTAGTTCCCGATCTTTCGATCTTCTGTCTTCGCCCCTCGTTCCCAGCGGTACTGGGAATGGTAGGCCGCGCTCGCGTTCATCCAATCCAATGCCGAAAAATAGGAAAGCGGCAGCGTGTAGGTCACATCGGCACTTTGTTCGTATCGGTAGGGGGTTCCTAATTTTCGGATACTGTGCGCGACCGAATCCCTCCATACCTCGTAATCGTTCCGGTTAACCTGTTTATTCACCTGTAGGTATGGTTCTTCAATTTGAGCCACGGTGCCGGAGCGGAAGGAAGCCTTCAGGTGGCTTGTGAGATCCCACGTGAAAGAGAAGTCTCTATCCCAGAAAAAATTGCTGCCAAAAGTGAGATAACGCTGACTTGACGCGGTGCTCTGATCCGTGTTTCCCTCGGCGTAAGTGTTCAAATCCCGCCATTGCCTCTCTTGATATCGTCGTGTGAGGTTCGAGCGCAATTGCACGTGGTTAGGGAGTGGGCGGAAGGCTATGAATTTTACCTTCTCGAAAGGTTGCCAGAGCTTAACCGAGGGCGCGTAAAAGTAACCTGCCTGCAGTCGTTGGTCCTTCGTGGTAGCGTATTCCGTTTCGGGGTCACGGTGCGAGTACACGTTGTTGGCATACGTGAAGCTGAAGTTAGCCGGGTCGTAGGGCATGGGATTTTCGCTTTTGATGTTCACTTTCACGTTGCTTAGGCTAAAGCTTTTATTGAGAGTGCGGGTGGTGGCAAGGCGACGAAGGGAGTCGCGCTGGAGCGGATCTTCCACCCTGTGAATCGATTCCGAGAGAAAGATATCTTGGTTAAAGGGGTCGTAGAGCGGCGTGGAGAGCTGATCAGAATAACTGTAGTAGAGGGGTGCGGAGATATTTGCCTGTTTGGGTAGGAACCGTCCCAACTCTAAGTTCAACGCGAAGTGGAGCGATTGATAGTCGTCGTTTCGTCGTTGCATCAGCTGCTGGCTGAGTGCCCCAAAGCCTACTGTCTCTTTCCTTCCCGAGAAGTGAATCGTGCCCATGTCCGAGAGTGCCAACTGCGCCTCTCCTTGCGCTGCCCATCCCCCTTGATCGTCAAATTCACTCAGTCGGAGCTCGTTTACCCACACCTCCACGGATCGATGGCTCTCCGATCGATTCCGGACACCGATCATCATCACGCTCACTTCCGCGAGAGAGGGAGCCCCCATGATGGTTACCCGGTTGGCTGGCTTATCGGGATCCGTCATTGAGTAGGGCTCACGTGTTGAATGGCTACCTGTCGCTTCCGGGTCGGTGTCTCGCTCCAACTTCAACCTCGTCAATAACTCCAACGGGAAATCGAATCGGTTTTCGTTGGGCCATACCGCTTCTTGGTCTATCGGGTTATAGGTGCTGTATTGTCCTTCTGGGGTGATATGTAGTGGGATTTCGTACTCGTAGTAATTGTCCCGGTAGTCAGACCCCAACCGTAAGAAGATAGCCAAGTCTCCATTTTGTAAGGTGCCGGGATCGTCCAGTACTTGCTCCGCGTGGACGAACATCTGCAGCCGTTTGTGCCTACGTGTATCGTATGCCGTGTTTCGGTACACTGCCCGTGCCTCGCCGGGAGCGAGGTCTGTCAACTTCAGCGAGAGCGACTGTTCATTCTCTTGCCTCAATTGCGGTTGTCCGGGATCGATCACGCGGGAGACTCCCGGGGGTATCACGTAATTTACCGGTGATCGGCTTCCGTTCTCTTCGATATTCACTGCAGAGACATCAAGGCTCCCGGTTCCGGTGAGTGCTCCCCCGGTAACCAACTCTCTTTGATACTCCCGCCATTCGCCCCGAATCAGTTCTAACGTGGCAAACCGCAAGAAGGTTGCTTCCCGGAAATCGGTCAGAAAAAGGCGCATAAACCGAATGTTGTTGAACCCTTGGATGTTGCCGGTCTTTGTCTGGTATTCCCGAATGGGGATTTTGAACTGGTACCACGTGACTTTCCCGTCGCTGCCATCGCGTAGCCGTACGCTCGTCTCCCGTTTATCCGTGATAAAGTTGCTGCCCACCTCCATCGTGCCCGGTCGGAGCGATACCCGGTACTGGTAGTACGATTCATTCTCGTTCAGCGTGTTATCGTTGTCGATATCTTCCACGTCGGGTACGTTGCGAGCGGCACTCGCGTAGGGATCTCCCTCTGCCGCGATCGAGTTCCCCTCGGTGTTGTTATAATGCTTATAACGATCCAGGATGCTCAACCGTTGTTGATCCTGCTCGGCACCGCGGTAGTGCCTGAAATTATCTCCTGCCGGATCGTTCAAGGGAGAATGGGTGTCGTTCTGCATTCGAGAGAGGGTTTCACTCGACAGCTTTGTACGCAGCTCTTCCAAGTAATCTGCATAAGTAGGGTATTTCATCTCCTCCTCCGTACTCAACCCGTTCAGGCCCACGTCTTGCATTCGCCGCGACTCAATTCCAAGCGAGTTGTCGAACGCGTAGACGGTGGATTGACGTTTGGGGTATTTTCCCCAGACGGTGTATCCCACGGCCGTAGTGTCGCCATCCACCGGCAACCCGTTTTCGAAGAACTTCTTGCCATCCTTCAGCACGTCTTCCGAGATATTCCCCAGGTTGAAGTAGAGGTCCCCCCCCTGTGCCGTGCCTAAAGTATCGTTCACGAACGGATCCATTAACCAGAATTCGATGTACTCGATATTGGCCTCCTCGAAATCACGGATATCCAAGCGTCGTGTGATGCCGCCCCATCGTTGATGAGGGTTCATCAGCATGCCGTCGCTATCCACGTCGGTATCCACGTTGTAGGGCCCTCGTTCACTGGGGTAGTAAGAAAGATTAAGCACCGGGATGGTGGTTGGTTGCCCGTGGTAAGCCTCTCGGTTTGGGAATATTTCTCGCTCGTGGACCTCCCGCACCCGGTGATCCGACAATTGTGCCAAGTCGTTCCGGATATGGGGCGGCGTGAGGCTTGAATTAGGCCGCGTAAAGATTCCGTCGATAAAGAACCAGGCCAAGCGTGCGCGGTTTTTGCCGTAGTCGGTATTATTGGACAGGGCTGCTTCGGGAAACAGTCCCTCCGGCCCATTATTGTAAGGAGTGGCGGCGAGCGACCACGCGTAGGGCGAGCGCAGGTCGATTCCCGAGATGGAGGTCTCGAAGTCGTCCAAGTAGGAGTAGCCTCCGGTATGTTGGTCTTTATAGTGCCCCGGGATCATTTGAGCAAACTCCAAACGGGTAGACAATTGCGACGGTTGGGTTGCTTCCACGAAGGGCAGCATATCTAAGAGGTGTGTCAGCGCGAGCGATTCTTTATGGTAGGCGAGGTTGGCTCCCCAGAGTGTATTTCGTGCCGATTCGTCACCATAGACAGTCTTCATCACCAGCGGTTTCTCACGGTAGTGCATCAGCGTGGTCCCGAAAGATAGGTTTTTCGAAAAATCGTACTGTAGATCGATGCCCGTGAGCGTCTTGCGCTGCATCCTCGAGAGCGACCGATCCTCGAGAGTCACGCTGATAGGGGTTCCTGCATCGAGGATGGATCGGTTGATGATGTTTACTGTCCCCGACACGTAGTCCACCATGTAATCCGTTCCCTCCGTGAGGAGGATCCCTGCTGCCATCACCTTGACCGATCCGGGAGGCACGTTGAACGCGTTCAAGTTAATCTCCGAACCGGACGATCCCCGGTATTCTCCATTGAGCCGGAACCTGTTCCTTTCCGGGTACTGGCGTGCTACTGTGCGAGTGGAATCATACAATTCCTGAAAAAGGTATCGTTCAGCCAGCGTATCGTCGCCCAGTCGCTTTCGCAGGTGCGAGCCGAACGGTTCCACCACGGGAAAGATGATGCAACCGTTCTCTGTATCTACGGTGTACCCTTCCAGAAAATCGAATAACCCGTCGGGATAGGGATCCCCTCGTTCGTTCAGTCGATCCAAATTCATCATCCGCAGCAACTGTTCACTTCCGATTCCTTTGTTTGTCGGGTCATTCCCATTGTCCCCTCCGTTGCCATTGTTATTACCATTGCCGCTATCTCCACCATTACCGCTACCATTGCCCGGCGACCCCGGCAGTCCCGGCAGGTAATTGAGCCAGGTACCTGTACTGTCGCTCCGGTAGCTGATATCCATCCGGAATCGATCCCGTTCAATCCGGTAGACATAGGTTCCCAGCGAGTATATATTCTTCATCATCAGATCCCACGTGTAGGAGGAGGGGGATAGGGAGACCGGTTTCAGCAGTTTCACGAAGAGTGCCCCTCGCGGTTCGTTTTCACCTTCGGCACCATTTTCCCTATTTTCATTCCCCGTGTTTGGGACCTCCTGGGTTTCTTGTCCCACGTCCCTCGCGAACTCTCCCACCTGATACGCTACCCCGCTGGCGGTGTACTCGTAGGCGACAGCCAGCACCTCGTCCGGTTGGAGCGGCACCCGCAGGGTGAGATACCCCAGCTGGGGATGAAGGGTGTATTCCGAAGGATCGAGCAACCGGGCATTTTCCAGTTTTTCGTAATCTCTCCCCGACACCATTTCGGGGGGAAATACCCGGTCGGTCTCCGTCATTTCCCTCGCCCCCGCGTACCGTGTGATCAACAAGTCGTATAGCGTATTTGCCCGGTTGTGTGGTAGTGTCTCTGTCCCCGAAGGGCTCCACAGTGGGTTGTGGATTACGCTATGCTCTCCGAGGTCAGCCAAGGCCACGATATTTCGTGCCTGGCTATAATCTCCCCTCCGGTTGGTCACCCACGCTTCTACGCGGGTGATGGTGATGGGCGACCGAACGTAAGGAAGCCCACTCAACGCTTCGTCGTACGTGTCCCGAAAGTGGTATCCCAGGAAGAAGTGACGGTTCTCGTCGTACGCGTCGGCACTAAACTCAAACGGTGTAGTTTGTACTCCCCCCTGGCTGTTCACCACGCGTGTTTCCGATTCCTGTTGCGAGAGCAAGGTGTTTACCCGCAGCTTCCCAAACTGGAGATCCGCTTTAACACCAAACAATGCCTCCCCCGCGTCGATGAGTGAATTACTCGTGGTCATGCCCACGTTTCCCGCCTCGATGTGACGGATAATTTCATCCTCGTCCCCCCTGTACGCCAATTTAATCTTTCGGGCCTCCATATCGAAGGTTGCTTCGCTATCGTAATTGATATCAAAATTGATCTTGTCCCCCACTTTCGCGTTCAAGTTTACCCGGATATCCTGTCCCATATCGAACGTGGTACGCCGCCTTGCGCGTTGTGGCAGGGTCGGGTTGTCTGTCACGTCCCGTTTTATGCCGGTCGATATCTCAAAAGTACCTCGTGTAGTTAGTTGGACGCCTCCCTCCCCGAAAATATTTCCGGTGGCCCGTTGCGGCTTACGTATATCTCGGAGAGAAAATCGAGGAGTAGACAATAGGGTATCTCCCTTTAACGCGTTGCGTGCCCGGAAATAATCGATTTGCATCTGCCGGCTTCGATACTCCATATACTCTTCGGGCGACATAGAAAAAGGGATCGCTACCACTTGTTCCCCGATCTTATTCTCGAACACGTAGCGGCCGGTCTGAAAATCGTAACGCGCTTCGGTACGCGTGTTGGGTGGGTTTTTCAGGTCGATTACCGCGCTTTTTCCGAGTTGAAGGGGACTTTTGATAAAGGGCGTACCTACCTCGAAACGGAGGGCAGTGCTATCTGTTCGTGTAAGGTTAGGGGGAGTAAGTATGTTTTCATGCAAGGCAGTACTATCGGGTAATGTCGCGGCATTGTCAGAAGGTAGCCCGGTAGTGTCGGGGAGTGCTATAGTATGGTCGAAAAGTAGCCCAGTGCTCTCGTACCAAATCCTGGAAACGGACGCGAAAGGAGTGCTCCCGTGACAGGTCAACAGGAGAAACAAAAACAGGGTATGTATGAACTTTTTCAGAGCAGCAGCTTAATACGATTCTTTAATTTAGCTCGTATCACGTAATCAGCTCCTGTTATGCTCTATATACTATTACAACCTTTTCAACGCCTCTTTGATTACTCCTTCCACCGGTAGCGAGGGCGACTCCTTGATGATTTTTGATACCACTTTTTGTGAGGCGTTCTGCATGAAACCCAGCATTACCAAGGCAGATACAGCGGCGTGTCCCGTTTCAGACAGATCCATTTTGGTGGGTAACTGAACGGTGCCACTTTCGTCGGTGAACTTGATTTTATCTTTCAGATCGACGATGATTCGCTGCGCCGTTTTTACTCCAATTCCTTTCACCGTCTGCAACACGGTCGCGTTCTCGGTCGCGATCACGCTCTCCAACTCTTTCGAACTGAGCGACGATAGGATTACCCGGGCAGTGCTGGGACCTACCCCTGATACGCTGATAAGGAGCAAGAATAACTCCCGCTCGTGCTTGTCCATAAAGCCGAACAGCACGTGCGCGTCCTCCCGGATCGACTCGTAGACGTAAAGCTTGACCGTCTGCTTATCGCTGATGGCCCCATACGTGTTAAGTGAAATGTTTAATTGGTAACCAATACCCCCTTGTTCAAGCGTTACCGACGTGGGGGTCAACTCGGCAACCTCACCTTTAATATAATCTATCATAGTGCATTTTTAATTGTTTTGTAGCGTCGCGTACGGGAAATGGTTCGCGTACAACGTACATTAGGGCTGATTACGTGATACCGTACGTATAACGGCAAATAACCCGAAAAAGTATATTATAGCCCGTTTGTTTTCTGTTTTAACCAATTCCTCGTTTCAGTCGTACTTTTTTATTATTCAAGTTTCGCATGTTCTTATGTACAGCTAAATGAAAATTCAGCTGTTGAAGTTATCCTTTAACTCGTTCTCAATTTCCTCTATTGAAGGTAATGTCCCTTTAAAATCGGCAGGATACAATTTTGTCAATTCATATTCGGAGATACCTATTGGCTGACTACTTGACTCCAAAGCATATTGCGCGAGAACATTATCTTTGGTTTTGCAAACAAGCAAACCAATCGTAGGATTATCCTCGGGCTGTTTCAGAATATGGTTAACTGCTGCGACATAAGTCCCTAATTGACCTATATTACCAGAATCAAACTCTGTGGTTTTGATTTCAATTACAACATAACACCTCAAATTCAAATTGTAGAAGAGCATATCCAGAAATTTCTCTGTTTTTCCTATCTGCAACCTATATTCACGTCCGACGAATGCAAATCCAGTACCAAGTTCCAATAAAAATTTTGTTACATTTTTGACTAATGCCTCTTTCAATTCCTTCTCTTTGTATTCTTCTGTAAGTGCCAAAAAATCGAAGTTATACGGATCTTTTGTCATCTCTTGAGCCAAATCACTCTGTAGAGATGGAAGGGCATTTTTAAAGTTTGAAATAGCTTTTCCTTGACGTTCGTATAAGTCCGTATCGAGAAAATTCAACAATACAGAGCGCGACCAATTGTTTTGAATTGTTTTTTGAACATAGAAATAGGCTTTTTCAGGGTTATCATAACACTTGTCAATAATAAATCTGTGGTGTCCCCAGGGAATAGAAAATAAATCGTCTACAAGTTGTGGGGAAATTGATTTATTATTTTCCCCCACAACTTGTGGGGAAATTACATTTAACTGTGAGTAAAGAATATAGAAACGTTTCATGTAATCTATATTGGTTTCAGACATACCTTTTACTCCCGGGAGTTTATCCTGTAAATCCAGACTTATGTTTTGGAGAATCTTGTCTCCCCATTTACTTTCCGCCTTTAATTCTACAATATCTTTGCCGAGTAACCAGTAAAAGCGAAGCATTTCGGAATTCACCTTTACAGAAGCTCGTAGTTGGCTTATCCTAAACCTTTCGCTGAGTTCAGAAATCCACTGTTTATATTCTTTGTCTATTTTGATTAATTTGCTCATATCTAAATTTTATCCAGCGTAAATTATTAATCATAGAGAAAGAGATGTCCTAAACATTTTGGCTTCGAATCAAATATTACCACACGAATAAGATTCTCTCCCTCCCACAGGTGCTGCTCCACTCCCACCTTTGATACAAAGTTCTCTCAATTTATATGTTTTTACATCTTCCATAAATGATCGGCTCTCACGTGAAAACGTGGCCTTTGGCCAAGCCTCCCTCGCTGGTCTCTTTATAGAGCGAAGGCAGGTCGTGCCCCGTCTCCTTCATCACCTGTACTACCCGGTCGAACGATACGCGGTGAATGCCATCGGTAAAAGAGGAGTAAATATTCGCGTCCAGTGCCCTTGCTGCTGCTAACGCGTTGCGCTCGATGCAGGGAATCTGCACCAATCCACATACCGGGTCGCACGTCATCCCCAGATGATGCTCCAATCCCATCTCCGCGGCGTATTCTATTTGCGCGGGACTTCCCCCGAAGAGTTGGCTGGCAGCCGCGGCCGCCATGGCACACGCGACCCCAATTTCGCCTTGACAACCTACTTCAGCCCCCGAGATGGAGGCATGTTTCTTAACGATATTCCCGACCAACCCTGCCGTGGCGAGAGCCCTTAAAACCCGATTCTTACTAAACTCACGGCTCTTTTCCAAGTGGTATAATACTGCCGGGGTCACACCGCAAGAACCGCAGGTGGGTGCCGTCACGATCACGCCTCCCGCCGCGTTCTCTTCCGAAACAGCCAGCGCGTAAGCGAACACCAAACCTCTCGATCGAAGCGATGCATTGTGCCCTTTCGCTTTTATATGGTAGCTGCATGCTTTTCGCCTCTTTCCACCGCTGCCTTCATCGTTTCCCAGACCTTGTCCAAGTGATTCCATA
>CAYFMZ010000047.1:0-11560 GCA_964344275.1 uncultured Proteiniphilum sp.
GGACGATGTCAACGATATGTCGACAAGTAGATAAGAAGGTAAATGAATAAACAAAGAATATGAAGATTGTAATTATTGGGGGAGTGGCCGGCGGGGCTACCGCGGCGGCACGACTGAGGCGGCTGGACGAGAAAGCGGAAATTATTCTTTTCGAGAAGGACGCGTACGTGTCGTACGCCAATTGCGGACTTCCGTATCATATCGGGGGAACGATCGCACACCGGGAGGAGCTGTTCTTGCAAACCCCCGAGGGTTTCAAAAGTCGATTCGAAATCGATGCGCGGGTGATGTCGGAGGTGATCGCGATCGACCCTGCTCAGAAAACCGTCAAAGTGAAGGACAGGTTAAAGGGAATCACCTACATGGAGGAGTATGATAAGCTGATCGTGTCGACCGGGGCAAGGCCGGTGAAGCCGAAAATAGCGGGAGTTGATAACGAGCATGTCTATACCCTACGGAACGTGCCGGATATGGATCGTATTAAATCGGCCGTTACCCGAAAGAACGCTATCAACGTAAAGAGGGCAACCGATACGAAGGATGTTCCTTCCGCGGTAATAGTGGGCGCGGGTTTTATCGGCTTGGAGATGGCCGAGAACCTAAAGCAAGCCGGTCTGGAAGTCACGGTTATCGAGCAGGCCGACCAGGTGATGGGAACCGTGGATTACCCCATGGCGGCCATGGTACACCAGTATCTTCGTTCCCAGAATATCGACCTCCTGTTGAGCGAGACGGTCACGGCATTTGAACCGGAGGGCGATCGCCTGTTGGTTCGGATGGCGAGCGAGAAAAGAATCGTTACGGATATGGTGATCTTGAGCATCGGCGTGCGACCCGAAACGGGACTGGTCGAGGAGGCGGGATTAAAGATCGGCGGCTTGGGTGGCATCGCGGTGAACGACTACATGCAGACATCCGATCCGGATATTTACGCGGTGGGGGATGCTGTTGAGGTGATAAACCCCGTGACAGGAAAGCCGGCATTGATTCCATTGGCAGGGCCGGCGAACAAGCAGGCGAGAATCGTCGCGGATAACATTATCATGGGAAACACCAAGGCCTACAAAGGTACGATCGGCACGTCGATAGCCAAGGTTTTCGATCTGTCGGTCGCGTCAGCCGGGGCTTCCGAACGATTGCTTTCGCGAGAAGGGGTGGAGTACATGACCTCCATCAGCCACGCCGGTTCACACGCGGGTTATTATCCTGGCGCGTTGCCGTTGTCGATCAAGATTAATTTCGCTCCCGATGGTAAACTGTTAGGAGCACAGGTGGTCGGCTTCGATGGAGTGGATAAGCGGATTGATTTGCTGGCGCAGGTGATTCGTAACGGGGGAACTATACACGACCTGCAAGAGATAGAGCACGCGTACGCGCCGCCTTTCTCTTCGGCGAAAGATCCGGTGAATATGGCCGGTTTTATCGCGGAAAATATTCTGGTGGGACACATGAAGATCGTCCATTGGCAAGAGATGAAAAACTTACCACCCCACGCGATGATTGTAGATATTAGGACCGTGGAGGAGTACGAATCGGGGCACATCGAAAATGCCGTAAATATACCGTTGGATGAACTTCGAAAGCGATTGCCCGAGCTCCCGGTCGATAAATCAATCTACGTGTACTGCGCGGTGGGACTGAGGGGATACACCGCGGCACGGATTCTGATGCAGCATGGATATAAAGAGGTTTATAACTTATCGGGAGGGTATAAAACCTACGCTTGCGTACAACAAGAAAAACTGGGCGCAAAGGGAGGTCAAGGCATATGGGGGAATCAATGCGATTTCTTTACGGTGATAGGAGACGACGGGGAGGCTAAGGTAGATCAGGTATCCGTGGGAGTTTGAACCAAACAATAACAAATAAATATTTTTAAATATGGGAATTTTAAGCCGATTATTCGGATTGCCGAACAAAGGTGAATTAAAAGAGAAAATACAGAATGGAGCTCTCTTATTGGACGTGCGCACCAAGGAAGAATACGCGTCTGGTCATGCTCCCGGTTCGGTGAATATCCCGCTGGATTCGTTATCGGGAAAAATTGGAAAACTTAAAAAAGACGTTCCTTTGGTGGTTGTCTGCGCAAGCGGCGCACGAAGCGGATATGCCGTGAATTTTCTGAAAAGCAAAGGGTTTGAGGCGTATAACGGCGGCGGCTGGCATTCGTTCTGAAGCTTTACCGGTTTTGGTTGGTGGTAATGGAGGCTTTTTGTATCTTTGCTTCTTAATTTCACTAACACTTTTTCAGAGCATATCAGACAGATGAATTCACGTAAATTTCTCTTCGTTTTTGGTTTGGCCTTTCTAGTTGCCAGCCTGTTTACAAAACAATCAGTCGTTGTGGCGCAGGATGCGCCGGTTTCTAGCAGTGACCGTGTCTTCGAAAATCCGGATATCGTTCCGATGTTTACCGGGGGAACCGCGGCAATGCACAACTTTATCTCAAGCACGTTGAGTTATCCTGCCGATGCACGAGAACGAGACGAGCAGGGACTGGTAGTCTACACCTTCGTGGTAGAAAAGGATGGCTCTCTTTCTAATTTTAATATAATTCACCGTGCAGACCCGCTGCTGAACGATGAAGCGCTGCGAATTCTACAGGCTATGCCGCCTTGGCGCCCTGCCCGCCACGGCGGGGAGATTGTTCGTTCCGAAACATACGTGCCGATGTATTTTAGATTGAACAAGAACGCGGTAGCTGCATCCGGCAACCAAACGGCTGCACCCGGCACGAACGTGTACGCGAAGACTGACCTCGATTTCATTGAAAACAACGAGATTTACACCATCGTGGATCAAATGCCGCGATACACGTACGGGGAAGAGGACCTGGGGAAATTCATCGCGCATAACATGCGCTATCCCATCAAGGCAAAACAGGATGGCATCGAGGGGCGTATCCTCTGTTCGTTTATCGTGGGAGCAGACGGGGCCATTTCTAATATTGAGGTAGTGGATGGACTGGATCCCGCGCTCGATAACGAGGCGATAAGGGTGCTCGGTTTGATGCCGAAATGGATTCCCGGGGAGAACGGTGGGGAAAAGGTAAACGTGAAATGCTTGCTGCCCATCGACTTCACGATTGATGAGGACCCGATTCCCCCGTTTCCGTGAGCCGGATAATTCCCGCAGGTCAGCGAGGCTTACTTCAGTTCCAGTTCAAAAACACGCGGACCGGTATAGGTGTTAATAAATAGCCGGAAAGGGACTACCAAGATGCCGCTCCCTGTTCGCAAGCTAGAAAGTAGAAAGGACGCGTGCATCACCTGTGGAGCTCCCGGGGGATCGCCGTTTCGAGAATGGCTGAGATAGAGGTCGATACTCGATGCATTATGATCGCGAAGTAGCGATAAGCTATGCGGCTTGCTGTGATATTCTAACTCCATGATCAGGTTCAGGTAGTCGCCACTTACCCACACGCTCTGTATTTTTACCGGGTGATCCGTGTACCGCTCGGGATACCCATCGGCCTCTACGTGAGCAGTGAAAATGGGAGAGGCATAATTGACCTTTATGGTATCTCCTTGCAGCGGCACGTAGTTGAGTATGACCCGTTGTCCGTTTTGCCCTTCAATGCCTTCTGTTTTTTCAGGAACAAGCAGCCGTCCGTTATCAAGTTGGAAGCGGTAGCTGCTGCCCACCTTTAGTAGGGTAGCAAACTCCACCCAGTAGTCGTCTAATCGATCGGGCTCTTTGTCGCAGCTCGATACAAATAGGCAAAATACCAAGAAAACGGATGCCACTCTTCTCATGCTTCCCTGCTTTTTACTGTACCCTCTTCACCGCCAAGTGATTTTTGACGGTATTGCCGTACATCTCGATTATTCTTTCACGGAGGAAGTCGGCGTCTTTTCCTGGGATATTCACCTTGTTGACCTGTTGCTGTACGTAGCTATCGAAATTAGCGGCCTCTTCCTCATTATACTCGTGCGCGAACGTGCTGGAACCGGTCATCCGGTCGTACGCGATATAATTGATAGGGAAAAAGGTGTAGTTCCGGTATATCTCGTTATCTATCAATGAGGCTACCTGTTCCAAGACCGCGTTGCGTCCGATTTCGGCGGGAATATCATCCAGTTGTGAATGGATGGGGTTCCCTAATTGAAAGGCGACTTTTCCTTTGAACCCTGTAATGCCTGTAACCATGTTCTCGATGTCGTCGGCTTGCGTTTTCTTGTACCCCGGCTGATCGCGTTTGAGTTGATACTCTTTGGCTTTCAGGTAATCACACGGATCGTACTCGTACGAGATGGATAATGGGACAATCTTTAGTTGCCGCAACGTTTCAAGTGGCTGGGCGCTATCGTGCAGCACGAACATCTTCAGGAGGCTGGCCTGCGTTTTATCGTTGGAGTCCTTGGCTCTCCCTTCGCGCTGTGCAATCCAGATGGATTGCTCTCGTTGGGTTATCGTGTGATGAATGTAGTTGGAGAGTTGTTTCGACACCTCCAGCATCTGTCGTACGGAAACACCTCGTTTCACGATAAAACTCTTATTGAGCCTTACCAGATCTGTGATCCAGGGATAGATTAGTAGGTTGTCGCCGATAGCAATTTCGGTAGTAGACGTCTCCTTGTCGAAAAGGAGTATGTTGAAGAAACCCGCGTCCAGCACGATATCGCGATGGTTGGATATAAAGAGGTAGCCCTCTTTCTCGTTGATATGCTCCCAGCCCGAACCGATCATTTCGGTAGTGGTTTTCGCTATTAATTGCTTCATAAGGGGATAAACCACACGGGCCTGAAAATCATGCTTGGTTTCACAGCGGCTCATCATGCCGGCAAATTGTTCCCATGTAAGGGGCTTCACAATTGGCTCAACGGCTCGTTTGAATCCATCGTTAGCAATGAGCCTGGCAATGGTTTCGGGTACCTCGCTATCCAGCAAGGGGCGGATATCGCGAAAAGGGTCGGTTGTATCAACGGAGGTTGTCTTCATTTCATTCATCCTCTCTTTTGGATAATTTTATTGTATTCTATTTCGATGATTTCCGAAAGAACTTCACTCATCAATAGGCCCGCTGCAGCTACTTGTTGTGGGATAAAGCTAGTGCCGGTCATTCCCGGCGTGGTATTTACCTCTAAAAGAACCGGTATGCTATCTTGAATGATGTAATCGGCCCTGATGATGCCTTTAGCGCCCACGAGGCGATAGATGTTTTTTGTCTCTTCCTGAATTGCCCGGGCAATGGCATCCGGGATACG
Source organism: uncultured Proteiniphilum sp. (assembly GCA_964344275.1). Taxonomy (GTDB): domain Bacteria; phylum Bacteroidota; class Bacteroidia; order Bacteroidales; family Dysgonomonadaceae; genus Proteiniphilum. Next base: position 5,208 of record CAYFMZ010000047.1, read on the forward strand.
GGCCGGGGTGATCTCTTCCACCTGGCCGTTGTATTTCGCGTCGTAATCAAAGAATTCATTCTCACTTACTACCTCGGTAAGCGGGAGGGCGACGAGTCCGTTTTCGGTTTCAAAGCAACCGCAAGTCACCTCCGTGCCTGCAATAAAGCACTCTATTATCACTTCCGATGCTTCCGCGAATGCTTCGTTGATGGCGGCTTCCAGTTCGTGAGTTTCTTTCACTTTGGTTGTTGCAAAACTGGATCCACCCAAGTTAGGTTTCACGAAAACAGGTAATCCCAAGTCGGCGATAATCTCTTCCGCGGTGTAAGGGCTATCTTTTCTCAAGACGACCGAAGGGGCGACCCGTACTCCGAAATTTTTTAGAAAATTATTACAGATAAATTTATTAAACGTGAGTGCCGAAGGTAGAACGCCGCAGTTGGAGTAGGGGATGCCCAACATATCAAAATAGCCTTGAAGCACTCCGTCCTCACCCGGGGTGCCGTGAATGGTGATGTAAGCGAAATCGAACCGTATCGTTTCCCCGTGGACACTGAAACTGAAATTGTTCTTATCTATCGGTAGTACCCCCCCGCGATACTCCACTTCCCACGCGTGCCGGTCTATCCTCACCTTGTATAGGTTGTATTTTCCATTGTCAAGAAAGGAGTATATCCCGGCCGCGCTTTTTTCTGATACCACGCTTTCGGAAGAGTATCCTCCCCATACGATTGCCACGTTCTTTTTCATCGTTTCTATCCGCAATTTGTTTCTCTCTGCAATTTATTGTTTCTCTCCTTATACTCTAATTGTCACGTCGATACCCTCTCCACTTTTCAATTACAGCCTGTATATCTCCCGGGATATCGCTTTCGAAATAGAGTTCTTCTCCTGTCTTTGGATGCACGAACCCCAATGTTTTTGCATGCAGGCATTGCCGCGGGCATAGCGAAAAGCAGTTATACACGAATTGCTTGTACTTGGCAAAGTGGGTACCTCTCAGAATTTCGTTGCCCCCGTATCGCTCATCGTTAAAGAGCGTGTGTCCGATATACTTCATATGCACCCTTATCTGGTGTGTTCGGCCGGTTTCGAGTTGGCACTCCACGAGCGTTACATAGCCAAATCTTTCCAGCACCTTGTAGTGAGTAATCGCGGGTTTACCCTGTTCTCCCCCGGGGAATACACGCATCAGCATGCGATCCCTGGGATCGCGTCCGAGATTGCCTTCTATAGTCCCCTCATCGGCTGCCACGTTACCCCACACGAGTGCCGCGTAGAGCCGTTTCGTCTCTTTTCGGAAAAATTGCCCGGCAAGGTGTGTTTTGGCTTCAGGTGTCTTGGCCACTAACAGCAGGCCCGACGTCTCTTTGTCAATCCGGTGTACCAATCCCATACGGGGATCGTCGATTTTTGTCGTGCTGCCGAAGTTGAGGTGGTAAGCAAGGGCATTTACTAACGTGCCCGTGTAGTTCCCATGTCCGGGGTGCACCACCATGCCGGCCGGTTTGTTAACCACCAAGAGGGAGTCGTCTTCGTACACGATATCGAGCGGAATGTTTTCTGGAATAATTTCAAGTTCTCGCCTCGGGCGATCCATCACGATAGAGACCGAGTCTAACGGCTTCACCTTGTAGTTGGATTTTACCGGGGTGCCATTTACCAAGATGCACTCCGCGTCGGCTGCCTGCTGTATCCTGTTGCGGGAGATGCCCTCTATCCGCACCGACAAGAATTTATCTACTCGCAGCAGGCTTTGACCTTTGTCGGCCACAAATCGGTAATGCTCGAATCGTTGTTCTTTCTCTCCGGTGTTCTCGATGGTGTTCCCGATGAATTCATCTTCCTCTCCTTCTTCCTCCGGCAAAAAATCAATATCCTCCCAATCTTCTCTTACCACGAAACCAAGCGTTAGAAAAATGAATCGTCGATCTGTCCCTCCTCGAATCTTTCATGAAGTTCCGGGGTAAGGATGTACTCGTCATCCACGTTGAGTGAATCCGCTAATGAGCTGCTACTTACTACCAACTGTAGGGGCGATCCAGCCGGCACCTTCTCGTCCGGTGCCAATCGTTTCCCGCGGTATTCTACGGCAATGACGAGCCCTGAATATTGAGATGGCACTTCCTCTATGGATATTCGTGTGAATCCCAGTGAGTTTAAAAGGGCCATCGCTTGCCTAGTGGAAAAGTCCACCAGGCCGGGTACGGCCACTTCCTGTGGGCTTTTAGAGTATATCGTGATATAAATGGAGCGGCCTTCTTTTACTTTGTTGTCTGCTTTGGGTGTTTGATCGATAATGGCACCCGGTACCGCGTCGGGCTGATAGATTGAATCTACTATTTCCGCGTGTATTCCTCTGGCATTCAGTATGATGTTTGCTTCTTCTACCTGGAGGCCCTCAAGATTGGGCACCACCACGTTATGGCCATGACGGGTGTAGACATGTAGAAAAACAAGAGCCAGTGCAACGAGTACGATGCCGCTAGCAATGATTGCCAGCAGGTTCTTGAAGATGCTGGTGGCAAATATTGGTTTTTTGGATCTCTTTTTGCTCATAAAAATCGCTTAATAAAATAGCTGTATAAGCTTTGTATCTGCAAAAGTACAAAAAAAAACAGGAACTTGGCACCCCCATGTTCCCGTCTTTATAATGTAAATCGTTCCAAGATCAGAACTCGTCCGATACGGACAATCTAGCCCTGCCTTTTGCACGGCGTGCAGCCAGTACTTTTCTTCCGTTTTTGGTTGTCATGCGGCTACGGAACCCGTGCTTGTTCTTTCTCTTTCTGTTAGAGGGTTGAAATGTTCTCTTCATATGATTATTCTATTTATTTTATTGTCTATAATTTTATGATGCTACATTATAAGGAATACCGATAGACATATCCTGCTATGTTAGAGCTTACATGTCGATGGTCTACAAACATTACCCGTTGGCAAGCCGCTTCTTCCTCTGAACCTCATGCCTACACCATATAGTAATAATACTTCTTCGCTAATAAGACCGTACTTCTATACTAATACAACGGTGTATTTTTACACAACGTAACGGTCTTTTTTCGGGTTGCAAAATTAGATAAAAAAGATGAAATATCCAACTTATAAATCATTAAAATAGATTTTTAGTTGATTTTTAACGGAATGGCGGGTTTGTGGAAAAGAATTTGCTTGAAATTGATAAAAAAGTTTTGCGCTTTAAGAAAAACATTCTATATTTGCACCCGCATTTAGAGATCAAGCATCTTTTGCAAACAAAATGCAAACAGAGTTCACGCTCTTCATGGCCCATTCGTCTATCGGTTAGGACGCCAGATTTTCATTCTGGAAAGAGGGGTTCGATTCCCCTATGGGCTACATAAATAATAACAACAGATAACAGATACGTCAATAGAATGGCAAATCACAAATCAGCAGAAAAGAGAATCAGGCAGATAAAAGCTCGTCGCCTATCCAATAGATACGTGTCGCGTACCACTCGGAACGCGGTGCGTAAATTACGTGCAACCACTTCTAAGGAGGAGGCACAAAAAATGTACCCTGGAGTGTGCTCCATGCTGGATAAACTGGCGAAAAAGAACGTGATTCATCAAAATAAAGCCAATAACCTGAAGTCGAAGTTGGCAGCGCATGTAAATAGCCTGAGTTGATTTTGGTGTCTGAAATATGTATACAAGAAGCCGAGCGTGATCGTTCGGTTTTTTTGTTTTATAGAGCATGTTTAATTCATTAACGGGATATGGTACGACATCTGGTGCTTTTTAAGTTAGCCGAAGAGGCCGAGGGGAACAGTAAGGCGGTGAACGCGCTTCTGATTAAGGAGCGTCTGGAGGCGCTCAAAGAGGTGATTCCGGTGATCCGGAAGATAGAGGTCTGGTTGAACCAGTCGGGAGCTCCAGTTGGCAATTACGACGTAATACTTGATGCCGAGTTTGATAGCTTGGAAGATCTTCACTTGTACGCCGTTCACGAGGAGCACCTGAAAGTGGGTGAATTCATCTCGAAGGTGAGGACCGACAGGGCAGCTATTGATTACGAATTTTAGTGAATGGATTGATATCCTTCAAGAGGTAAAAGATTGTCTCGGTGTGTAATTACGGGGTTGTAGTGTTCTAATCCTGTTATCTTCATAGGGTTGTGTTGTGAGGCGAGCTAAATGCTCGCTTTTTTGTGAAGAATATCCCCGTGGTTGGCCCTAAAAAAATGAAAAGGCATTGGTAAAAAGGGGGATTTTTCGTATATTTGTTGGGTTTTTAATGCTGGGGAGGGATCTTCCTAACCAGCTAATATATAGAGAGATTAAATAAAGGAACAAAATAATGTCAGAAGAAGAAAAAAAATCGGCCGGCGGGAGTTATTCCGCGCAAAATATCCAAGTTCTCGAAGGATTGGAAGCGGTTCGCAAGCGCCCCGCCATGTATATTGGCGACGTGAGTGAGAAAGGGCTGCATCACCTAGTGTACGAGGTGGTGGATAACTCCATCGACGAGGCGCTGGCCGGGTATTGCGATACAATTGATGTGATCATCAATGAAGACAACTCCATAACGGTGAAAGATAACGGACGAGGGATCCCGGTGGATTATCACGAGAAAGAAAAGAAATCGGCACTTGAGGTGGTACTTACTGTACTGCACGCGGGTGGGAAGTTCGACAAGGGTACTTATAAAGTGTCCGGTGGTCTCCACGGGGTAGGGGTTTCGGTTGTAAATGCCCTGTCGACCTATTTAAAGGCAGAAATCCATCGCAACGGAAAGATTCACGTGCAAGAATATTCCAAAGGGAGACCGTATGCCGACATACAAATTCTTGGTGATACTGCTGTAACCGGTACCATCGTTACATTCAAGCCGGATGACTCTATCTTCACCGTGATGGAATACCGCTACGATATTCTATCCACTCGCTTGCGGGAACTGGCATTCTTGAACGCGGGCATTACGCTTTCGCTTACCGACAAGCGCTCTCCAAAAGAGGATGGTAGCTTCAAGACGGAACGCTTTTATTCCGAAACAGGCCTCCAAGAGTTTGTACGCTATATCGATAAAAACAAGGACTCGCTCATTCAGGATCCCATTCATATCGTAACTGAAAAAAACGAAGTTCCCATCGAGATCGCGTTGACCTATAACGACACCTACAACGAGAATATATTCTCCTACGTGAATAACATCAACACCATTGAAGGGGGAACCCACCTCACCGGCTTTCGTAGAGGCTTGTCGCGTACGTTAAAAAAGTATGCTGAGGATTCCAAGATGTTGGAGAAGGTGAAGGTGGAGATTAGCGGCGACGATTTTCGTGAAGGAATCACGGCCGTGCTCTCGGTGAAGGTGGCCGAACCCCAGTTCGAAGGACAGACGAAAACAAAGCTTGGGAACAGTGAGGTGATGGGTGCCGTGGATCAAGCCATTGGTGAAGCATTGAGGAATTATCTCGAGGAGCATCCGAGGGAGGCCAAAGTGATCGTGGAAAAAGTCATCCTGGCCGCTACCGCTCGCCAAGCCGCACGTAAGGCGCGAGAGATGGTGCAGCGTAAGTCGCCCCTCTCCGGAGCAGGATTACCGGGTAAGCTGGCCGATTGTACCAGCAAAGACCCTTCCAAGAGCGAGATATTCCTCGTGGAGGGAGACTCTGCCGGTGGAACCGCGAAGCAAGGACGCGACCGTATATTTCAAGCTATTTTACCGCTACGAGGGAAGATCCTTAACGTGGAAAAAGCGATGCCGCACAAGGTGCTGGAGAGCGACGAGATCAAGAATATTTATACCGCGCTGGGAGTTACTATCGGCACGGAAGAGGACTCCAAAGAGCTTAATATTCAGAAACTCCGCTATCACAAGATTATACTGATGACGGACGCGGACGTGGATGGAAGCCATATCGATACGCTGATCCTCACGTTCTTTTTCCGCTATATGCGCCCCCTCATCGAGAATGGATATGTCTATATTGCCACGCCGCCACTTTATCTTTTAAAGAAAGGAAAAATCGAGGAGTATTGCTATAATGAACAGCAACGAAGGGCATTTATTGACAAGTACGCGGACGGGAACGAGAACGCGGTACACACGCAACGATATAAGGGGCTTGGTGAGATGAACGCGGAGCAGCTGTGGGATACGACAATGAATCCCGAGCACCGTACCCTCAAGCAAGTGACTATCGAAAACGCGGCCGACGCGGATATTATCTTCACCATGCTGATGGGCGAAGAGGTGGCTCCTCGCCGGGAGTTTATCGAGGAGAACGCGACCTACGCGAACATCGACGCGTAACGGTAAGCAGCCGGCACCTGGTAACGTTACTCGCCGGCATGCTTTTCGAAAAAAAAGTCAACCGGCACGAGTCCCTGCCGTGATCACGAGCGG
>CAYFMZ010000047.1:11660-17854 GCA_964344275.1 uncultured Proteiniphilum sp.
TAACGGGTATGCCGCAACCACGAACGGGTATGCCGCAACCACGAACAGATGTACCGTGCCCGTAAAAAGATAGTAAAGTGAAACGTCCCCCCTCCCTACAATACAACGATAAGGCGGTTATCCTTTCTCCAGCGGGAAAGATTGATAACTACCTTGTGGAGGATGCCTCCTCGGTGCTGGAAGGGTGGGGACTGGAGGTTGAGATCAGTGAACATGCTTTGGGTAGCAGGGGGCGATTCAGTGGATCGATAGCCGAGCGACTGTTGGATTTGCAACGCGCGTTCGACGACCCGGATACGAAGCTTGTGCTTTGCTCACGAGGGGGATACGGTATGTTTCACCTCCTTCCTGAACTGAACTTCTCCGGTATCCGTAGGCATCCCAAATGGGTGATCGGATATAGCGATATCACCGCGCTTCATGCTGCTTTGCAGTATCATGGTGTAGCCTCGCTTCACGGCCCCATGGCTTCTCATTTTTCCCTTGAAGGTTCGGAGGATGTGTCGGTCCGGTATACCAAAAGTATAATAGCAGGACAATCCGTGAAGTATTCAATCCCGGTGGATGACGGTAATACAATGAACCGTATAGGGACCGCCAAGGGTAGATTATTTGGTGGAAACTTGGCTGTTTTCTGTGGGCTTCTTGGGTCGCGTTACGCTCGGATCCCTCGTAATGGCATCCTCTTTATAGAGGATACGGGGGAAGTGCCTTACCGGGTGGATCGTATGATCTACCAATTGAAGCTGACCGGTGTGTTCGAACGTGTTAGTGGCCTGATTGTAGGTCGTTTCACCGATTATGAAGAGGACGATCAGATGTATTTCAGTTTACACGAATCGATTCGTGATGCGGTAAAAGAATACAGCTTCCCGTTGGCTTTTCACTTCCCCGTGGGACATGTGAAGTTGAATTTTCCACTTATCATGGGCGAGATGGCGGAGTTGAACGTGGATACGGATCATATTGTGTTTAAACAATAATCAAAAATATGGAGCGTGAACCAAGCCTGGAGCGAGAACCAGATATGGAACGAGAACCAAATATGGAACGAAAACCAAGCATGAACCGGTTGGGTGCTTTTTCATTGTTTGTCGCGATTGCGGCCGGCATGTTATTTACCGTTTCGTGTAATTCTTGTCAATCATCAAAAAACGTGGTTGTTACTGAATCCTATATACAGCGCTCACCCGAGTTTAACGCCGATAGCGCCTACACATTTGTCGCCACACAAGTAGCCTTCGGGCCCCGGGTGCCAGGAACTGCAGCACATGCGGCCTGTGGAGATTGGCTGGTGGCTAAGCTCAACGAGTTTGGCGCCGCGGTAATTGAACAAAAAGCAGAGGTAACTCATTATGATGGTCAGAACCTGCCCATACGTAATATTATTGGGAGCTTTCGCCCTGAAGTAGAAAAACGGGTGCTGCTTTTTGCTCACTGGGACACGAGGCCATTCGCGGACGAGGAGACGGATGGAGCAAGGCAACTGCAACCGATCGACGGGGCGGACGACGGTGCAAGTGGGGTGGGGGCTCTGCTGGAGATTGCCCGGCAATTGCAGCAATATCCTGCCGACGTGGGTGTCGATATCATCTTCTTCGACCTGGAGGACTGGGGACAACCTTCGTTCAGCGATGAATGGGTTCAGGGCGACTGGTGGTGCGTGGGCTCCCGTTACTGGTCGGAGCAACCCCACGTGGAGAATTATACAGCATCATATGGCATCCTACTCGATATGGTGGGCGCGGCCGGTGCTACCTTTATGAAAGAGGGTTACTCGGTGCAATACGCGTCTAACATCGTCGAAAAAGTGTGGAGTACCGCCGCGAAATTGGGATACGGTAATTATTTTCTCCCTAAACATGGGGGATATATCACGGACGACCATCTGCCGGTGAACCAACATCACCGGGCTCCCAGTGTAGATATCATCAACCTGAAAACCGATACCCGCAACGGGTTCGGTCCGCATTGGCATACCCACAGGGACGATATGCGGAATATAGACCGGGCCAGCCTGAAGGCAGCCGGACAAACCGTGATGGAGGTGATTTATAATGAGTCCGCCCGATAACAGGAAGATTGGCCTCGAAACCGTGCATGGCAATTTTCCGACGGATGGAGTGAAAGCTTCACGAGAAATAACAAAAAAATAATGCAAACGATAGACCAAGTACAACAAGAGATTATAGACGAGTTTAGTATATACGGCGACTGGATGGATAAGTACGCCTATATCATTGAGCAGGGCAATGCCCTTGAACCACTTGATGAAGCGTATAAGACGCCGGAAAATATTATAAAAGGGTGCCAAAGCAGGGTCTGGCTACAGACAGAGTATCGTGACGGAAGGCTCTATTTTCATGCCGAGAGCGATGCGCTGATTGTTAAAGGATTACTGGCATTGGTGCTAAAGGTGTTCAGCGGGCGTACTCCCGATGAAATTATCAATACCGACCTGCGTTTTATGAAAGAGATTGGGCTCACGGAGCATCTTTCGCCTACCCGTTCCAACGGGCTGCTTTCAGTAATCAAGCAGATCCGCTATTACGCCATTGCTTTTAAGGCGAAAGAGGAGAAAAATGGTTTAAATTAACCGTTGCCGTTGCGACTCATCTCTGCCGAGCGGTCACGGGCAGCATCAAGCACCCCTTCAAAGTGCTTCCCTATCTCGTGGGTACGGAAGTACTCTAACCCTGCTTGGGTGGTTCCTCCCTTACTCGTGATGTTCTTAATCAGCTCTTCGATGCTGTACTGTTGCTGGTTCTGGGCGAAATAGTCGGTGGTGCCCCGGGTGAGTTCCAGTAAGAGTTCATCAAGGAGGGATCCGGGAAGGTTGAACTCTTGCATTTTGTCTTTAAATATTTGAATAAAAGCCAGGATGAAGGCGGGACCGCTTCCAAAAACAGAAGTAAAAAGGTCGAATCCATTCTCTTCTAGCTCCACCACTTTACCTAATTTTCCCAATAGTTCGTATATTTTCATGGCTTCCTTGTTGCCCGGCTGATTGGTAGCGAAAGCGGTTACTGATTTGCGGTACGCCATGGCAAGATTGGGCATAATACGCACCACGCGTTGCTCTTTTCCCAAGAACTGCTCGATGTAGGCGATGGGTTTTCCGGCAACCGGCGAGACAATCGTCTTCCCTGATATTTCGTGTTGTTTTAGCTCTGTCAAAACATTGCCCAAATCCTGTGGCTTCACCGTAAGCCAAATCACGTCCGCGAAAACCAGCAGGTGCCCCATCTCTTCAAAATAGGGTATATCCACCTCTTTTCGGCTTAGATCGAAGTAGCCGAACTCCATCTGTTCTTCTTTTTCCAACCCCCGATAAACCGCCTTTGCTAGGTTACCGAATCCAATAAATCCCTGTTTCACTAAATTAAAAATTAAGAATTAAGAATTAGTAGTGTGCGTTGAGCAATGAACGTTGAACAATGAACGTTGTGCAATGAGCAGCTTGGATTTTTAAATTATTCAAAAAAATGGCGCGTTACTGTTTCTTGACGAAGCGAGTAAATGGAATCCTGTTGCCCATCGCGTTGATGATATAATTAGGTCGCTGCCCATTCACGATCCACATCTCTACTCCATTTTCCATACAGATTTCTGCAGCATGTATTTTGGACGACATTCCACCGGTACCTAGCGTAGACTCTTTCTCTTCAATGCACGACTCTACCGACTCCAAGTTATTTACTTCCGTAATCAGTTGCGCGTCGGGGTGCAAATGCGGATTGCGGTCGAAAATGCCATCGATATCGGAAACCAGCACCAACAGATCGGCCTCCGTGATCACGGCCACCAACGCTGAAAGCTTATCGTTGTCTCCCAGCATGATCTCTTCGATGGAGACAGTGTCGTTCTCGTTCACGATAGGGATGTAATCCACCTGCCAAAGTCGCCGGATGGTATTACGGGTATTTTCGTTGGCCACGGGGTTCTCGAAGTCGCGGTAAGTAAGCAATATTTGCGCGATATTCAGGCCAAACGTGCCGAAGATGTTGTCGTACAGCTCCATCAGCTTGGTCTGTCCGATGGCCGCTAATGCCTGCTTGGAGTCGACATACTTGTTAAACCCGTTAATTTCCACGAACTGGCGTGCGGTGGCGATGGCACCCGAAGAGACGATCACGATATCGTACTCTTTTTTAAGTTCCACGATTTGTCGTGCCATGCTCTCGATAACAGCAAACGATATTCGGTTAGTACCTGCCGTGAGTGTCGAGGTACCAATTTTTATAATCAGTTTTTTCTTCATTTCTTTTTTTGGGGCGACAGTCCTTTCGCTCCTTTTTCCTTTCTGCTCTTTTCTTCTCTTTTCTTCTCTTCTCTTCTCTTCTCTTCTCTTCTCTTCTCTTCCGCTCTTCTATATCTTTTATTCCCTGATTTGTCCGTTTCCGTACACGAACCACTTGTTGGTGACCAGCTCGTGTGATCCCAGTGGTCCACGGAAATGAAGCTTTTGCGTGCTGATAGCAATCTCGGCTCCCACGCCAAACTGTCCCCCGTCTGTAAACCGGGACGACGCGTTGTGGTACACTGCCGCGCAATCCACCTCTTGCATAAACTGGTCGGCGGAGTCTTGATCGTTCGTGACGATCACGGCTGTATGTCCTCCGGAGTAGAAGTTGATCATCTCGATGGCATCTTCCATCTCGTCCACGAGTGCAAGATATAGTTTGGGTGCCAAGTACTCTTCGCAGAGCGTGGCAGCGTCGTTCTCCTCTTTCACACGGTTGTCCATCGTGGCGATCTCGCTATTACCCCATACTTCGATCCCTTTCTTGGAGAGGTTATCAACCAGTTCATTCACCCTGCTTTTCAATCCGGGAAGCCCTTTATTCAACAAAACTTTATCGATCGCGTTGCAGACGCTGATACGTTTCTTCCCGTTTAAAACTAATTGGACAGCCATCTCGAAGTCAGAATCATTATCTATATAGAGGAAATTATTGCCTCTTCCACTGACGATAACCGGTACCGAAGCGTTCTCCTGCACAAACTGGATCAGTCCCTCCCCACCGCGAGGAATGATTAGGTCCACCTTCCTCGTGTTCTCTTTAATCAGTTGCTGCGTTTCGGCGTGCGATAGGCTCAAGTACTCCACTCTATTTATATTGATCCCGTTTTGTGAAAGTGCCTTTTGCCACAGTTGAGTAAGCAGCATGTTGGTGTTATACGCCTCTTTCCCCCCTTTCAGCAGTATCTTGTTCCCCGCCTTGAACGCGGTCGCTCCCGCCTCGATTGTCACGTCGGGCCTCGACTCGTAAATGATGAGGATAGTTCCGAACGGAACGGTACGGTTAGACACACGAAGTCCATCCTCTCGAACCAGCTCGTGCAGTACCCGCCCTTCCGGGTCATCTTGCCCCGCCACCTCGTTGAGGGAGCGTATCATCCCGTCTATCTTGTTGTTGTCAACTTTCAATCGATCCATCATGGAGTCGTCCATATCGGGGAACGCCCGCGCATCTGCCTTGTTGGCTTCCATGATCTCTGTCCTGTTAGCCTCCAGTAACTCCGCCAGAGAGAACAGTACACTGTTTTTTAATTTGTTATCCATAATTCAGTAAAGCAAATATGAAGAACCCATCACTTTTTCACATGGAGGAAAATAGTTTTCCTTTCAGGAAAAAGTGATGTTATTTCAGCCCCAAAGGTAGCAAATTATTCGTAAATGAGTGGTTTGTCTGTTGTTTTATTATTTTGCTCCCCTCGTTTTATGTGCGGCTGCCTTTTGCTTACTTGATTTCTCCTGCAAACGGCATCTCATCGGATTGTTCTATTTTTCTCTAAATTAAACCCTTTTCGTGAATCTAAGTCCAACTGCCGATGATTCAAAAAGAAACCTATTCTCAATCCTTTAAAGCACTTTTCCAGAACCTCCTCCCGTTTGTAAAACCCTACAAGGGGATGATCGCCGGAACCCTGTTCCTGACACTGATCGGGTCGTTCGCCGCGCAGGTGAATCCCATTCTTGTGAACGAGACGGTGAACCGGGTGGAAGAGTTGCTCCGCCAGCCCGACCCGTTCCAGAACGGGATGCGGCTGCTGTTGATTATATCGGCCATCATGATTGCCAACGAGCTGCTGAATATCGGTATCCAGTTCGGGCAGAAGTATTTTGGCGAGAAGATCCGCATACAGGTGGGTAGTGACCTGTCGCAGAAGGCGGTCGACCGGATCCTCTC
>CAYFMZ010000048.1:0-5929 GCA_964344275.1 uncultured Proteiniphilum sp.
ACCGGGGGCTTAAGTTAAACGTGTTCGAGTACTCATTCCGGGAACACGACGAGACAATCGCATATTCCCTTTCTATCCCGTTCGCTTCCACGCTCGTGTTTGCCTCGGTGATGAAACACCAGGACGCACCCGGTACCACCTTCAAGCGGCATATGGCTATCGCGCAGGGATTGCTGTCGGAGGACGACTTCCTGCTCACCGAGATCCTCTTTAACCCCTACACCTCGGAGCAGGTGGAGCGCATCCGAAGCAAGCTAAAGGAGCTTCTGGATATTATCGAAACGAAAGATTCTGGAGGGATGAAAGATTTTCTGACGGGGGTGCGGAAGAATATCGAGTAACGCGAAAAAGGTAGGGCCGGCTGGATGGGGGCATTTCCATTTGATCTCGCGGGTTATATCCGGCGTTAGCTGCTCAGACAGAGGTTAGCCCGTGATCAGGTTTGCTGGTATAATGCGGTGAATATAGACGATACCTGCGTGCACGGTATAGATAATGGCCATCTTTTTGTAGTTGATACGGCGTGCATTGGTGCCGTATCGCTGGAAAAATGCAGAGGTTTGGATAGCGTAACTTTGGGGACTTCGTGCTAACTGCCCTATTTTCTAATATAACCCGCGCATATATTTTTCTGCCGTGTTGGGCATTTTATACGTATACTTTATCACATCGGCCAATTCCTGTATATCCATGTATGCCTCTTGGGAGTATTCTAAACGATACATGGGGTCAACGGATTTTTATTTCTCTTCCGTAGTGCTCAGACATGCGTTTTTCCACCATTTCCCAAACTTCCTGATGCGTATATGTTTTTTCATTACCCCCTTCAGGCGCGGGGTATTCGAGCGTTACGGTTCTTTTTTTTTGCAGGTCACGCACGATCTTGCGCCCTGCCGGCCGGGATACGTCAATAGTAGCTATTACCTTGTTGTTCATGTTTGTTACTCTCCTTTCTATTTTGCCAATTATTCCCAAATGTACACAATTTATTTGTAATAAAATAAGCAGGCAGTAAAAACCACGCTCATCTACGCCTGGGGACAGGTAAAGCGGGCCTGCGCGATGTTAACAGGGAGTTCCCCGGACAGCCTTAAATAAGGAGAGGCCGTATTTATGTCTTTGAAGATTATATCGCGTTATTCAAGTAACAGCAGCAGCAACGACAAGAATTTCACCTCGAATCATTCCACGTAGGCACGTATAATTTTCGCGTCGGTAGTGGGGCGGCTGTACATGTCCACGGGTAGGGCCGCGATCTTGTCGATCACTTCTAATCCTTCAAAAACCTCACCGAAAACGGTGTACTCGCCATCTAAGTTGCGAAGGCCACCAATCGTGGAGTAGTCCTTCTTCAGCTCGTCGGGTAGAATCAACTTACCCGGCGCAAGTGCATAGAGTGAGTCCACGATCCCCAGCACGGAGTCGAGCAGCGCGTTGAAACCCCTTGGGTCGCTTTCTTTTAGCCGATCCAGTTCCTCTCTGTGAGGAGCGTAGTGGGTACGGATTAGTTCGTTCCGAATGGGGACGTTGACAACCCGTTCCAGTGTATCGAGCCGGCCTTCGGTATATATTTGGCCCTGCACGATATAGAATTGCGAGGCATCCGATTTCTTTTGGGGATTCTCGTTGTCTCCCTTCCTTGGGGCAGCCAGTGCTCCTTTTTTGTGGTAACGGTTCTCCCTGAATTCCGGCATCAACTCCATATCGCTGCGCCCTCCGCCTATCTGCATACCGGGGGGTGCGTGGCGTGAATCCTGTGCCCCTCCCTGGATCACGAAGTTTTGCACTACCCGGTGAAAAAGGGTGCCATCAAAATATCCCTCCTTGATTAGTTTCAGGTAATGGTTGCTATGCACGGGCGTGTCGTCGTAAAGTTTCGCCTTCATCGTGCCGTAGTTGGTTTCTATAACAATGGTAGGGAATTGGTTTTGTGCAACTACGAGTGACGTGCAGGCCATGAAGAGCAGTATAAGTATAATTGTATTTCTATGTATCATCATTCTTGTCTTTTTAATTTGGTGCCCTGCGATAGAGGTACGCGGCGATTGCCATGAAGATGATGTTCGGGATCCACGCGGCAATAAAGGGGCTCATGTTACCTTTGACCGCGAAGGTGGAGCTTACCGTGAGAAACAGGATATAGGCCATGCTCAATGCCAACCCGATACCAATGTTTAGCCCCATCCCTCCTTTTACTTTCCGGGCAGAAATAGATGCACCGATCAGGGTGAGGATAAATGCCGAGAAGACCGAGGCGATGCGGCTGTGGTACTCGATTTGAAACGCCTGGATATTGCCTAACCCTCGCTCTTTCTGGCTCTTCACGTACTGGCGAAGCTGTGGGGAGGTCATCATCTGCTGGTCGGTAGCCGCGATGATAAAGTCGTTGGGCACGATTTGTAACGTGGTATCGATGGAGGTTCCCTGCGTGATGGTCTCCTTTAGGCCATCGAATTCCCTCACTTGATAGTCGCGGATGGTCCACTGGTAGGCCGAGTCGTACTTGATGGACTGCGCGGTGAGGCGCGATACCAACTGGAGGTCGTCGAAGTGATCCATCGAGAAATTATAACCCGTGTTGCTGGGCAAGTCGAAGTTCCCGAAATAGACGATGGTGCCCGGCCCCACTTTGAACTGGATATCGCGATCGCCCGTCTTTTTTTTCCTTGGGTCCACGTAGTTTTGCTCGAACTCGATGCGGGTCGCGTTGGCAGGTGGAATCAGGTAACTTCCGAAGACGAAGGTGAAAATCGCGATCACTAAGGCCGACACCATGTAGGGTTTCATCAGCCGTTTGAAACTGATTCCATTGGAGAGGATGGCGATAATCTCGGAGTTATTAGCCATCTTGGAGGTGAAAAAGATCACCGCCAAGAACACGAAAAGGGGGCTGAACAGGTTGGTGTAATAGGGAATGAAGTTGAGATAATAATCGAAGATGATCCCCTCCAATGACGCGTTGTGTGTCATGAACTTGTCGATCTTTTCGTTGATATCGAATACCACCGCGATGGAGATAATTAACGCGATCATGAACACGAAGGTGCCCAGGAACTTCTTGATGATGTACCAGTCCAGTCGTTTTAAATTCAAGAAATCACTGACTCTCTTCATAATCGTCGTGTCACGTTTTCCAGTATCCTGGGTTTCCATTCCGAGAAATCCCCCGCGATAATATGCTTTCGCGCCTCCTCTATTAGCCAGATAAAAAAGGCCAGGTTGTGGATGGAGGCGATCTGCAATCCCAATATCTCGTTGGTGGTGATCAGGTGGCGCAGGTAGGCTTTGCTATAGAGCGTGTCCACGAATGAGGCACCGTCCTCTTCCAGGGGAGAGAAATCGTTCTTCCACCGTTCATTGCGCATATTCATCACCCCTTGCTTGGTGAATATCTGCCCGTTGCGGCCGTTGCGCGTGGGCATGATGCAATCGAACATATCCACTCCCCGCTCTATCGCCTCCAGCAGGTTTTCAGGTTTGCCCACCCCCATCAGGTAGCGCGGTTTATCCTTCGGGAGAATCTCGTTTACCAGCTCCACCATTTCGTACATCACCTCGGTGGGTTCCCCCACGGCCAGCCCCCCGATCGCGTTACCAGGAGCGTCCATTTCGGCCACGTTCTCTGCAGCTCGTTTTCGCAGGTCGGGATAAACGCATCCCTGCACGATGGGGAACAGGGCTTGTCTGTACCCGTGGGGGCACTCCGTCTCGTTGAACCGGGTGATGCACCGGTCGAGCCACCGTTCGGTGAGGTCGAGCGACCGTTTCGCGTAGGCGTAGTCGGCATCGCCCGGCGTACACTCATCGAACGCCATGATGATGTCGGCACCGATTACCCGCTGCATGTCCACCACGTTTTCGGGTGTGAAGAAATGCGACGAGCCGTCGATGTGCGACTGGAACAGTGCCCCCTCCTCGGTGAGCTTCCGGTTTTCAGTCAGAGAAAAGACCTGGAACCCCCCGCTATCGGTGAGCATCGGCCGGTCCCAGCTAATAAATTTGTGGAGCCCGCCCGCCTCTCGCAGTATCTCCAAGCCTGGTCGCAGGTAAAGGTGGTAGGTGTTGCCCAAGATGATTTGGGCGTTGATATCTTCCTTGAGCTCGGTAGGGTGCACCGCTTTCACGCTGCCCACCGTGCCTACCGGCATGAACACGGGTGTCTTCACCGTTCCGTGGTCGGTAGTGATGATGCCAGCCCTGGCGCTCGATTTCGCGTCGGTATGTAAGAGTTGGAACATGAATTTGTTTCGTCGATCTCGGTTTTGATGGGCAAAGATAAAGTTTTTGACGTTACAAATGGAATGCAAGCCGTTTAAAAATAGTTAGGATGGGCTGTTTGAATATCAAATAGGTACTTGCGGATCTTAAGCGGCATAAATTAATTGTTTGGTTTGCTCTACTTCATCGATGAAATAAGGATTCGACAACGAATTTTGAGTTATAAGGTCAATTTTTCGTTGGAATAAAGCTTGCAATGATTCGTGGAGTGAAAAATAACTATCGGTATATTCTTCAATGCTAAGGTTGTCGTTAAACGATACAAGGAAGTCTATATCACTTTCTGGGTTAAAGTCTCCGGTAATGGCAGACCCAAATAAGTGAAGCGATTTAACCGGGTATTTCTCACACAGCGTGACTAACTCCGGGAGCCTACTTAGAACATATCGATTCATTATCGTTCCTTTTGAAAGCAAATATAATGGTTTATGAGGTGCAAATCAAAATGTTTCAGAAGAAAAGTGGAACCATAAATCAATCCTAAACGTCAATTATTAGTAAAAATGAGGATTATGACTTATTTTTGTAGTGCTAAGGTGTCATTAAAAATCACAGTTAGGCAGGATCAAGGGCGTTAAGCCATTGGTATGCCGACGATAATAAATAAAAGCTTATGGAAACGAAAGCGGGAATCAAAGTAGACAGGAAGTCGACTATAGATAGAAACACTCCCTTGATGGAACGGAAGCCCGAGTGGCTCAAGATTTCACTACCGCAGGGGAAGCAGTATTTGGACGTGAAAGAGATCATCGCCCGGAAGGGGTTGCACACGATCTGCGTGAGCGGTAAATGCCCCAACCTCTCGGAGTGCTGGGGGAGAGGTACCGCCACCTTTATGATCTTGGGGGATGTGTGCACCCGGGCGTGCCGATTCTGCAACGTGAAGACGGGTAGCCCGGGAGGGATCGTGGACCGTGGGGAGCCGGACCGGCTGGCAGACACCATCGAGAAGATGGGGTTGAAGCATTGCGTGATTACCAGCGTGGACAGGGATGACCTGGAGGACGGTGGTGCGGCGTTCTGGGCCACTACCGTGCGCCGTGTGAAAGAGAAGAACCCGGAACTGACCATCGAGACGTTGATCCCCGATTTTAACGGGATAGAAGAGTTAGTGAACCAAGTGATCGATTCGGGCCCCAACATCGTGTCGCACAACATGGAAACGGTCCGCCGACTGACGCCCAAGGTGCGTAGCCGTGCCAAGTACGAAACCAGCTTGAAGACGGTAGAGATTATCGCGAAGAGTGGAAAGGTGCGCCCCAAATCGGGCATGATGGTGGGCCTGGGAGAGACCGAGGAGGAGGTGATACAAACCATCAACGATTTGGCAAACGTGGGATGCGAGGTGTTGACCATCGGGCAATACCTGCAGCCAAGCCGCAAGCACCTGGGTGTGAAAGAATATATATCGCTCGAGCAGTTCCGGAAGTACCGGGAGATTGGGCTGGAGAAAGGATTCCGGTTCGTGGAGAGCGGGCCGCTGGTGCGCTCTTCCTACCGGGCAGAAAGACACATTTAATGTGCCTAATGTGCCTAATGTACGAATGTGCCAATGTGACTAATTTGATGATGTGGCGATTTGATGATTATGATTCGGAATCTTGAATCTTGGATCTTGGATCTTGAGTCCTGAATCTTGAATCTGAAAGTA
>CAYFMZ010000048.1:6029-16646 GCA_964344275.1 uncultured Proteiniphilum sp.
GAATCTTGAATCTTGGATCTTGGATCTTGAGTCCTGAATCTTGAATCTGAAAGTATGAGCAAGAAAGTAACGTTTGAAAACCTGGGTAGGATCCGATACAAAGAGGCGTGGGACTACCAGGAGCGACTGTTCGAAACAGTGATCAAGGAGAAATTGGAAAAGAGGGAGGAGCAAAAACAGTTCCTCCTCTTTTGCGAACACGAGCACGTGTATACCTTGGGCAAGAGCGGCAACAAGCAGAACCTGCTGATCGCCCGCCATATCTGCGAAAGCAGGAACATCGACCTGCACGAGATCGACCGAGGGGGCGACATCACCTACCACGGCCCGGGGCAGCTGGTGGCTTACCCGATTATCGACTTGGAGGCGTTTGGCCTGGGGATAAAGAAGTATATCTCGCTGTTGGAAGATGTGGTGATCGAAACATTGAAACCCTATGGCATCCAAGGAGAGAAAGACGAGCGGGCCATGGGGGTGTGGATCGATGCCGGGAACCCTGCCAAGGCTCGTAAGATTTGTGCCATCGGGGTGCGGGCCAGCCGCTTCGTCACCATGCACGGCCTGGCACTGAACGTGAACAGCGATCTCTCCTATTTCGACTACATCAACCCGTGTGGGTTTACCGACCGAGGGGTGACCTCCCTGCAGAAGGAGCTGGGAGAAGCGGTGGATTTCGAAGAGGTGTCGAAAGAGATGAAAGCGGCATTCGTTCGACTTTTTGGAATGGAGATCGTACCGAGGCACTGACGGCGTGGATCACTTGAATCCGATTTCAGGGCGGCTAAAGAAGTCAAGCTCGTACCGGAGCATCGACGGTGCGGATGCCCTTGATGAAAGTGTGTTCCATGCTTAAACATTTTTAACCACAATTCTTTATGAAACCGCTTTAACATTTCTAATTTTGTAGATCATATGATTAAACTATCTTTTTCAATGATAAATTATGGAACACGCGTGCATTTCTCTCTCGTGCGTGAGTAAAGAATTGTGCTCGTTTCCTATACGATATACCATATAACAAAAGAATAAAACATGAGCCAAGTCGTCGATATCAAAGAGCTCAACGAACGAATCGAACAGAAAAGCGCGTTCGTTCAAACGCTCGTCACGGGAATGAACAGAGTGATCGTTGGTCAAAAACACCTCGTTGAATCGTTGCTAATCGGGTTGCTGTCCGACGGACATATCCTCTTGGAAGGGGTGCCGGGTCTGGCAAAAACGCTGGCCATAAAAACGCTGGCGCAGTTAATCGATGCCGATTATAGCCGTATCCAGTTCACGCCCGACCTGTTACCGGCCGACGTGATCGGGACCATGATCTATAGCCAACGCAACGAGGAGTTCCTGGTGAAGCACGGCCCCGTGTTCGCTAACTTCGTGCTGGCAGATGAGATCAACCGGGCCCCGGCAAAGGTGCAGAGCGCGTTGCTGGAGGCGATGCAGGAGAGGCATGTCACCATCGGGGAACAAACCTACAAGCTGCCGACCCCTTTCTTGGTGATGGCCACGCAGAACCCCATCGAGCAGGAAGGGACCTACCCACTGCCAGAGGCGCAAGTGGACCGCTTTATGCTGAAGGTGGTTATCAATTACCCCACCCGCGAGGAGGAGAAGCTGATCATTAAACAAAATATATTTGAACCGGTAACCATCGACCGGCCGGTGATCTCCACGCGAGAGATCATGGACGCGCGGAAGGTGGTGCAAGAGGTCTATATCGACGAAAAGATAGGGAAGTATATCGTGGATATCGTGTTCGCGACGCGATTCCCGGATCAGTTTGGCATGGCTAACCTGAAAGAGATGATCGGGTTCGGGGCGTCGCCGAGGGCTTCCATCAACTTGGCACTCGCTTCACGTGCCTACGCTTTTATTAAACGCCGGGGGTATGTGATACCCGAAGATATACGGGCCGTGTGCCACGACGTGCTGCGCCACCGTATAGGGCTCACCTACGAGGCGGAAGCCAACAACCTTACCTCCGAAGAGATCGTGAGCGAGATTCTGAACAAGGTAGAGGTGCCGTAACCACCCGGTCGTAACCATTCAAAAGGGCAGGGTAGAAAAGATAGAGTGCACGAAAGCGAAAGGCATGCATGGAAACAACCGATTTACTTAAAAAGGTACGATACATCGAAATTAAAGCGCGAGGGCTCTCTCGGAATATTTTTGCCGGGGAGTATCATTCCGCGTTCAAAGGGCGAGGTATGGCCTTCTCGGAAGTAAGGGAGTACCAGTATGGCGACGACCTGCGAGATATCGACTGGAACGTTACCGCCCGCTATAGCCGGCCGTACGTGAAGGTGTTCGAAGAGGAGCGGGAGTTGACCGTGATGCTGATGATCGACGCGTCGGAGAGCTTGGGATTTGGTTCCCAATCGATACTGAAGCGGGATATGGTGGCCGAGATAGCGGCAACGCTGGCCTTTTCAGCCATCCAAAATAACGATAAAATTGGGGTGATTTTCTTTACCGACCGAGTGGAGAAATTTATTCCACCCAAAAAGGGGAGAAAGCATATCCTGTATATCATTCGGGAGATCTTGGGGTTTGAACCGGAAGGAAACGGAACGGATATCAACCTGGCGGTGCGGCATATGACCAACGCGATCAAAAAGCGATGCACTACCTTCCTGATTTCTGACTTTATCGACGCGAACGAATACAGTAAGGCGCTGCAGATCGCGAACCGGAAGCACGACGTGGTGGCGATTCAAGTGTATGACAAGCTGAGCACGGAACTGAAGCCGATCGGGTTGATGAAGGTGAGGGATCCGGAAACGGGCGAAGAGCGATGGATCAACACCTCTTCCAAAAAAGTGCGACAGGCTTACCGGGCATGGTGGAGCGGCCTTCGCTCGAAGATGGATACCGCGTTCCGACAAAGCGGCGTGGATAGCATCTCGGTCTCCACCGAAAGCGATTACGTGAAATTGCTGCTGCAACTTTTTCAACAACGCAAGTGATGAGGAAAAGGGGAAAAATAGATTGGATTGCCGCGGGAGGCGCGATTGTTTTCGTGCTGATGCTGTGGATGCCGGCCTACGCGCGTGCACAGCGGGCATCGGCACACGTTACCGTGATGCCCACCGAGATACGCATCGGGGAGCAAGCACTGATCAACCTAAAGGTGATTACCCCTAAAGAGAAGACGATCCACTTCCCGGTATACGAGCAGGAGATCGTGCCGGGCATCGAGGTAATCACCATGCTGCCACCCGATACTACCATCGAGAATAACGTGATGACGCTCGAGTTCAAGTACGTGATCACGTCGTTCGATTCCACCCTCTACCATGTTCCCTATATCCCGATATATGACGGGACCGATACCATCTTCTCTAATTCGTTTGGATTGAAGGTGACCTCGCCCGACTTGTCGGACTCTACCTTGGCTTATTTAGAGCGAATACAGAGGGGGGAGACCGATTCGATCGACTTTGAACAGCTGCAGCTGTATGATATCAAGGAGGTGCGAAAGGCACCGTTCGTGTGGACCGATTACCTGTGGGTGCTTTGGATCGTGTTGGGGGTTATGTTGCTGCTGGCACTGATTGGTTTTGTTATCTTCATGATATTGAAAAAGAAGAAAAAGGGGTATATCTTTAAACCGCCCGTCGTGCTGCCGGCACACGCTCGGGCACTCGCGGAACTGGAGAAGTTGCGGAGCGAAAAAATATGGCAGCAGGGGAGGGTAAAGGAGTTTTACACCCGGCTGACCGATATCTTACGGGGATATATCTACGAACGGAAAGGAATTAACGCGATGGAGATGACCTCGGGAGAGATCTTGAACGAGGTGCGGAAGGTGGCAGAGGTCGACTCGGTGTACGAGAACCTGAAACAGGTGTTGTCGACGGCCGACCTGGTGAAATTTGCCAAGTACGAACCGTTGCAAGATGAGAACGACTTGAGCTTGGTGAACGCTTTCTTCTTCGTGAACCAGACGCGGGAACCCGACCTGATCCCCACGAAGGAGGAGCTGGAAGAAATGGATAACAACGAGTCGCCCGAAGGGGTGACCGATAAGGATTAGGTGAACATGGAATTTTTGCATCCCGAATACCTCTACCTGCTGTTGCTGCTGATCCCGTTGATCGCGTGGTACGTGATTCGTCTGTCGAAAACACAGGCGTCGTTCAAGTTGGCGTCCACGGAGGCATTCAAGGGGATGAGGTCCGATTTGCGGGTCTACATGCGGCACCTCCCGTTCGCGCTGCGGGTCATTGCTATCGCGCTGCTCGTGATCGTGATCGCCCGACCGCAAGCGGTGGATAGCTGGGAGGAGACCGAAACGCAAGGGATTGATATCGTACTGGCCTTAGACGTGTCGGGGTCGATGCTTTCGCAGGACTTGCAGCCGGACCGATTGCAAGCAGCGAAACGTGTGGCGGCGGAGTTTGTCACGGACCGGAAGAACGACAACATCGGGCTGGTAATTTTCGCGGGTGAAAGTTTCACGCAGTGCCCGCTTACCACGGATCACAAGGTGTTGCTCAACCTGCTGAACGAGATCGATTTCGGGATGATCGAGGACGGTACTGCCATCGGGTTGGGATTGGCCAACTCGGTGAACCGGTTAAAAGATAGCGAGTCGGACTCGCGGGTGGTGATCCTCCTCACGGATGGCACCAACAACAGCGGGCAGATCGCGCCCCTCACCGCGGCCGACTTGGCTCGCTCCTACGGCATACGGGTCTACACGGTAGGGGTGGGAACCACCGGTATGGCACCCACGCCGGTGCAAACGCCCTTCGGGATACGGATGCAGAACATGGCGGTGGATATCGATGAGAAGACGCTCACCGAGATCGCCGCAATGACCGGGGGGCAGTACTTTAGGGCGCAAGACACGGAGGGGCTCCGTCAGGTGTATGAAGAGATCGACGAGATGGAGCGGTACCTGATCAGCGTGCAGAACGTGACGCGGCGACAGGAGCTGTACCTGCCGTTCGCGTTGGTCGCGCTGGGGCTGGTGCTCCTGGAACTGCTGCTGCGCAGAACTTGGTTGCGGAATGTTCCGTGAACCGTGTAAGGATGAGCTAACAATGAGCTAAAGATGAGCAAAAGATATGTTTAGATTCGGAAACCCGGAATACTTGTGGCTGTTCGCGGCCTTGCCTCTGCTGCTGGCGCTGTATATCTTCCTGAACATCCGTAAGAAGAAAGATGTAGAGAAGATGGGCACCCTCTCCATGCTCAAGAGGATGATGCCCGAGCTATCGTTGAAGCGCTCTTACTTGAAGTTCTGGCTGATTTTTGGGGCGCTGTGCGTGGGCATCTTCTTGCTGGCCCGGCCGCAGTTTGGCACCAAGGTGGAGCTGGTGGAGAAGGAGGGAATCGAGCTGGCCATCGCGATCGACGTTTCTAACTCGATGCTGGCCGAAGACGTTTCGCCGAATCGATTAGCACGCGCGAAGCAGATCCTCACGAGGTTGATCGACGTGCGTAGAAACGACAAAGTGGCACTGATCGTGTTCGCGGGAGAGGCGTACGTGCAGATGCCGCTCACCTCCGATACACAATCGGCCAAAATTTTCCTCAATACTATTGACCCGAGCCTCGTGCCCATCCAAGGAACGGCCATCGCGCAGGCGATAGGGCTGGGAATGAGCTCCTTCTCGAGCGACCAGGATATCAGCAAGGCGATGATTATTATCACGGACGGGGAGGACCACGAGGGGAACGCGGTGGATATCGCGGCGGAGGCTGCCCAAGCGGGGGTGACCATCAACGTGGTGGGAATCGGATCCCCGGATGGATCGCCTATACCGGCACTGGAGTACGGGAGCAACTTCATGACCGATAACGAAGGAAACGTGGTGATCTCGCGGCTGAACGAAGAGATGGGCATGGAGATCGCGCAGAGCGGACAAGGGTTGTACGTGCGTGCCGATAATTCGAACACGGCGGTGAGGGCATTGGAGGCGCAACTGGATGAGTTGGAAACCGGAGCCACCACGAGCCTCTCTTACTCGGAGTACGACGAGAAATTTCCCATCATGGCGTGGATCCTTCTGGCGATCTTGCTGATCGAGATACTGATCTACGATAAGAAGAACCCGCTGTTCCGTAACGTGCGGCTGTTCGAAAGGGAGAATTAGCCTGACAGGATACAGGGTTGGGCAACGAAATGAAATAACGAAATAAAACGTGAAGAGATGAACCGATTCGCGATAAAATATATACTTGTGTTGGTGGTGACTGCCGCGCTTCCGATGGCCCTTATGGCGCAGAAAGAAGTGCGGAAGAACGTGCGCAAAGGCAATAAAGAGTACCAACAGCAGAAATACTCGGAGGCGGCCGACCGGTTTAACGCGGCGTTGGAGGAGAATCCCGCTTCGAAGGAGGCGACCTTTAACTTGGGAAACGCGACATATCGCCAGAAAGATTGGCCCGCTTCGGTGGAACAGTATCAACATTTTGTATCTTTGGAGCAGGAGAACCCCTTGGCAGCTTCCGAAGGGTGGCACAATATCGGTAACGCGATGCTTCAACAGAAGGAGTTGCAGGCATCCATGGAGGCCTACAAGATGGCACTGCGGTTGAACCCGGAGGACGAAGAGGCGAGGTATAACCTGGCCGTGGTGCAAAAAATGATCCAGGACGAAGAACAGGAGCAGGATCCGGACGACGGGGACGATCAAGAGGATCAACAGCAGGATCAGGAGCAACAGGAGCAAGAAACGCCCCAAACGCCTCCCGATCAGGAGAAGCGGCCGGAGCAACCGGAGGGGCCGGAACAGATGTCGCGCGATAATGCCCGGCAGCTTCTCCAAGCGATAGAACAAGACGAGCGAGAAACGCAAGAAAAAGTGCAAGAGATGAAGGCACGCGAGCGTGAAGAGCGAGCCGAAGATATTAGAAGACGCAATAAAAACTGGTAAGAACAGGCGATGATAAAGAGAGAGAAGCGAGGAACATATCTTTTTTTGTTGATAGCGTGGCTGACGTGTAGCTTCACGGCCATGGCGCAGGTGGACTTTAAAGCGACCGCTCCTGCCACGGTGGTGCAAGGGGAGCAGTTCCGGTTGAGTTACATGCTGAATCAAGAGGGGAGAGACCTTCGTCTGCCGGACCTGCCGGACTTCGAGGTGTTGTTTGGCCCCAGTACATCCACGAGCTTCAGCCAGCGGACTGTCAACGGGAAGACCACCTCCGAACGGTCGGTCACCTATACCTATATCTTGATCGCGCCCGAAACGGGGCGGTTTACCCTTCCGCCGGCATCGATCCGGGTGGACGGGAGCAACTACGAATCAAACTCACTCACTATAGAGGTGCTTCCGCCGGACGAGACTGCTGCCGGGAGTTCCCCGGGAGGAGGACAACGCGCGGAGCGTCCCTCCACGGGGTCAGCCACGGTCTCCCCAAGCGACGCGTTTATCCGGGCTATTATCTCCAAGAACAGTCCCTATGAACAGGAGGGGTTTACCGTTACCTTCCGCTTATACACCACGCTGAACGTGGTGAATTTTGGAAGAATCCAGTTTCCCGAGTTCGAAGGGTTCATGGTGGAGGAGGTAGACCTGCCGATGAACCAGCAGCTGCAGATGGAACGGTACGAAGGGAGGAACTATTACACGGCTAACTTGCGTCGGACGTTGCTATTCCCGCAACGGTCGGGACAGATTACGATTCCCAGTGGCCGGATCGAGATGGTTTTCTCCGTGCCCTCGGGTCGAAGTGTTTCGACCTTCTTCGGTTCGCAGGAGGTGATGGTGGACGTGAAAAAGGAGATGGTGACCAATCCCGTGACGATTAACGTTCGGCCGCTCCCGGCGAATCGCCCGGCGAGTTATGCCAACGCGGTGGGAACGTTTACCCTGAATCCCTCCATCAGTACCACCCAAACACGAGCCAACGAGGCGATCACGCTACGCTTAGAGATAACGGGGACGGGCAACATGAAACTGATTCGAGATCCCATCGTGCAGTTTCCGGATAACTTTGAAGTGTACGACCCCACGGTGAATAACTCGTTGAACGTGACTACCAATGGACTAACGGGAGTGCGAGCGGTGGAGTACATGGCTATCCCACGCTACGAGGGCAACTATTCGATTCCTCCCGTGGAGTTCACCTACTTCGACTTGAACAGCAACTCCTATAAAACGCTTACGACACCTGAATACGAGTTGCAGATTGATAAAGGCGACCCGAGCAGTGCCACGGTCGGCACCTTCGTGAATCGACAAGATGTACGGGTGGAACAGGATATACGCTTCTTGAAAACGGGAGACCCCTCTTATACATCCAGTGTGAACTTCTTAGCCGGTTCACTAAATTATTGGCTGTGGTACATCGTTCCTCTTCTATTGCTGGTGGTTGGCTATTTTGTTAACCGTAAACAGGCCTTAGAGAACGCGAACGTGGCCTTAACCCGGACTCGGAAAGCCAATAAAATGGCTATTAAGCGATTGAAAGTGGCCGAAACACACTTGAAAGCAGAGAATAAAGAGCGCTTTTACGAAGAGGTGCTGCGGGCTACCTGGGGATACTTCAGCGATAAACTCTCTATACCGGTTGCCCGCCTCAGCAAGGATAATATCGAAGCGGAACTCGCGGGGCAGGGTGTCGATGATGCGCTGGTTAAAAAATTCATGACTATCCTGGATACATGCGAGTTTGCACGGTACGCACCGGCTGAAAGTACGGCTGAGATGGACCGAATTTATAACGAAACGCTGGCCGCGATCGGGGAAATGGAAAATAAGCTAAAGAAAAATAGATAGGGATATGAACGCACGGATTTATATACTCTCTCTCCTCACCTTTATCATGAGCTGTCACGTCGCGATGGCGCAAGAGTCGGGTGACACCATCCCTGCAGGGGAGGGAGCCACGGTAACAGCTTCAGCGCAGACCGTCACGTCGGATCAGGCCGTCACGCCCGAGATGGCCGCGCAAGCATACAGGGATCAAGATTACAAAAGAAGCATCGAATTATACGAAACACTGATTCAAGCGGAACTGGACGATCACCGCGAGTCGGCACAGCTCTATTACAACTTGGGGAATGCTTACTTCCGAGATAACCAACTGGGGAAGGCAATCCTGAATTACGAGAGAGCGCATCTCTTGGATCCGGGAGATGGGGATATCCGCCACAACTTGCGGTTCGCGAATAATAGAACGGAAGACCGGATTATACCGGCCAGTAACCTGTTTCTTACCAACTGGTTCCGTGGGGTGAGGGATCTTTTTAGCTCCAACACGTGGGCCACGCTGTCCATCGTTTTTTTCTTGTTGTTCTTAGGGTGTATCGCGCTTTTCCTGTTTGTACGGCTGTTATGGTTGCGGAAAACAGCCTTTTATACCGGTTTGATACTGCTGCTTTTCGTGGGAATGGCCAACGCGTTCGCGTTCAGTCAAAAAAAGGAGCGAACACGCCGCGATACCGCCATCGTGATGGTGGGGGCCGCGAGTGCCAACGCTTCACCCGACGCGAACAGCAACCTTTTATTCGAACTGCACGAAGGGACCAAAGTGAAAATACGGAGCAGCGACGGCAACTGGTACGAGATAGAGATCGCGAATGGCAGCGTGGGGTGGACCCTGAAGCAGAACGTGGAGGTAATTTAATCACTCTGTCTTTTGAAATAGGAGACTTTTCTAGTTTTTTGAACGAATTCAAATAATTACCAATGAAAGAGTGGGTGGAGGGGATACTTCCCCTGGAGCGGGATCTTTTTTTCGCGTTGAACGGCAGTGAATCGCTTTTCCTGGATAACGTGATGTGGACCATCAGCGGACGGCTTGTCTGGATCCCGCTTTACCTGTTTATCCTGTTCCTATTTTTCTATCGAGTGCCACGGAAAGAGGGGATTTTAGCTGCTCTATTCCTGATTTTGCTGTTTGTACTTTGTGATCAAGTATCCTCGTCGCTTTTTAAACCGCTTTTCGAGCGGTTTCGCCCCACGCATCATCTCGACTTCAAAGATATCGTGGACACGGTGAACGACTACCGGGGGGGGCTTTATGGCTTTATATCGGGGCACGCGACCAACAGCTTCGGGTTAGCCGTCTTTTTATCGCTGCTCTTTAAGCATCGCGCGGTAACCTTGATCACGCTCTTTTGGGCGGCACTGAATAGTTATACCCGTATTTACTTGGGAGTGCATTTCGTATCCGATATCTTGGCAGGGATGCTCGCGGGTTCTCTGCTTGCACTTCTGGTCTACCTGGTCTACTCTTGGACGAGAAAAAAGGTGCTGCATTCTGAACGCGTGGAACAATCTGAAGGGGGGCACTCTTCACTGACTCAATTAGGTTCACCCTACAGGAAGCATGGAACTATGTTTGTCGGGAGCGTTGCTATTTACTTGGCAGTTGTTATTCTCTTCAGTTCATTCCTTGCAACCTTACCTCATTGAAAATGTTATAAACTTATAAACGTTACGTTTTTGTGAAGTTTTCGAATAAATAATTTGGATACTCTGTTTTTTTATGATATGTTTATGGCATCAAAGGAGCACGAAAATTAATTACCAAAAGTATTATCAACATAAAATAAAAAGCCATGGCAAGAACGATCACTTTTAACGATTTAAGGGCACTGAAAGATAAACTCCCTGATGGTAGTATCCATCAAATAGCCACGGAGTTGAAGATGAA
>CAYFMZ010000049.1:0-2149 GCA_964344275.1 uncultured Proteiniphilum sp.
ACAGGACGATGCCACGCTTCGAATATCCTATATCGGGTATATCGAACAGCTGATTGATCACTTCGTCCGATTACCTGGGATACGATCCCGATAACTCGTCACGACTGGGGGATAATAAATGGGGGACCAACCGTCAGTTTTTCACCTACCCGCGCCCCAGGACTATCACGTTTGGCGTGAACCTTACCTTCTGACATCTGGTGTCTACATCTAATTCAGTATACACGATAATGGATCATCAACAACTAATAATATAGCATATGAAACTAAAAAAATATATATCCATTCTGAGCACGATTGCCCTATCGTTATTGTTGGGCTCTTGCGAAAAGTTTTTGGAGGAAAACCCGCTGGATGAAAAGACCCAAGGACAGTTCTGGAGGACCGAGGCGGATGCCCAAACAGGAGTGAACGGGCTCTACTTCGGGGGAGTCCCTTACTTGCACAATATCGATGTAGATGGCGGCTGGACTCCCAAGGCTACCATGTGGGGCGGTGTGATGTCGGGATTGTTCGTCGATAAACGTAAAGATAGAACCTTTACCAACGCCTCTGAAGGGGCTAACTTCAACGTGGAATCGTTCGATGCAACCGCCCAGAAAATATGGACCGAGTTCTATATCGGGGTGGCAAGGGCAAACTTCGTGATCGCGAATATCCCGGAGATGACCGATGTGCTCTCTCCCACGCAGATAAATAATTTTGTCGCGCAAGGCAAATTCTTTCGGGCTTACTCCTACTTTTACTTGGTGAAAGAGTTTGGCGATGTGCCGTATATCGACTTCCCTTATACTTCCCTGGAGGGGATTTACCAGGAGCGTACTCCATCGGCACAAGTGTACGCGAACATTGAAAGGGACCTGCTCGATATCATCGAGGGGAACGCGTTGCCGAACGTACCTTTTTATGATAACGGCGGCTACGCGACACTACCCATGGCGCAAACATTGCTGGCGCAGGTGTACCTGCAATGGGCCGGTGCCCCGGTGAACGGGGGAGCGGAATATTATACCCGGGCTGCCAATATGGCTTTAGAGGTAGTGGATGGTGGACAGCACGGGCTTATTCAACCGAGCGGAAGCAGTCAGGGCCTTAACTCGGCATACAACGTGATTAAAACCACGGAGTCTTCAAACGAGATTATCTTCGCCAAGGAGTACGATCAAACCAGCTTTAACGTGGGGAACTCTTACGCGGTACGTTCCATCGGCACTGACGCTTTCCAATGGAGGGATGCCAATGACGATAACGTCTTTAGCCCTGGGGGGGACGTGCTCTATAACGCGTATTTGCCTTCCGATCTGCTTATCAATAGTTACCATCCTTCGGATATTCGGAACATGGAGAAACAGTTTTTCTTTCGTCAGTATACCGACGAAACAGGCGTTTCGCATACGTTGAATAACGTGGGAAATTGGGCATGGTTCGACGAAGGTTCGCTAAAAAACGGACGTAACGGTGATTATAATATGCCGATTTTTCGCTACGCGGAGGTGTTGCTGATCGCCGCGGAGGGACTGGCACGGACGGGAAATGAGCCGCAGGCGAGGGAGTACTTGAATCAAGTGCGCCGACGTGCCGGTTTGGCAAATGAAACGGCCTCGGGCGATGCCTTGATACAGTCGATACTCACCGAACGGTTCCACGAGCTGCCGTTGGAATTCAAGATATGGGACGATATCCGCCGGACACGCCTCTATCCCGAAGCGGATGGAATGCAGTCGGGCCGCCTCAGCTGGGTGCCCCTTGCCTCTGCCGCTATTCAGAATAAACCGGAGGGTGCCGTCCGAGTGGGGGCCATCCCGGAATACGCGTTGCTATGGCCCATCCCGTTGAGCGATATGCAGGCGAACCCTCTCTTGGAAGGGAACCAAAACCCGGGCTGGAATTAACAGGTAATTCAAGTTACGCGTACCTCAACAGTCTCATTTGATGAGATACCTCGTTAAATGCAGATAAAAAAACCGTCCCGCGCGTGATAACCTGTATGGGACGGTATTGAAATAGACCCCAAAAGTTACATGAAAACTTTTGGGGTCTAAATTATGTAAGTTGAGGCAAGTGAGCACGTCACCCAAGGCGCGATTACTCCATTACCTTCTCTTTCTCCTCCACCTTCTTCATTATCACTTTTTGATTCTCGCTGTCG
>CAYFMZ010000049.1:2249-16369 GCA_964344275.1 uncultured Proteiniphilum sp.
TACCTTCTCTTTCTCCTCCACCTTCTTCATTATCACTTTTTGATTCTCGCTGTCGAAATCCACGAGGACGGTGTCCCCCTCTTTCATCCCGGTACGAAGAATCATCTCGGCCATCTCGTCCTCCACGTATTTCTGGAGCGCGCGCTTCAGCGGGCGAGCACCAAATTGCACGTCGTAGCCCTTGTTGGCAATGAACTCTTTGGCCGATTCGGTAAGTGTTACCTTGTAACCCAGGTCGCCAATACGCTTGTAGAGGCCCACCAACTCCAGGTCGATGATCTTGTAGATCGACTCCCTGCTCAACTGGTCGAACATCACCAGGTCGTCTACCCGGTTCAGGAACTCGGGAGCGAACGCCCTGTTCAACGCTTTCTGGATGATGCCGCGGGAATACTCCACGTCGCTCACATCGCTGTTGGTGTTGAACCCGATGCCGCGACCAAAGTCCTTCAACTGGCGCGTACCGATGTTGGAAGTCATGATCAGGATGGTGTTCTTGAAATCGATCTTCCGTCCCAAGCTGTCCGTCACGTGCCCCTCGTCCAGTATCTGGAGGAGGATATTGAAGACGTCGGGGTGTGCTTTCTCGATCTCGTCTAAGAGCACCACCGAGTAGGGACGCCTACGCACTTTCTCGGTGAGTTGCCCCCCCTCTTCGTAGCCCACGTATCCCGGAGGTGCTCCTACCAGGCGCGACACGTTGAATTTCTCCATGTATTCGCTCATGTCGATACGAATCAGGTTCTCCGCCGAGTCGAAGAGGAATTCAGCCAGTTTCTTGGCCAAGTGCGTTTTCCCCACGCCGGTCGGCCCCAGGAACATAAACGTGCCGATGGGCTTGTTGGGATCCTTGAGTCCCACCCGGTTTCGTTGGATTGCTTTCACGATCTTCTCCACCGCTTCGTCTTGTCCGATCACCTTGCTTTGGAGCAGCTCCTTCATTTCCAGGAGTCGCTGCCCTTCGGCCTGCGCGATCCGTTGCACGGGAACCCCCGATATCATCGCCACTACCTCGGCAATTTTCTCTTCGTCCACCATCTCCGGCTTCTCTTTGATCTCTTTTTGCCAACGCTCCTCTTCTGCTTCCAGCGCGAGCAGCAGTTGCCGCTGCTTATCCCGGAAGCTGGCAGCCAGTTCATACTTCTGCGCCTTAACCGCGTCGGTCTTCTGCTGTTCCACCACCTTGAGTTCCTCTTCGAGTTGCTCGATGGTTTCCGGGATCACGATATTGGAGATATGAACCCGGGCACCCGCCTCGTCCAGCGCGTCAATCGCCTTGTCGGGGAAGGTACGATCCGACACGTACCGGTCGGTCAGCTTCACGCACGCCTCCAACGCTTCGTCGGTATAGCGCACGTTGTGGTGCTCCTCGTATCGCTCTTTGATGTTGCGGAGGATCTGTAATGTCTCTTCGGGCGTGGTAGGATCCACGATCACTTTCTGGAAACGGCGTTCCAGCGCCCCATCTTTCTCGATATTTTTTCGGTACTCGTCTAGCGTGGTGGCCCCGATACACTGTATCTCGCCCCTCGCCAGTGCCGGCTTCAGCATGTTGGCCGCGTCCAAAGAGCCTGCGGCACCGCCCGCGCCCACGATGGTATGTATCTCATCGATAAACAGGATGATGTTCGGGTTTTTCGAAAGCTCGTTCAAGATAGCCTTGATGCGTTCCTCGAACTGGCCGCGGTACTTGGTACCTGCCACGATCGATGCCATATCGAGCGCGATCACTCGCTTATCAAACAACGCGCGGGATACCTTTTTCTGGTTTATCCGAAGTGCCAGTCCATCCACGATGGCCGATTTACCCACCCCAGGGTCCCCGATCAATACCGGGTTATTTTTCTTCCGGCGGCTCAATATTTGCGCGATACGTTCGATCTCCTTATCGCGCCCCACCACCGGGTCTAAGCGGTTCTCAAGCGCGGCACGCGTGATATCGGTCCCGAAATTATCCAACACGGGTGTATCCGACCCGGCAGCCTTCGCCTGTGAAGGATTGCCTGGTCCACCCCCTGGGTTGAACGATTTGCCGCTCATATCATCGTCATCCTCCGTGAAATCGGCCCCCGCGCGGAGGATATCCTCTGCATCGCCTTCCACTTCTTGGCTTTGGTTGTCGATAATGCTCTTGATATAGAGAAACGCGCTCGAGTAATCGAGTTGAAATTGCACGAGTATGTCGTGGATGAGCGTGTTTTTTTCCTTTAGCAGGGCGAGCAGAACATGCTCCGCGTCGGTCTCCTTGCTTTTCGTGAGCCTCGCTTCCAGGATGCTCATTTTTAAAGCTTTCTCCGTGTTCTTGTTGATGACCACTTCGTTGGTGCCATCGAATGGCTCCTGAATGGTCCGCACGTGAGAATCGATATACTCTTTGAGTGAATTCAGATCGATATCGAAATCCTGGAGTACCTGCACGGCCATCCCCTCTCCATCGCGGAGGATGCCCAACATGAGGTGTTCCGGCCCTATATAGTTGTTTTGGAGTCGTCCGGCTTCTTCACGGCTGTAGGCCATGATGTCCCTGACTCGCTGTGAAAAGTTATTGTCCATTCTATTGCCTTTCCTTTACTCTAATTGTGACTAAAATGTTTATATATACAAATATAATCCATTATTTTATATCTCATAAAAAAACAACAAATTATAGTGTTTAAAAGTTGCATGTGGCACTTTCATGTGGTTAAGTGCAAAAACGGTGCCAAAGAGTTAAAGTCGCTTCCTTTTCAACACGATCCAGACGATCATGGGAGCGCCGAAAAGGGCTGTCACCGCGTTAATGGGCAGTGTGCGGTTGGCAATGGGGATCTGCGACAAGATGTCGCATACCAACATCAGAAGGCTTCCCAAAAGGAGAGTAGCGGGGAGTACTGTTCGGTGGTTCACTGTGCCGAAGAGGCCGCGCGCGAAATGGGGAATCACCACTCCCACGAAGGCAATCGGGCCGGTAAAAGCGGTGACCGTCCCGGTGACGATGGCCGCGATGGCAATAATAATAAAGCGTGTACGCTTGATGTTGAGCCCGGTGCTGGCCGCGTAATGCTCTCCCAGTAAAAGGCTGTTCAGTGGCTTTATCAAGAAAAAAACCATCGCGATGCCCGGGATCACGGGCGCGAGCAGCAGGGGCATCTTGTTCCAGGTGACGCTTCCCAGGCTTCCGAACGTCCACGTAACGAACACCTTCAGCGAGTCGGGGTCGGCAAAGCTTTGCAGCACGGTTACCACGGCACTGGCCACGTAACCAAAAATCATGCCCAGGACGAGAATGGTAACGGAGTCCTTTATTCGTGCCGAAACACCTAATATAAGAAAGAGCACGAGCCCCGCTCCCGCGATGGCCGCGATTACTTGCGCCATGCCTCCCAGGGAGGCTATGATGGGGTAGACTATCGTCCCACTGAGCAGGGTAAGCAGTGCCACACCCAATCCTGCCCCCGCGCTCACCCCTAATACGTCGGGGCCCGCCAAGGGGTTGCGGAAGAGCGTTTGCATCAATAGCCCCGAGGCGGAAAGTGAGATGCCGGCAACCACGGCGGTGATCGCTTTCGGGAAGCGATAGTTACGAATGATCTCGTCCACGATCGCGTCGCCCGATGAGCCGACAAGAGCTGCCCAAGCCTCTTGCAAGGAGATGGGAGCATTGCCGGTGAACAGGTCGGCAATAAATGCCGCGATCACCAAGCCTATCAGCAATATGAATAGAAGTGAACTATTTTTTCTCACGCTTACCTAACTCCTCCAATGGTTTAATATAGGTGAATGAATAGTCGGGCAGCAAGTGCGGGTAGGCCGCCTTGACCAGGTCTGCCAGTACGAAGTGCGGGTTAGCGATCGCGCTTTCAAAGTAGTCGTTCCCCCCGGATGGGGTGGTGCGATTATGGTTATTGTACACCTTCCGGTTCTTCACCGGCTGCAGCAAAAGATACTTGGCATCTTTGTTAACCAGCTCGGCATAGGTCCCTGCCTCGCATCCGAACCATATGTCCGATTTCCCGAACTGGGTCAGTACCGACTCGATATCGAGTCCTATGCTGCCGCTCTCGTTGTTATCCTGGTACCGGTAATCGAGCCCCGCGTCGCGAAACAGCTCCGCGTTGAAACTGTTTCCCCCCGGTACGTACCATGTATCCTGAAAAATATCGCCCGCCAGTACCGATTTCTTGTCGACTGCCCCCACCTTGTCACGTATTTGGAGGTATTCCTGTTCGATCGCGTTAAATAGGCTGTCGCCCGCCTCTCGTTTATCAAAAAAAGCGGCCATCAGTTTTATCCACTCCGCCCGCGCCAAGGGGGAAGTCTCCATCCATTCCAACGAGTAGATTACCGGGAAACCTGCCTGCAGGAGCCGTTCGCTGTAGCGGTCAAGTTGCGCGTACGCCGAGTTAATAACCGCTTGTGGTTTCAACGCCATGGTCCGTTCGATATCCGGGTGAAAGGGATCGCCTAAATCCACGATATCGCCCCTCTCTATTTTTTCCAATATCCCCGGGTGGTAAATTCGGAATCCGTCCGTCACCCCCGATATTACATCCATCTCGCCCAATAATTCCAGAAACGAGAAGTAAGAAAAAGTGTTCACTGTCAATGAAGTGAGGGGTGTTTTTAGCTTCACCCCTGTTGATGTGAGAAGCGGTAAAATGGAGTCGTTCCGGTACAGGAAGTACGTTTCGTACGGATCCGAAGTGTTCGACCAAGGGTTCAGGATGGTTACCCGAGTATAACCCTCCGCGTAATCGATCGTGAACCCCTCGGCATAACGAATGGACTCCGACGAAATAAAGTCCCCCGGCATGGAACTCCCTCCCTCTCTTTGGCGCGAGTTACAAGCCGTTGAGACGAACAGGAGTAACAGGAGGAGCAGGGCAGGTATCTGTCTATTCGCTTTCCGGTACATCCTTTTTCTTTCTTTTCTTCTTCGCGGGGTTTACCGGGATTTTCATTTTCTTCGTCCTATCGCGTGTGGTTACGCGGGGTTCTGCTCTGGAGCCGGGCACGTACTCGTGCCGGTACATGTTGAAGAAAAGAATAAATAGCGATAGTATAAGAGGGCCGAAGATAACGCCCCAGAACCCGAACATCGGGATCCCGATAAGTACCCCGAATACGGTGATCAGGGGGTGAATATCGGCCAGTTTTTTCTGCAGTAGAAAGCGCGCCACGTTATCCACTCCGCCGATGATAAAAAAGCCGTAGATAAACAGCCCTATCCCGTTCACTAAATCCCCGCCAATCATCATGCCAATGCTGATGGGCGCCCACACGATCATGGTGCCAATAATGGGTAGGATGGTCGCGAACGCCGTAAGGATTGCGTATAGTATCGCGTTTTCCACGCCAAAAAAGAGGTACCCTAAATAGGCGAAAAAGCCTTGAATAATTGCCAGGAGAGGTATACCAATGGCGTTGGCTTGAATGATGAGCCGAGTCTCTTCGGCGAGTATTTGCTTGTTCTCCTCCTTGAAAGGCAATATTTCCCGTATCGATCGTTCGAACTCGTCGTTGCTAAACAGCATGTAATATAGCACGAACAGGATCACGATAATATTAATCACGAACGAATAAACACTGTTGCCCAACACCTGAAGGAGGTTGCTTCCGGCGCGGGGAATAATGGCCAAGTTCTCCGGCGTGAAAAAGTTGAACCCCAGTCGCTCTTCCAATGAGTCCACGAATTCGTTTACCTGCCGTAAAATGGCTTCCGGATCGATGGTGATGCCCGAGAAGGTGTCGATCACCAAGAACGTGATCCCCGTGAGCGGGAGGAGAATAAATATCAGCACTTCCAACACGATCAGGAGCGCGCTGAGCGATTTTTTAAAGTTGAGCTTCTTCGTCAGGTAATTCTGTTGCCCGTTTACAATTATGTAGAGCGTGGCCGCTCCCAAGAACCCGCTCATGTAGGGGCGGGTATACCGGAAGATGATTAGCCCCAAAAGGAGTATGAAGCCAATGAGGATGTATTTGTGCGTGTTGTTTTTTTTATTTGTCTGCTCTATCATGTAATGCCGCGAAGTGATAATATTAAGTGAAACATCTTAACCCGGTGAAACGTTTAAAAATCCCCCGGTTTTGCGAAGCTTGGAAAGATGATCGATATGCCACAGGATTGATTATAGCTTAAAAATCCTCGGGTTTTGCGAAGCCTCCATCGATAAGCGCCTCTTTCGCTTTCTCGAAATCGGCCCTCTTTACTTGCATCTCGATATCGCCCAATGTATATGCCAGCCTGTTTGAGGTCAGGTTTTTCATATACACCTCAATTCCCCTCATCTCCATAAAGGTCTGCACGATGGTTACATCGGCCGGGAAATCGAATGTTTTAACGGTGATAAAATCTTTTTCCATAGGAGTAGTTTTTTAATAATATCCGTTTCGTGGGTAAAAATACGTTTTTTTTCACAGATAACAACACTCAAACGTTTTTTTGAAGTAAATTTGGGGCTTATTCGTTATCCTAACTAACATCAACATCGTATGAGGAGGTTTATTTATTTTTTCACGTTACTTTTTTTCATGGCAATAGCAACATTACAATCCCAGGTAAAGACGGTTTATCAAACCCCGCCGCGGGAGATTCTGGAACTGGTGGACATCGAGAGGGCGCCTTTCGTGAATATCGACAGCAAGAGCGAACAGATGCTCTTCTTTTATCGCAACACGTTCAAATCGCTGTCCGACCTGAATCAACCCGAAATTCGGTTGGGAGGCTTACGGGTAAACCCGGTGACCAATATCTCAAGCACGATCACCTATTATAATAATATCCGCTACAAACGGATGGCCGATGCTGAATTGAAACAGATCGAAGGGCTGCCCGTTGAGCCGCGCATCGCGTATGTTTCCTTTTCACCCGATGAAACGAAAATTGCTTTCGTGCACGCCGAAGAAAAGGGCGTGGAGCTGTGGGTAGCCGATCTAGTTACCTTAGAGGCCCGGAAGTTAACCGATGCGGTGCTGAATGCCAACGCTGGGTTTCCCTACACTTGGTTCCCCGACGGCAACGCGCTGTTGGCAAGGATCGTGCCGGCCGGTCGTGCCCCGTTGATTGATACCGGGAAGGCTATCCCCGAGGGGCCGGTGGTCTCGGTAAGCGATGGGCAGGTCTCTCAAAACAGGACCTACCAAGATCTGCTAAAGAACTCGGTAGATGAACAAAACTTTGAAATATTGATGACCTCGGAGCTGCACAAAGTGGCCCTCGATGGTACGGTCACGCGCTGGAAAGAGGCGGGAATGCATATGGAGGAGTCCTTCTCGCCCGATGGCCGCCACTTGTTACTCACCACGTTGAGCCGTCCCTTTTCTTACGTGGTGCCCTATTACAGCTTTCCGAACGAAACCGATATCTATAGCGTGGAGGGGGATCTCCTCATGAATTTTAGCAAGCAGCCCCTGCTGGATAACCTGCCGGTGGGCTTCATGGCTACCTTCGAAGGGAAGAGGCATATTCACTGGAGGGCCGATCAACCCTCTACCCTCGCGTGGGTGGAAGCGTTGGATAAAGGCGACCCGGCGGTGGAGGCCGAGTATCGCGACGAGCTGTTCCAGCTGGAGTACCCTTTCATGGGCACCCCCCGTTCGCTGATAAAACTTACGCACCGCCTGTCGGGTGTCACATGGGGTAACGACACCTACGCGGTGGTACACGACCGCTGGTGGAACACCCGGAATACCAAGACGTAC
Source organism: uncultured Proteiniphilum sp. (assembly GCA_964344275.1). Classification (GTDB taxonomy): domain Bacteria; phylum Bacteroidota; class Bacteroidia; order Bacteroidales; family Dysgonomonadaceae; genus Proteiniphilum. The sequence goes on from CAYFMZ010000049.1 coordinate 9,933, forward strand.
CTGATCAACCCCTCCCATCCCGGGCAGGAGCCGCGGGTAGTAGTCGACAGGAACTACCAGGATATTTACAGCCACCCGGGAACATTTCAGGTGAAACGAAATCCCAACGGCCACAATACCCTGTTGATGGATGGGCACACCGCGTACCTTTTTGGGGACGGTTATACTGCCGAGGGGCAATTCCCTTTTATCGATGAGCTGGACCTTCGCACGCTGGAGAAGAAGCGGATGTATCAATCTACCGCGACCGATCGGGTAGAGGACCTGATCTCCTTTATCGACAGTCGCCAGGGAACGTTAATCACTCGGGTGGAATCGCCCACTCAATTCCCAAATTACTACATCAAGAACTTGCGAAAGCGGATCGCCGACATCCCGCTCACTTCGTTCGAAAACCCGTTTAAAAGCATCGAAGGGGTGCATAAAGAGGTAATCACTTACCGGCGGGACGATGGACTGGAACTTACCGGCACGCTCTACCTCCCGCTGGGGTACGATAAAGAGAAGAAGGAGAAGCTCCCCCTGATCATGTGGGCTTACCCCAGGGAGTTCAAAGATCGCGACAGCGCGGGGCAAAGTAGTAGTAACCCCAACGCGTTTACCTACCTCTCGTACGGTAACCCTGTCTACTGGGTAACCCGCGGGTACGCGGTGTTGGACGAAGCTTCGTTCCCGATCGTGGGCGAGGGCAATGAGCAGCCGAACGACACGTTCGTGGAGCAACTGGTGGCGAATGCAAAAGCTGCCATCGACGCCGTCGACGCGATGGGATACATCGATCGCGACCGGGTGGCCGTGGGCGGACACTCTTACGGGGCCTTTATGACGGCGAACTTGTTGTCGCACTCCGACCTGTTTGCCGCGGGCATTGCCCGGAGCGGTGCTTATAACCGCACGCTCACCCCGTTCGGGTTTCAGGCCGAGGAGAGGAATTACTGGGAGGCTCCGGAAGTGTACGACTCCATGTCGCCCTTTATGCATGCCGACAAGATGAAAACGCCCCTGCTGCTGATTCACGGGGAGGACGACAATAACTCGGGGACGCACACCATGCAGAGCGAGCGTTACTTCCAAGCACTAAAGAGTTTTGGAGCTCCAGCGCGATTGGTCATCTTACCGATGGAGAGTCATGGTTACGTGGCCCGGGAAAACGTGTTGCACCTGCTTTGGGAGCAAGACGAGTGGTTGGAGAAGCACGTGAAAGGCAATAAGTGATTAATAATTAAGAATTAATAATTAATAATTAAGAATTAGGAATTAAGAATGGGTGAGTTGAGCGAGTAGTTAATCTGTGAGCGAGAATTCTATCTTATCGCCTTCGGTAATACCATGGCGAGTGCAGAAACCCGCGTTCACTTCCAGCACGTATAGCACCGGGCGGGTGGACGCGTAACTCCACTCCCTCATCGGGGAAGTACTGTGGTGAATCGTCACGATCTCGCGATCGCGGTCAATAAAAAGCATATCCAGCGAGATGTAGGTGTTTTTCATCCAGTAGCTCTGTATCTCTTCCCGGTCGTGAATAAAAAGCATTCCCCCGTTTTCGGGAATCGATTCCCGGTACATGAGCCCCCGTGCCCGCTTCTGGTTGTCGTCGGCCACCTCGATATCGATTGTCGCGAGGGTGTCGGCCGATGCTCCATCAACAAATAGCAGTTCACCCCCTTTGGTGAAAGGGATATCGAGTACCCCGGTTGAGGTGTGACCCGTCGTGCTGCTTTCCGGACGCAACGCGAAGTAAGCGATAAGCCCTGCAACCACGATCAGCAAGGCAATCAAATACATTTTCCGGTTATTGCTTTTCTTTTTCGACATGTTATTTTTCTTTCTCTGCTCACTTGACAAAGTTATCTGAGGAGATAGCATTTTCCAAATTTTTGGAGGGTTATTTTTGGTCGCTTACCATTTCTTCTTTATCGGCGCAAGCAGCATGTAGAAACCGAGAAGTCCGTTCATAATCCTGAATGGATATTGAAATGTATAGGGTAATTGACCGCGTGTAAAGTTAAACATTTTTCCAGTAATGCATTTTGAAATATCTCGAATTCTTCGTATTTTTGATATCAATATAAAAAATAAATAGCTGTGAAACAACGAATTTATATTGACACTTCTGTTGTAGGAGGGTTTTTCGACGTTGAATTTAAAACATGGCTATTCGATGATAGAAATTAGGACCCCCAAAGAATTGATTAAATATGAAGACAGTTGAAAAAGATTTTGATTCTTTAAAAATGAAGAATGAAATCCAAGCGAAAGCATACGAGGAGACGAAAGATATGAGTTTTGAAGAATATCGCCTGTATTTGGAGACAAAATTAAAAAACAATACGTTTTATGAAAGAATGAAACGGCAAAAAACAAAATCAGTCGTATAAATAACCTGTTTCCTCCCGTTTCGTAACCGTTATTCGGATACAGCGAAAACGACCGATTTCTCCGATATGGAAACTCGGCTATCTACTTATTTTTCAATTATTTTCCAATGTCCAGTCTTGTTGCTTCCGATGCGTTCTAATAAGCCGAGTTTTTTAAGTCTATTTATCGCACGTTGCACCGTTTTTTTATCCCGATTTATCATTAATGCAATTTCATCATACGTTAAATTTGGCCTGTTTCTTATTATTTCCAACACTGTTTTTTCAGTATTGTTTATAGGGACATTTATAGGGACATTTATAGGGACATTTTGCTTGTTTGCAAGGTCATCTGTAGGTTCAACAAACTCAATGTGCATTTCTCTGTTTTTGAGTGGATGATTCTCTTTAAGCAATAAGTTTGAAAGAAAACGTATCAAAAACTTTTCTGTTTTATGAATGCCTTTGGATAAATTTTCGTAGTTGGCTCGCACTAGCGCGTTACGGAAATACCAAGAGTTTTCGGCAAAAAGGTCGTTGTTTACTTCCTTAAATCCCAATTTTCGCAGGTACTTGATTAAGAAGACGGCTGTCGTCCGGGTATTTCCTTCTCCAAAAACGTGGATTTGCCATAAGTAGGAAATAAATCGTGCGATGTGTTCAATGATTTCATGGTTGCTTAATCCTTTGTAGCTGAATTTTCTCTCTTGCTCAAAATCGTATTCTAATGTTTCTTTTAAACTGTCGGCACTTGCGTAGAGAACCGTTTCGCCATTCAACACCCATTCTTTTTTTGTGATGTTGTAATCACGGATTTTGCCTGCAAATTTGTAAATACCTGTGAATAATCTGCGATGGATGGACAAATATTCCGCCGGTGAAAAAGTAAAAGTTTGCTCGTTCAATATTTCAGTGACGCGTGCCGAAACTTTATCCGCTTCATCTGTTCTGTCCTCGTCTGATTGGGTTGGGTGTTGCTGATAGTAGCTGTCAATGTGCTTTTTAACTTCATCAATGGTTATGTTACCCTCGATGTGTTCTCTGGCTGTTTCAATGAGATAGTCCGACGGTTTTAGACCGTCTACCTGTTGCAAGCCGATAGCCGTTCTCCAAGCTTTTGCCTTCTCTGCTTTGTCGGGTTCGCCTTGTCGCAAATATTCATCGAAATTATCCATTGTCTTAATCGCTTATAGGTACAAATATAAGAAAATTATCCGAATTATTTGATGTTTTTTCCTCTGCGCAAGCGGGGTAAACAGAGGTTGCTTCTATACTACTTGGTGCTGTAAGCTGATGCCATTTTATTTATATACGAAATATACGGCAATTTCGTAAAACATGAAACGTGAAATACGAAACCAAATGTTACCGGCGGAAGTGATGGACATTACTGAAGCCGTAGAAAGGAGACTGCAAAAGGAGACTGCAATTATGGCAGAAAATTTGTCAGTCCCCGCGGGATTGATTTTTTTTGCGCCCATCTACCTTTATTTTTACCCTGTTTTGCTCGTCAAAAAACAGGAACGCGAAATTTGGCACAGAATTCGCTGTAAAGGTTGTATCAATTAGATATCAATTAATATTATATTAACAACAATTTTAGTCAATATGAACATTAAACCGTTAGCAGACAGAGTGCTGGTGAGACCGGCAGCTGCAGAAGAGAAAACAGTGAGTGGAATTATTATCCCCGACACGGCAAAAGAAAAACCATTGAAAGGTGAGGTTATCGCCGTGGGTAAAGGCACCAAAGACGAAGAGATGGTCGTGAAAGAGGGTGACAAAGTACTTTATGGAAAGTACGCGGGTACTGAAATTGAAATTGAAGGCGCGGAACACCTTATCATGCGTCAGTCTGACATCTTAGCAATCCTTTCATAAAGACAATCAAAAACGACTATCGAGCGCGACGACGGGATAGCTATCCATATGCGTATCTTGATCGGACGCTCCATCAAAAAAATAACCAATAAATAATCGAAAATAAAAATGGCGAAAGAAATTAAATTTAACATGGAAGCCCGCGACCTGCTCAAGAAAGGCGTGGACGAACTGGCAGATGCCGTTAAAGTAACGTTGGGACCCAAGGGCCGTAACGTAATTATCGATAAAAAATACGGTGCTCCCCAAATTACAAAAGACGGGGTGACCGTGGCAAAAGAGATTGAACTGGAGGATTCCTTCCAAAATATGGGAGCACAACTCGTGAAAGAGGTGGCTTCTAAAACCAACGACGACGCGGGTGATGGTACCACCACCGCGACCGTGTTGGCACAATCGATCATTGGCGTGGGGCTGAAAAACGTGACTGCCGGTGCTAATCCAATGGACCTCAAGAGAGGAATCGACAAGGCAGTGGCCAAAGTGGTTGAGGGACTGAAATCGCAAGCATCTGAAGTGGGCAACGACCTGAAGAAGATCGAAAACGTGGCCAAGATCTCCGCGAATGGCGACGAGAACATCGGTAAGCTGATCGCCGAAGCGATGCAAAAGGTGAGCAAAGAAGGCGTGATCACCGTGGAAGAGGCAAAAGGTACCGAAACCTACGTGGACGTGGTGGAAGGTATGCAGTTCGACCGCGGATATATCTCTCCCTACTTCGTGACCGATACCGAAGCAATGGAGGTAGATTTCGAGAACCCGCTGATCCTGATCCACGATAAGAAAATTTCCGCGATCAAGGACCTGCTGCCCATCCTCGAGAAAGGGGTCCAAACTGGCAAGCCGTTGTTGATCATCGCGGAAGATATCGACTCGGAAGCGTTGACCACGCTGGTTGTAAACCGTCTACGCGGATCGCTCAAGATCGCTGCTGTTAAAGCGCCTGGTTTTGGAGATCGCAGGAAAGAGATGCTGGAAGATATCGCAGTATTGACCGGTGGGGTGGTTATCTCCGAGGAGAGAGGACTCACCTTAGAAAATGCCGAACTGGATATGTTGGGCAGTGCTGAAAAGGTAACCATCGACAAGGATACAACCATTATCGTGAATGGTGAAGGCGAGAAGGACGCTATCGAGAGCCGCATCGGACAAATCCGCGCGCAAATCGAAAAAACCACGTCCGACTACGACCGCGAGAAACTGCAAGAACGCTTGGCGAAATTGGCAGGTGGTGTAGCCGTTCTTTACGTGGGAGCAGCCTCTGAAGTAGAGATGAAGGAGAAGAAGGACCGCGTAGAAGACGCCCTTTCTGCTACTCGTGCAGCCGTGGAAGAAGGAACCGTCCCAGGTGGCGGTGTAGCCTATATCCGCGCGATTGAAGCCCTTGAAGACCTGAAAGGTGAGAGTGACGACGAAACCACCGGTATCGAAATCGTGAAACGTGCCGTGGAAGAGCCGTTACGCCAGATCGTGGCGAACGCCGGAAAAGAAGGTGCTGTAGTTGTGCAGAAAGTACGTGAAGGAAAAGCCGATTTTGGCTACAATGCTCGTACCGATGTTTACGAGAACCTGCACGAAACAGGTGTGATTGACCCAGTTAAGGTGGCTCGTGTAGCACTTGAGAACGCCGCTTCTATAGCAGGCATGTTCCTAACCACCGAATGCGTTATCACAGATAAAGTTGAAGAAAATCCAGCTCCTCAGATGCCCATGGGCGGCGGAGGTGGAATGGGCGGCATGATGTAATCGCCGCTGATAGATAAATTAAATTCGCGATAGAGCGCGTGGCTGAAAATGAAAATTTGAAAGCCACGTGCTTTTTTTATACGCGAAAAAGAGTTTAAAAGAAGGAATGCTTTCTTTTTGTTAGAAAAGAACGAAATTTCGCGTGATTTTGATTTAACCTTTTCACAGTCAAGTGCGATCGTCGGTGGGGAAAGTCACGATCGTTCGTGTGAAAACCATCAAAATGTAACCGAATTGTAATATTATTTACATTAATTTGCATTACATTTGTAAAATGTAGGATGCGCCTCGGATGAGTACAAGCAAGCTTACGAAAGAACCAGTGAATGGCCTTAACTAAACAACATATAGTGATTAATTGAAAAATTTTAATTTTATGGTAAAAAGATTGAGATCTTTAACAGTAGCCCTGGCATTATTGCTCGCTACTGTAGTACAAGCCCAAGTAACCAC
>CAYFMZ010000050.1:0-15527 GCA_964344275.1 uncultured Proteiniphilum sp.
ATGTGGTACCAGATGCAGTTCAAGGAGCTGTTCATGATTGAAGGGGTGCGGCACGACGGTGCTCAGTTGGTGGAAGAGATCTTCTCGCAACTCTGGGTGGTGATCGCGTACGTGGTGGCGTTTATTGCCCTGTGGTTTCACCTAAACCACGGTTTCTGGAGCGCGCTCCACACGGTGGGGTGGAACAACGATACTTGGATGAAGAGACTGAAGGTGTTGGGGTATTTTATTTCAACCATTATTGTCCTCGGATTCATCGTAGTGGCGATTATGGTGCATTTCGGATATTCCAACCTATTAGCTTAACTTTAGAAATTAAACATTATGAACAAGATAGATTCGAAAATACCCGAAGGCCCATTAGCCGAGAAGTGGACTAATTACAAGAATAATCAGAAACTGGTGAACCCGGCGAACAAACGCCGCCTAGACGTTATCGTGGTGGGTACCGGACTAGCGGGTGCTTCTGCCGCGGCAACGCTGGGGGAGCTTGGTTTTAACGTGTTGAATTTTTGCATTCAGGATTCGCCCCGTCGCGCGCACTCCATCGCGGCGCAAGGGGGAATCAACGCGGCAAAGAACTACCCGAACGACGGGGACTCGGTGTACCGCCTCTTTTACGATACGATTAAGGGGGGCGACTACCGGGCACGCGAGGCGAACGTCTATCGCTTGGCGGAGGTGTCGAACAGCATTATCGACCAGTGCGTGGCGCAAGGGGTGCCGTTCGCACGGGAGTACGGGGGGTTGCTCGATAACCGCTCGTTTGGTGGAGCGCAGGTTTCACGTACGTTCTACGCTCGTGGGCAGACAGGACAACAGTTGCTGCTGGGGGCCTACTCGGCACTGAGCCGCGCTATCGAACGTAAACAGGTGAAGCTCTACTCACGCTACGAGATGGTAGATCTGGTACTGGTGGATGGACGCGCACGGGGCATTATCGCTCGCAACTTGGTCACCGGTAAACTGGAGCGCTTCGCGGCGCACGCGGTGGTGATCGCCACCGGCGGTTACGGAAACACCTTCTTCTTGTCGACCAACGCGATGACATCCAATGGATCGGCCGCTTGGCAGTGCTACAAGAAGGGGGCGTGGTTCGGAAACCCGGCCATGACGCAGATTCACCCTACCTGCATACCGGTGCACGGGGAATTTCAATCGAAGCTCACGCTGATGTCGGAGTCATTGCGTAACGACGGACGTATCTGGGTGCCAAAGAAAAAGGAGGACGCGAAAGCCATTCAAGAGGGGAAATTAAAACCTACCCAAATTAGGGAAGAGGACAGGGATTATTACCTGGAGCGTAGATACCCGGCATTCGGGAACTTGGTGCCGCGCGACGTGGCATCGCGTGCCGCGAAAGAGCGGTGCGACGCCGGCTATGGTGTGGGATCGACCGGACTGGCGGTGTACTTGGACTTCGCCGATGCTATCCAGAGACTGGGCAAGGACGTGGTGGAGGCTCGCTACGGGAACCTGTTCCAGATGTACGAGAAGATCGTGGACGACAACCCGTACGAGACGCCCATGATGATCTACCCGGCCATCCACTACACGATGGGGGGACTCTGGGTGGACTACGAGTTGATGACCAATATCCCGGGACTGTTCGCGATTGGTGAGGCGAACTTCTCGGACCACGGGGCAAACCGACTGGGTGCTTCGGCACTGATGCAGGGATTGGCAGATGGTTATTTTATCCTGCCCTACACCATTCAAAATTACCTCGCGGATCAGATCAGCGTGAAGCGGTTCAGCACCGATTTACCGGAATTCGAGAAAACCGAGAAGGAGATCAACGACCGGATCGACCGGCTGATGAATATTAAAGGGAAACAGTCAGTGGACTCTATACATAAAAAGTTGGGACACGTGATGTGGGAGCTGGTGGGTATGGCCCGCGAAGCGGAAGGATTGAGAGAATCCATCGAGAAGTTGAAGGAGATAAAGAAGGAGTTCTGGACCAACGTGCGTATCCCGGGAAAGAAGGAAGACTTCAATCCAGAGCTTGAGAAAGCATTGCGCCTGGCCGATTTTATCGAAATTGGCGAGCTGATGGCACATGACGCGCTGGATAGGGAAGAGTCGTGCGGCGGCCACTTCCGCGTGGAACACCAAACGGAAGAGGGTGAAGCACTGAGGCACGACGACGAGTTTTCCTATGTCTCTTGCTGGGAATACAAGGGTGAAGAAGAAGCCCCTGTAATGTATAAAGAACCGCTCAATTACGAGTTTATAGTTCGCCAACAAAGAGATTACAAGTCCTAACTGATCGATCAAATTAAAAACAACAATCATGGATAAAGATATCAATATAAAAGTAAAAGTTTGGCGTCAGAACGGTCCAAAGGAGAAGGGGCATTTTGAAACCTACGGGTTGGAAAAGATATCGCAAGGAAGCTCTTTCCTCGAGATGCTGGATATCCTCAACGAGAAGCTCATTAACGAAGGAAAAGAGCCGGTTGCGTTTGACCACGACTGTCGCGAAGGTATTTGCGGGATGTGTAGCCTCTATATCAACGGGCACCCGCACGGGCCTGACCAGGAGATCACGACCTGCCAGTTGCATATGCGTAGCTTTAACGAGGGCGACACCATCACCATAGAACCGTGGCGCTCGGCTGGGTTCCCCATCATCAAAGACTTGGTGGTGGACCGTACCGCGTTCGATAAGATTATTCAGGCCGGTGGATACGTGTCGGTCAATACGGGGGGTGTACCGGATGCCAACGCGATTCCGATCCCCCGCAACGACGCGGAGATGGCGATGGATGCGGCAGCCTGTATAGGTTGTGGTGCCTGTGTGGCGGCTTGCAAGAACGGCTCGGCGATGCTATTCGTTTCCGCGAAGGTGAGCCAGCTCGCGCTCCTGCCACAAGGGAAAGTGGAGGCCACGCGAAGGGCTAAATCGATGGTGGCCAGGATGGACGAACTGGGATTCGGAAACTGCACCAACACCGGAGCGTGTGAGGTGGAGTGCCCCAAGAACATCTCCATCAGTAACATTGCACGCCTCAACCGCGAGTTTTTAAAAGCGAAGTTCAAAGACTAAACGTCTCTCTGACATAATCACTGAAAGCGTTCACTCTCTCGAAACAGGGAGGAACGCTTTTTTCACCTTTTAGGGCAGTTTCCCCCTCTTACAAATATTTAACAACCAATTCCTGGTTTATTTTGTTTAATGGGTAGTATATAACGTGATATATACTGAATAACATGTATAATTAAACCATATTTTACCTAAACAGATGAAAATGAAGACAGAAAAATTAATCCGGGGTAGCATGATCCTGTTGATCTTTGCCCTATCGAGTGCCCCTCTTTTTTCACAAGTTAAATTCGGGGTAAGAGCAGAAGTTGGATTAAACAATCCGAGTTTCAACACCGAAGCGTTGCAGGTTGATAATATGACTTCTTACAGTATCGGTCCTTCCATCGAAGCACTTTTTCCGTTCGCTGTGGTGGACTTTGGAATAGAAGCCTCGTTGCTCTATAATGATAATCGAATGACAGTTGCTAACCTCACGGGGGAGGCATCTGGCCCAGAACAGAATATTTCGAACCGTTACCTGAACTTACCGCTTAACGCGAAAGTGAAACTCGGATTGGGTGCGCTGCCCTTGAATCTGTTTGCAACTGCCGGCCCTTACGCGGGGTATCTCATCTCGGAAGGGGAAACGATTCAGGAGATTGGAGATAATATTAAAGCCAAATCTTTCCAAGCTGGAGCAAATATCGGCGCGGGACTGGAGATCTTTAACATGATACAGGTGGGCGTGAATTATCGCGTGCAGCTGACAGATAACTACGCGGCAGATACACCAAACTGGGCCGATCCACTGAATGGAAAAACAGAAAGCTGGAGTATCACGGCTGCAATTTATTTTTGATACCGGCCGTTGATGGATAGCTCACTATGTTTGTTGATGTAATCTTGCCACTCCCTTTTTCGGACCTGTTCACTTACTCCGTACCGGAGCATATGCAACAGGCAATCGGACCGGGGTATAGGGTCGTTGTCCCTTTTGGAAGCAGAAAGCACTACACCGGCATAGTAAGAAAATTGCATCACGAGAAACCGAAAGATTTTGAAGTTAAAGAGATTCACTCTTCCCTCGATTCATGCCCGGTAGTGATCGAGCAACAGCTAAAGCTGTGGGAGTGGATCTCTTTTTATTATCTATCCCCCTTGGGAGATGTCTATAAGGCGGCACTTCCCCCCTCCATGAAACCGGAAGATCTTCAACAGAAGATGGGCCCTCGTACCGAGACGTACCTGCAGCTAAATGCCACCATCGATAACGTGTCGATAATCAACCTTATGGGAAGGGCAAAAAAACAAAAAGCCCTGTTCGAAGAGCTAAAGAGATATTTACAGGAGAACCAAATCAGCAGCCTCATACCCAAAAAAGAGGTCGCACGGCTGGGCGACTATTCACCATCGGTTCTCAAGGGACTCCTGGATAAAGGAGTCGTGCAGTCGCTCGAACTGGAAGTCTTCCCGAAAGATAGCGAGCTACAACCCACCCGTGAACCTTTCGCGCTAAACGAGCTCCAACAAAAGGCGTATGGAACTATATTAGAAATCTTCGAGGATAAGCCAACCTGTCTCCTGCACGGGGTTACCTCCAGCGGAAAAACAGAGATCTATATACACCTTATAGAAGCAGCACTGTCAGAGGGTATGCAGGTGTTATACATGGTGCCGGAGATCGCGCTTACCACACAGTTAACGGAGCGATTGAAATCGGTATTTGGCAACAAAATTGCCATCTATCACTCCAAGATCAATGACCGAGAACGAGTGGAGGTATGGCAGAAAATGCTTTCGGACGAGCCGTATGATATTATCTTGGGGGCCCGCTCGTCGCTCTTCCTGCCTTTCCAACGATTGGGGCTGACCATCGTGGACGAAGAGCATGAGACGAGCTACAAACAACATGAGCCGGCACCACGCTACCATGCACGGGATACAGCCATCATGCTGGGACAGATCGCGGGTGCAAAGACACTCCTGGGTTCGGCCACGCCTTCCATCGAGTCGTACCACAACGCCCGAAAGGGAAAGTATGGACTGGTAACACTCAACGAGCGGTACAGCGCGCTCATGATGCCGGAGGTGCGGCTGGAAGACACGCGCGACTTACGCCGGCGGAAGAGGATGAAAACGCTGCTCTCCCCCGAACTGATCCGGCAAATGGAGGAGGCATTGGCGGAGGGCGAGCAGGTGATTCTCTTTCGTAATCGCCGCGGGTTTGCATCCATGGTGGAATGCAAGCAGTGTGGATGGATTCCCAAGTGCAAACGGTGCGACGTGACACTTACTTATCACAAACAGAGGAACAGACTCGTTTGCCACTACTGCAACGCCACGTATACCGTCCTTAACGAGTGCCCCACGTGCCATAACAACGATCTGAAACCAGTAGGTATTGGAACAGAGCGATTAGAAGAGGAGGCTTCTCTCCTCTTTCCAACGGCAACCATCGCACGTATGGACACCGACACCACCCGGGGAAAAGAGTCGATCGAAAATATTATCAATGATTTTCAAGAGAACAGGATAGATATTCTGGTGGGGACACAGATGCTTTCGAAGGGATTGGACTTCGATAACGTACGGGTCGTGGGAATTATTTCTGCCGACTCGCTCCTGAATTACCCCGACTTTCGTTCGCACGAGCGGGGATTTCAACTCATGCTGCAAGCAGCAGGGCGCGCGGGGCGAAAAAACAAACGAGGGAGTGTTATCATCCAGAGCAACGACCCGCATCAGCCAATATACAGCTTTATCAAGAATAACGATTACGACGCGTTCTATCGCTCTCAACTGGACGAGCGAAAACTTTTCCATTACCCCCCCTTTTACCGGTTGATTCGGGTGTCATTCAAGCATATCGATGAAAAAAAAGCGGAAGCAGCCGCGACCGAGTATCACAGCCTACTAATTCAATCGTTACAGGAACGGGTGCTCGGCCCTAACCGGCCCGTCGTAAGTCGCGTTCAACGATACCATATATGGGAAATCCTACTAAAACTCGAGAATAAAATGCCTACGCGGCAGGTACGCCTCTTTCTAAAAAAAGCAGAAAATGAGTTGCGATCGAAGCGGGAATTCCGATACGTGACCCTCTATTACGACGTGGACCCCGTGTAATATAAACCATACGCGAGGGATCATCCCAATTCATACACGGCGCAAATGAAAAAAACCGGCATTCCTCTCGAAACACCGGTTTTAACATATTAGAAAATTGCCTAAAGCAACTTCTATTTCATTTCAATTTCTTCTTTAAGGTCGATTTCGTTTCCATCTTTATCATAGAATACATACTGCAGGAATCCTAATTTCTGATCGGGTATGATCCGGATGCCGGCATTGAATTTCTTTCTCCATCTGTACTTCAACGAAAAAAGACCTTGCTGTACAAACGCTGCTACATATGGATGAATGTGCAGGCTGAATTTCTTCACTTTTAGTTTTTTCACTAAATAATCGATCTTTCCTTCCAACGTGTCCGTGAAAAGGATCGACGATTTTATTTTTCCTTTACCAAAGCAAGTGGGGCATACTTCGCTTGTGGCAACTTCCATCTCCGGGCGTACACGCTGTCGTGTAATCTGCATTATCCCGAATTTACTCAGTGGAAGAATGTTATGCTTGGCACGATCTTTCGACATCAACTCCTGCATCTTCGAGAGCAGCATGTTCCGGTGCTCCCCCTTGTTCATATCGATGAAGTCGATCACGATAATGCCTCCCATATCCCTTAATCGCAATTGACGGGCAATCTCTTCTGCAGCAGCCACGTTCACTTCAAAAGCGCTCTCCTCTTGGCCAAGTTTCGATCTATTTCGATTCCCGCTATTCACGTCAACCACGTGCAATGCCTCGGTATGTTCAATAATGAGGTACGCGCCGTTCTTGAAGGTCACTGTTTTGCCAAAAAGCGATTTCACCTGTTTGGTGACGCCGAAATTATCCAGAATAGGCAGTGCGCCTTTGTACTCCCTGACTACATTTTTCCTGTCGGGTGCAATGACACTAACATATTCAGCGATCTGTTTCGACACGTCCCTGTCATTGACGTGAATCTGCTCGAAAGAGGGACTAAAAATATCGCGTAGCAGAGCTACAGTACGTCCGGTCTCCTCGTAAATGAGCGACGGGGCTTTGGCCTTCTGTATCTTGCCAATATTGTCTTCCCATCGTTTTACCAGTACTTTTAGCTCCGCGTCAAGGTCTGCCACTCGTTTGCCTTCAGCGTTCGTTCGAATGATCACACCGTAGTTTTTAGGCTTGATGCTTTGAACGAGTTGACGCAACCGAGCGCGCTCCTCTCGCGATTTAATCTTCTGGGATACCGACACACGATTAATAAAAGGTATCAACACCATGAACCGTCCGGCAAATGATATTTCAGCCGTAAGCCTGGGCCCTTTAGTAGAGATAGGCTCCTTGGCTATCTGTACCAACACCTCCTGTCCAACCTTAAGGACATCGGAGATGGAACCTTCTTTGTCGATATCGGGTTGCAACTTCATTTTCTGAAGCTGCGGAATCTTTTTTTTGTCTTCAACAAGCTTCTGAAAGTTCAGAATCGAGTTGAATTCAACCCCCAAATCCAAATAGTGAAGAAAAGCGTCCTTTTTGTGCCCCACATTCACAAATGCTGCGTTTAGGGCGGGCATCAGTTTTTTCACTTTGCCCACGTAGATGTTTCCAACCGAGAAAGTTTCGTCTTGACTCTCTTGCTGTAGCTCTACTAGTTTCTTGTCTTCGAGCACAGCGATAGTAATTTCCTTGGGTTGAACATCTACAACAAGTTCGCTTGTCACAATTGTTCGTTTTTAATGATTTAAATAATATTTCACGGGTTTCTGTCGTCACAACAGAAGAAATGTTCACGCTTGAACCATTTCCCTTCATACACAAAGAACAAACTTAATGCCCGTGAGGTTTTCTTAAGTTTGTCCCTGTACATATAACTGTAAAAAATGCTACGGGCCTATTTCTTCTTCTTATGCCTATTTTTTCTCAGTCTTTTTTTACGCTTGTGAACAGACATCTTATGCCGTTTTCTTTTTTTTCCGCTTGGCATTTTATCTTTTTTTTTAAATTAAAACTTAGCCTCTTTTACCTGGGCAACAAAGGTTTTTGCTGGCTTAAAAGCAGGTATATTGTGCTCGGGAATGATGATAGTGGTGTTCTTTGAAATATTACGTGCTGTTTTTTGGGCTCTCCTCTTAACGATGAAGCTTCCGAAACCTCTCAAGTACACGTTTTCATTGCTAGCCAACGAATCTTTCACCACTTCCATGAATGATTCAACCGTTGCCAGTACCGACGCTTTGTCTACTCCGGTATTTTTTGCAATCTCGTTTACAATGTCTGCTTTAGTCATTTTATCTGTATTTTAAATATTAATAATAATATCGTGAATTGATTAGTAAAAATTTGGACTGCAAATATATAGCTTTTTTTTTAACGTGAGAAATAAATAGGATGAATTTTTCTGTTTTTCACACATTTTCGAGTAAGCTGAACTTTTTAATGTAGATTCGCGGGGTAGAACCGAAAAAGTTTATGGAAAAATCAATATTAATGTCGCCCATAACCCGGCACCTATTGGATTGGTATAGAGAAAATAAACGTGATCTTCCCTGGAGAGGGATCGCCGATCCTTATCTTATTTGGGTTTCGGAAATAATCCTACAACAGACCCGAGTAGCACAAGGATGGGACTATTACACGCGATTCACACGCCGGTTCCCCGATGTGCATACGCTCGCGGCCGCCAGTGAAGAGGAGGTTTTAAAGATATGGCAAGGGCTTGGCTACTATTCACGGGCACGAAACATGCACGCGGCCGCTCTGGAAATCATGACCCGCTTCCAAGGGAAATTTCCCACCCAACACCTCGAGATCCTCTCGTTAAAGGGAGTGGGTGAATACACAGCGGCTGCCATATCGTCCATCGCGTTTAACAAGCCTTACGCGGCAGTAGACGGCAACGTGCTGCGAGTCTTTGCCCGACTATTCGCGATAGAGGAGTCCATTCACGCGGCAAAAGGAAAAAGAGTTATCACAGGGATCGTACAGTCGTTACTACCACCTGAAGACCCTGCCTCTTTCAACCAAGCAATTATGGATTTCGGAGCCCTCGTCTGCACTCCCTTGCAACCGGGATGCATCGATTGCCCTCTTCAAGACTTCTGCATGGCTTACGCGCGAAACGAGGTGGCTAATTTCCCTGTGACAAGAAAAAAGACAAAAGCGAGGAAACGATACTTTAACTATTTCTACATTGTAGATGATGGTTTTACTTACATTACGAGGCGAGTTGAACAGGATATTTGGAAAAACCTCTATGAATTCCCCCTCGTGGAAACACCTCGACCTATAGATATCAGCCAGTTGGCTGGAGACAAAGGATTCCAAGATCTTTTTGTCGACACGCCACAGATAGTTATAGAACCATCCACTTCACTGAAGCACGTGTTATCGCATCAGATAATCCACGCGTATTTCTACCGTGTAAAACTCCTTGAGGAACACCCGTTCACCGCGCCGGAACACTTCATTCGAATTCCACACGATCAACTGGAGCATTACCCGGTTTCTAGATTAATAGGTAAATATCTTGAATTGGTGGACGATTCGCATGGAGAACTGCAAAAAAATGCTTAATTTTGCTTCAATAGCAAAATTGTTTTCAAATCAAAAATTTTCAGATTATGTCGGTGAACAAAGTTATTTTAGTAGGAAACGTGGGGAAAGACCCGGAAATGAAGTATTTTGACAATGATGTGGCAAAAGCCAGTTTTTCATTAGCTACCAGCGAGAGAGGGTACACCACATCCAGCGGAACACAAGTACCGGAAAGAACCGAATGGCACAACATTGTGTGTTGGAGAGGATTAGCGCAAATAGCAGAGCGATTTGTAAAAAAAGGGACACTGCTTTATATCGAGGGGAAGATTCGTTCGCGTTCGTACGATGACCAGAGCGGTGTAAAACGATACATCACGGAAGTGGTGGCGGACAATCTTGAGCTATTGAGCCGGAAACCCAGTGGAAACGACAATGATTTCGAGAGTGCACCGAAGTCAACCACTGGACCAGATGAATCTATCGATCGCGGAGAGGAAAGTTCTGAGGTGGATGATTTGCCGTTTTAAATAAAACATCGTATTTTTGCAGGAGAATGTTTTATCGTTTTGATTTTAATGTTAAGAGAGAGGTAAAACATTCTCGCTGTTTCACTAAATCACTGTCAATTGGATCCTGACCCTTTATCGTTTTCACACGTTATCCTACAGGCATTCGTGCCCGTGGCATCCGATTATTTTTTAACCCTGTTCCTTTTGCTGCTCATCGTGGTTAATGCTTTTGTATCGGGATCGGAAGTCGCTTTTTTCACCATTGGAAAAAAACATCAAAGCGGCCTCAATTCAGTGAATGACACCACAAGGAATCGACTATTACGCCTCCTCGACAAGCCAGAAAAACTGTTGGCATCCATTGTGATTACCTATAGTTTACTCAATGTCACTATCACCGTAATTGTCATCTACATCTTAAACCGCCTACCCTATTTCGCGGGCCAACCTGCCGAAACATTGGTTCTGGAGATTATTATCGCGATTTGTATCATTCTATTTTTCGTGGACTTCCTACCCAAAACGTATGCTTCCCACAATCCTATACGTTTTGCAAGCAGGCACTCCCGACTGATCCAAGCCATCCACAAGGTGGTAAGTCCCCTCTCTATGCTACTGGTGAAAAGTTCATCGTCATTCAGTAGATCCATCATTAACAAGAAACACGACATATCGGTAGACGACCTCTCCAAAGCACTGGAGATCACCTCTAACGAGATTACAAGGGAACACGAAAAGGAGATGTTGGAAGGGATTATACGGTTCAGGAATAAGACGGTGGACGATATTTTTATCTCAAGGAGCGATATGGTGGCTATCGATGCTCGCACCCCTTTTGGTGAGGTGATCGATTTTATCGTGGAGGCAGGGTTCTCACGCATTCCTATCTTCGACGAGAATCCCGATAACATACGGGGAATCCTCTACGTGAAAGACCTGCTGCCACATCTTGGAAAGACAATCACCTTCAATTGGCAATCCCTTATACGCCCAGCCTATTTCGTGCCTACGACAAAACGGATCGACGACCTACTGGAGGAGTTCCGTGCCAACAAGAACCATATGGCTATCGTGGTGGACGAGTACGGGGGAACGGCGGGACTGGTCACGATGGAGGATATCCTGGAAGAGATTGTTGGGGATATCAGTGATGAATACGACGAGGAGCGGCCTCTCTACACGATAGCACCGGATGGATCGTATCTATTCGAAGGGAAGACACCGTTGGAGGACTTTATCAAGATCGTGGGTGTAGACGAAAGGGATTTCGAGGAGATGACGGATGAAGTGGATACGCTCGCCGGGCTTTTACTGGAGTTGAAAGGTGATTTTCCAAAGCGAAAAGAGAGCTTCACCTATAAAAAGTACACCTTTTTGGCCGAGGAGGTGAGCAAAAAGCGAATTACTAAGGTGCGGTACGTTTTGCCAAAAAGAAAAAGTACCGAGGGGGAGCAAAATTAACCGAGTCAACCTATGCTGATCAGGAAGGAACATACCGATACGGGTGGACTGCTGGCCATTTGGAAAATGGAGGAATCACGTGAAGAGCTGCTCCACTATTTCCCCATGCACCTGCGGCCCGAAGCAATCGCTTACACGAATAGCATCCGTTCACATCAACGTTCTATCGAGTGGCTTTCTACTCGCGCGATGCTGTTCGTTCTCTTGGGAGACGATAAAACAATCCTTAACCATCCCGATGGGCAGCCTTATCTTGCCGACGGCAGCTACCATATCAGCATCTCCCACACGAAAGAGTATGTCGCGATTTTGCTTCACGAATCACTCGCGGTTGGGATTGACATTGAACGCCGTTCGGAACGAGTGAAAAAAGTAGCGAATAAGTTTATATCGGAAAAAGAGTATATCGATCCCGCGCAGAAGGTAGTTCACCAGCTCCTGCATTGGTCAGCCAAGGAGAGCCTGTTCAAATTAATAAATCAACAGGGGGTGGATTTCAAGGAACATCTTTATATACATCCTTTTAACCCTGTAGATAAAGGTACGATGACAGCCTCCGAAACCCGAAGGGATCAATCCTGCACCTTCGTGATACAGTACGAGGTGCACGATGAATACGTCCTTACGTGGACCTTCGACACGAAAAACGATGGCATCAATACGAAAAACGCCCCGGGATAATCCCGAGGCGCACTCAACCAAGTATTTTATTAAAAGCTGACGATTAAACGCTCAACGACACACGTTTGAACGATGTAACAGAAAGCTCTTTATCTTGTTCTTTGAGAAACTGCTCAATGGTCTTTTTAGGGTCCTTCACATACTCCTGCTGAAGCAAGGTCGACTCCTTGTAGAACTTCTGCAAAGCACCTTCCGCAATCCTATCTAACAGGTTCTCGGGCTTACCGGCTTCACGCGCCTTCTCCCGAGCGATTGTCAACTCTTTCTCCTTCACGTCGGCTGGAATACCGTCGGCGGTGACCGCGATCGGGTTCATTGCAGCTACCTGCATGGCCACGTCTTTCGCTACTTGTTCGTCCACCACCTTGTTGAAGCCAACGATGGTAGCCAACTTATTCCCCATATGGATATAGGAAGCAACGTAGGGAGCGCTAACATATTCGTAGTACCCTAACTCCATCTTCTCCCCGGTCGCCGCCATCTTGTCGGTGATCAGCTGGGCAATACTACCATTAGGAAGTTCAATCGCGAGCAACTGATCCAACGTCTCGGGTTTGTTTGCAATAGCTGCATCGAGGAACTGCCGCGTGAGAGCAATATAATCTTCGTTTTTAGCCACGAAGTCGGTTTCACACTGCAAGGCCACGACCGCTGCAAAATCACCGTCTGTCGTTGCCAAGACGCATCCTTCCGACGCTTCCCGGTCTTCACGTTTCGCGGCTACTGCCTGCCCCTTCTTACGAATAATCTCTACCGCTTTGTCGAAATCTCCATTCGCTTCGCTCAGCGCGTTTTTGCAATCCATCATACCCGCTCCTGTCATCTTACGGAGATGCTGGATATCTGCCATTGTAACTGCCATATTTTATTTTCCTTGTTTTATTGTTTATTTATTCGTCCACGTCTTCGTCTTTCGTGAACTTGCTTACCACGGCTGCTTTCATTGCTTCGGTATCTTCTTTCTTTACCCTCTCTTTTTTTGCAGCCTTCGATTTGCGCTCTCTGCGTTGTGGTGCATCATCCTGCTCTTCTGCCGCCGCGGCATCGGCTTTTTCTACCTTGCGTTCATCCAATCCCTCTTTAATGGCATCGGTAACGAACCCAACGATCATCTCCACCGCCTTGGCCGCGTCATCATTCGCGGGAATCACAAAGTCGATGTTCGACGGGTCGGAGTTGGTATCCACAATCGCGAACACCGGAACACCCAGTCGCTCGGCTTCCTTGACAGCAATCTGCTCCTTCATCACGTCCACCACGAAAAGAGCCGCCGGTAGACGGGTTAAATCTTGGATAGAACCCAACGTTCTCTCCAGTTTAGCACGTTGACGAGTAACTTGTAGTTTTTCGCGTTTCGATAGCGTGTCGAACGTACCATCTTTAATCATTCTGTCGATGTTGCTCATCTTCTTCACCGCTTTACGTATAGTGGGGAAGTTAGTAAGCATACCACCGGGCCAACGCTCGATCACGTAAGGCATATTCACGCTTTGCGCTTTTTCTTCTACCACAGGCTTGGCCTGCTTCTTGGTTGCCACGAAAAGGATCTTTTTTCCCGATTTGGCAATTTGCTTCATCGCGGCAGCAGCCTCTTCTGCTTTTGCAATTGTCTTATAGAGGTCAATGATATGGATCCCGTTACGCTCCATGAAAATATAGGGAGCCATCGCGGGATTCCATTTTCTTTTTAAGTGGCCGAAGTGAGCTCCAGCCTCTAGAAGTTGGTCAAATTCTAATTTTGCCATGTTTGTTTATTAAATAATTCGTTTACATTCTTTTTCTAGTCGAACCGCAAGGTAAACTACCCGTTAGTATATTGATAATGTCCTCGCGATTTAGATACTAAACGTGTTAGCCGACGAAGTGGCTTTTTCAAAGAAGCGGATACAACACGTTAGATTAACGTTTCGAGAACTGGAATTTCTTCCTTGCCCCGGGTTGTCCCGGCTTTTTTCGCTCTACCACGCGTGGGTCACGGGTCACAAAGCCCTCTGCCCTTAAAGCGGGTTTATCATCAGGGTTTATTTTAATCAACGCACGAGTGATACCCAACCGGGCTGCCTCAGCCTGTCCCTTGTATCCACCACCTTGCAAGTTGATGCGGATATCATATTTATCCAGCACCTCTAATTTGTTCAGCGGCTGTTTTACGATAAATTGAAGGATCGGCGAAGGGAAGTAATTCTCTATCTCACGTTTATTGATCATGATCTTGCCTGTCCCTTCCGTCACGAAAACCCGGGCAACGGCTGCTTTGCGTCTTCCTATTGCATTAACTGCTTCCATATTACTTAAGTGTATTAATATCTATTGTTTTGGGTTTCTGTGCTTGATGCGGATGAGTGTCGCCTGCATAGACAAACATATTGTTTAATATCGCGGCACCTAATTTATTCTTGGGTAGCATCCCTTTTACCACTTTTCTAAAAAGCTTGTCGGGTCCTTTGGCCATCAGCTCGGCAGGGGTGGACTCTTTTTGTCCTCCCGGGTAACCTGAATAGCGCAAATAAACACGTTCGGTCCACTTATTGCCTGAAAGCTGCACTTTATCTGCATTCAGGATGATCACGTTGTCACCGCAATCCACGTGGGGTGTAAAGCTTGCTTTGTATTTCCCTCTCAGCAATTTAGCAACCTTGGAACAAAAGCGTCCCAGCGGCTGGCCCGTGGCATCAATCACAACCCACTCTTTCTGGGCTGTTTCTTTATTCACAGAAATGGTTTTATAACTCAACGTATCCATTCTAGTCTAATCTGTTTTTAATAAATAAATGAATGTGAAGTCGATTTTCCTTGCTTCCTCTTTTTGTCTTGCTAAGGGACAGAATAGGCAAATAAAAAGCTTAAAATCAAACTCTTAATTGATAAAAACTAATAATCGGACTGCAAAGTTACAATAATTCAGATTATTAACAAAGAATTTAAAGTGAATTTCTCAACGGGCAGACTCAAATTTAGCATCCCGTACAATTATAACTAAATCCTCGGCTGACAATGTTTTATGACCCGTTGAAGATTTATAGGCCAAACCATCTCTCCACCTCTTAGGACAAACAGGCCCTTGGCTTCAGCAACAATTTAGTCCAAGGCAAAATTAAGATGTAGAAAATCCCAATTGGTGTTTGCAGATTGATAAAAATGGTGTATCTTTGCAACCTCAAATTAAGGCTCCGTAGCTTAACTGAATAGAGCATCTGACTACGGATCAGAAGGTTACAGGT
>CAYFMZ010000051.1:0-13580 GCA_964344275.1 uncultured Proteiniphilum sp.
CCCGTTCAATGAACCCTTACAATGAACCCTTACAATGAACCCTTACAATGAACCCATCGATTATGTCCGGGCACCTATCCACACGAAGAGGAACGATACCAAGAGCCCGAGTAAGAAGCCGGCAATTACTTGTCCCAGCGTATGCCGTTTGAGGATAAGCCGTGAGGTGCCGATGAGTCCGGCCAAGATAAAGAGTCCCATGAACATATAGTAAGGGTTGGATCGTTCCACGAAATAGCTGACCGACATGGCACCGCCTATCAATCCTCCTATACCGAACATATGCGCGCTGATCTTCCATCGCAGTGTAATCAGGATGGCGATGATCATGATAGCGATGGAGGCAGCGATCATCAGGAGAAACCATTTGGGCATGTTCATCCTGTAGTAGAAGAGCATCATGGCGGTGTAGGACAGCAACGTGATGAGGTAGGGGAATAAGCGTTCCCGGCGCTTGGTAAGCGATAGGTCGGAGATGACTCCCATGCGGAATAGCATGAAAATAAGGATCGCGGGAATCACGAAAGAGAAAAGCACGATAGGGGAGATGATCAACCAGAACTGTTGCGTGTATATCACGCCAAAGTAGGTATACACGAATAGAAGCACCACCCCGTAGGTGGGCATCAATAGGGGTTGAAAAACGGTGGAGATCACGTGAGCTATCGACTTCATCCTGCTAAATTTCCTTCAGTGAAGGGGCAAAGTTATATTTTTTTTCTCAAACGAGCCACAGGAATGTTCAATTGTTCGCGGTATTTGGCCACGGTGCGTCGCGCGATGACGTATCCTTTTTCATTGAGGATTTTGGTGAGCTGCTCGTCCGTGAGGGGTTTGGTTGAATCTTCGCTCTCGATGCTCTCCTTAAGGATCAGTTTTACCTCTCTGGATGAGATGTCTTCGCCATCACTTGTCTGCATGGCTTCGGAGAAGAAAAACTTCAGCGGGTAGACTCCCCCGTTGGTCTGCACGTACTTGCTGTTGCTGACCCTTGATATGGTGGATATATCGAGTCCTGTTTTTTGAGCAACATCTTTAAGGATCATCGGCTTGAGCATGGTTTCATCCTCGTTGAGGAAGAAGTCGTATTGGATACTCACGATAGCCTCCATGGTACGTTGCAGTGTATTTTGTCGCTGTTTTACCGCGTCAATGAACCATTTGGCTGAATCTACTTTTTGCTTCATAAAGAGCATGGCCTGTTTATCGTCGGACGACATGCTTTCTTTATTGTCGCTATACCCTTTAAGCATCTCGGAGAAGTTTCGGTTCACCTTGAGGGTGGGAACATTGCTGTTGTTGAGTTGAATGGAGACCTCTCCATTATAGGAGTCCACGAGGAAGTCGGGCGTGATGTTATTCATCGCGGTCTGTAGATTATCTCCCAGCGTGCTTCCCGGCTTGGGGTTCAGTGAGATGATAATCTCTATGGCATCGCGTAGGTCGTCTTGGGTGATGTTCAACTGGCGGATAATCTTGTCGTAATGTTTCCGTGAAAATTCATCGAAGTAGTCAGTTAATATTTTTTTCGCGTGGTCAACCGTAGGGGTGCTTTCGTGTCGTCGAAGTTGTAATAAGAGGCATTCCTGCAGGTCGCGTGCTCCTACGCCCGCGGGATCCAAGTCTTGGATTTCATACAATACATCCTCCAGTTGTAGCGGTGTTACCTCTATATGTTGTTGAAACAACAGGTCGTCTGATATTGCTTGTAGTTCGCGTTCAA
Organism: uncultured Proteiniphilum sp.; assembly: GCA_964344275.1. Lineage (GTDB taxonomy): Bacteria > Bacteroidota > Bacteroidia > Bacteroidales > Dysgonomonadaceae > Proteiniphilum. The sequence goes on from CAYFMZ010000051.1 coordinate 1,724, forward strand.
GGTAGCCGTTCTTATCGAGGTTACCGATGATATACTCGGCGATGATCTGTTTTCTCTCGTCAAGGTTAAGTAGCCCGATCTGTTCTGTCAAGGAATCGTTGAGCGACATATTATCGAAATACCCGATCTCGATAAAGCTGGGTTCGCTCTTTTGCCTGGGCCCGCTGAGCCGGTAATCGGGCACATCGTCCTCCGAGAAATAGTCTCCCATGACCATCTCCTCCTCCGAGATTATCCCTTCTTCGGAACGTTCGTCGTTGCTCGTATCGCCCTGTGGTTCATTGTCGGCCGTCTCGAGTGCCGGGTTATCTTCCAGCTCCTGCTTGATGCGATCTTCAACTTCCACAGAGTTCAGTTCTACCAGCTTGATCACCTGCATCTGCAGGGGAGAAAGCCGTTGCGTCTGTTTTAATTCCTGTTGTTGCTTAAGCGCCATACACGTTTTAATGGAAAATTCACGAGCAAAGATAATGATTTCTCTATTGAATTCACAATTCTATTAGCGAGGATGAAATGGAAATGTTCTGGCCTTACTCCAGTGGCTAACTGGAGTACGAGTTACAACAAATTGCCAAAGGCAGTTACATATTCGAGTTTATTACTTGGGACGGTGAAAGCATTAGCCGTGTACGATATATACGACTGGTGATTAAAAATCAGAACTGGCAAGGATCCAATTGTGTAAACATTGGTGAAATTACACTTTGGGGCGATGATCTGTAATCAATGTTATACCTTTTTTGAACAGGAGGGGCACGTAAGCTCCTCCTGTTTGTTAAAATAATAAAAAAAGACTCCCGTGGACCATTGCCTTTAGGCTTTTTTTGTTTAATATTGTGCATAACAATATCAGTTAATGTTATATAGATATAGTTAACCGGTTTAGCTAATGTGTAGAGCAGGTTGAAAAATAAACAGGTATGAGAATAAAAAAATCCATCCTCTGGTGCGTAATAATAGCGGTTTGTTGTAGTTGCATCGAAACCCAAGAATCGGGCTACTCGTTTGACGAGACAGGGATTACGAGGGATAACCTTGAGAACTATCTTGGCAGGGCCGTTACCATGGCTGAATTTTTAACAGTAGACCCTTTTTGCAACGACGCGACCTATCCCGATAAAGAGCGGGATATAGAATTGATACAAAATATAGGGGCAAAGTTCATTGGTCGCTCCATCTACCGGTGGGGGGGCGAAAAGGCGTTTAATAACCCGGAGTTCCTGGGTAACGCCGAAGCCATCGCGGCACGTGTTCACGAAAATGATCCCGAGGTCGTTTTTCAGGCAGCCCTATTTGAAGCAGTTAGTACTGACGTGAATCATATAAAGATACCCTCATGGGTCTTTGAGGAATTTGGGCTGCCGGTAGAGGAGCGTAACTTCCGGTACGAGGATATGCTCAACCTGGGAGGTAAGTACGTGAGTTTTTGGGGAGAAAAAACAAGCGTTCCCGATATAACCCGGGTGGAGGCACGTCTGTGGTTCATGTTCTTGGCCGGCACGTACATCAATATTGGGTGTGAGGCACTTCATTTAGGCCAGATCGCGCTGATTGGAATGGAGGATGACGGCTACGAAAAGTGGTCGGAAACCCTCGATAAAATACGCCAGTTCGCGCAAAAGAACGCGCGTAGAAACTGGGTCTTGCTCGACGCGCATACTCCTTCGGGAGGGATGGTGGTGGACGGAAAGAGCCTTTTGGATTTTAATTCGTTCCCATTAAGGATCAAAGAGGTGGTAGAGGATCCCTATCGATCTGTTTTAGAAAAAGGGTATATCGACGCGTTCTACTGTCGCAGCGAGGGAGGGATTACTCCTTCGGGGTGGTACGCCGACGCGCTGCCCTATTTAGTGGAGTTTGATAATTTTGGAATAAGCGATACGCCGGGACAAGCTACCATTGATTCGCATTATGTCTGGGGGTACGACGAGATCACGTGGTTCTATCTTCAAGATGAAGCCTACCAGAAAGAGTGGTTGCAGTACGCGTACGGATGGTTGAGAGAAAATGATGCCAACGGATTTCTTCAAATGCCGGTGTGCCGGATTGTGGTGATTGAAAACGAGCCCGTCAGGAAATGCCATGCCAACACGCGCACGGCCGACTTTCCTCATGGGATGAATTTAGAGGAGACCATTAAAGCGATCTGGAACTCGCCATCTGAAGAGTCTGCCCGCGCACCTATCCTGGATTGGCAGATAGGGTACCACGAGCATGAAACGGAGCAACCGGCCGAATGGTATTCGGCCAGAGTACCTGGAGCGGTTCAGCTGGATATAATGGAGGGGGAGGGCTACGAGCAACCCTGGTGGTACGGTGATAATTTTCTTCAGTTCGACTGGATGGAGACCTATTATTTCACCTATAAAGCCGCGTTTGAAATGCCTCGTTTAGGGGAGGGGGAACGGGTTTTTTTCTGCTCCAAGGGTATTGACTATCAGTTTGTGATTTACTTGAACGATGTGGAGTTGTGGCAACAGGAGGGGATGTTCACTCACGTGAACCTCGACATAACAGATCACTTGAAGAGTAATAATGAACTAAAGATTGTTCTTTTCCCAGTACCCACGATAGGTGTGGTCTACGAGAAGGGAAAGGAGACGTATAGGCAGAACGCTCGCGAAAGTGCCAAGCCAGCAGTTAGTTATGGCTGGGACTGGCATCCCCGGCTGGTGACGCGAGGTATTTGGGACGATACGGGACTGGAGATACGAAACGAGTCTCATTTAACGGATGTTACCGTTCAGTATACATTAGACGAATCGTTAACAACTGCCCAGCTGACCGTGAAAATAGAAGGGGAGCAGCTGGATGGAAAGAGAGTCAACTGGGTGTTGAAGGATCCGTCGGGGAGCGTTGTCGTGGAGAAGATGCAGACCCTATCCGAAGAGACGCGTTCCATAGACCATCTCTTGACGGAGGTGAAGCTGTGGTGGCCCAACGGGCATGGACACCCTCATTTGTACACGAGCGAAACCTATCTTATGGATGAAGATAATCGAGTTATTGCACAGGATAGCAGTAAGGTAGGATTTCGAAAAGTGCGTTTGATCATGAACGAGGGAGGGTGGGCAGAAACTCCATTCCCGAAGACCCGTGCGGTGGCTCCGGCAAGCGTAGAGATAAATAACCGCCGGATTTTTGCCAAGGGGGCTAACTGGGTGCACCCTGAAGTTTTTGTAGGGTTGATCACAGCCGAGCGATACCGGGAGCAGGTGGCCCTAGCGAAAGCTGCCCACTTTAATATGTTGCGCGTGTGGGGTGGGGGGATAACAAACAAAGAGGCTTTCTTTGACGTGTGCGACGAACTGGGCATCATGGTATGGCAAGAGTTTCCACTAGCATGCAATAATTATACCGACCACGAGAGTTACTTGGAGGTACTGGAGAAGGAGGCACGCTCTATTGTTAAACGAGTGAAAAAACACCCTTGCTTGGCGATTTGGTCCGGTGGAAACGAGCTCTTTAATAGTTGGAGTGGGATGACCGACCAGTCATTGGCGTTGCGCTTGTTAAATAGCATTTGTTACCAGCTGGATCCTTCCACGCCCTTTATCTACACCTCACCGATCTACGGTATAGGACATGGGCATTATCTTTTTTACGACAAGCAGAGCAAAGAGGATGTTTTTCAATGGATGGCGCGTGCTAAGAACACGGCTTATACCGAGTTCGCTGTACCGGGTGTTGCCAACCTAGAGGTGCTGAAGCATTTTATTCCTGAAGAGGAGCTTTTTCCACCCCGACGGGGTACGGCGTGGGAAAGTCACCACGCGTTTGGGGCATGGCAGCAGGATAGCTGGCTGGAGATGCCGACGTTAGAAAAGTATTTCGGTAAGATAGAAACGCTGGAAGAGCTGGTCGCCTACAGCCAGTTGCTGCAGAGCGAAGGGTTGAAATTTATCTACGAGGAGGCACGGCGTCAACAGCCTTATTGCAGCATGGCCCTGAACTGGTGTTACCAGGAGCCTTGGCCCACGGCCGCGAACAATAGCTTAATTAATTGGCCCAACGAGATAAAACCGGCTTTTTACCACGTGTCTAACGCTTGCCGTCCGGTATTAGCAAGCGCGCGGATGCCTAAATTCGATTGGTGCGCGGGAGAGGTGTTCACCTGCGATCTGTTTATGTTGAACGATTCGTACCAAGAAGTGGATGGTGCCGCTGTGGAGGTTGTGATGAAATACGACGCTCAAGAGGTCTTGATGGCACGTTGGGACTGCCCGCCCATCGAAGCGTTTCAGAACCAGCAGGGCCCAGTGGTGAAGATGGAGATACCCGAGATGGAGTGGGATCTCTTTACAATATTGGTACGGGTGGTTGGCAAACCCCAGTACGACTCTGCCTACGTGCTGTTGTATGCCGGAAATGCGGGGGATGCGAGGGATGCGAGGGATGGGAATGCGGTTAAAAAGCATCTCCCTAACCGTGACTACTATAATGGAGAAACAACCTTTTTATTTCAATAATTAAAATTAGAGCATTTCATCCTCTCTTGCAAATGGAGTAGTTGTACTCGTTAAAATTGACGCGAAAATAGAATCACTAATTGTTTAAATTTAAATAATATGTCAGTAAAAAATAGCCTTTTCATCGTCATCTCTTTTATCCTGCTCGCCTGTAGTTCCCCGGAGAAGCTGGCGGTTGATTACGTGGATCCGTTCATTGGAACGGGAGGGCATGGGCATACATTCCCGGGTGCCACGTTACCTCATGGGTTGGTTCAACTCAGTCCCGACACCCGTTTGATGGGGTGGGACGCCTGCGGGGGATACCATTACGACGACAGTAGCCTGCTGGGATTCAGCCATACGCATATCAGCGGCACGGGAATTGGTGATTATGGGGATATACTTTTTCTCCCCTACACGGGTACGCCGTTGAAGATCGTGAAAAATGGGGAGGATCAAGTCACACGTTATGGTTCACGATTCTCTCACGATAATGAAGAGGCTTCGCCAGGTTATTATAAAGTTGTACTGGAGGATTATGGTGTGACCGCCGAGCTAACGGCCACTGCACGTACAGGGCTTCATCGGTATACATATCCGGAAAGCCAGGAGGCTGGTTTGATGATCGACCTGGTTTCTGCTGTTTACCAACGGAATTGCCTCGCGGCAGAGCTAGAGGTACTCGGCGATACCGAGATTCGAGGAATGAAGCATGTCGAGGGGTGGGCTCCCAATCGAAAGGTCTTTTTTCATGCCGAGTTTTCCAAGCCGTTTACAGCTTTACTGGAGGTGGATGGTGAGGCGAGAACGGGGGTGAACGAGGCGGCTTCAACCCAATTAAGGGCGTTTCTTGACTTCTATAATACCGAGGAGGGTGAGCAGGTGGTAGCGAAAGTGGGCATTTCGTTTGTCGATTACGAGGGCGCACGGAAGAACCTGGAAGCAGAGGCAGGGAAGGGCGACTTTGACTCGCTGCGCGAAGCGGCCAGGGATATTTGGCAAAAGGAACTTTCTACAATTGATGTTGCCTCTGCCGACGAAACAGCAAAAACTATTTTTTATACTGCCTTGTATCACTCGTTGATCGCTCCTAACGTGAGTTCCGATGTAGACGGAAGATACCGGACGATGAAACAAGAGATTGCCTGGTCGGACAGCTACACGAATTATACCATATTTTCGCTGTGGGATACGTTCCGTTCATTGCACCCGCTATTTACGGTGATCGCTCCCGAAAGGAATGAGGCCATGATTCGATCGCTGTTGGAAAAATACGACGAGGGTGGAATGCTTCCCATGTGGGAACTCGCTTCGAATTACACGGGCACGATGATCGGTTATCATGCCGTGTCGGTAATCGTTGACGCCTTGGTAAAAGGACATCGTGATTTTGACCTCGCAAAAGCGTATGAAGCCTGTAAGCGTTCGTCGGCCTATGATAGCACGGGAATTGCGCCGGCTGTATTGTCGCCAGTGGGTAAACGGTATAAGGACTCGATAGGTTATATTCCTTCGGATAAGGATAATATGTCGGTAGCCAAGGGCTTGGAGTACGCCTATAATGATTGGCTTATATCACGGTTCGCGAAGGAGATGGGAGAGGAGGCTGATTACCTCAGGTTTAGTGCGCTGGGTAAGAATTACGTCCATTATTACGACAACAGCACGGGTTTCATGAGAGGTAAGCTTTCCGATGGAACGTGGGTGTCGCCCTTTAGCCCGAGCGCGTCAAACCATTTCAAGAGTGACTACTGTGAAGGCAATGCGTGGCAATGGACCTGGTTTGTACCGCACGATATTGAAGGTTTGGCTTCGCTAATGGGAGGCAAAGAAAAATTTATCGCTAAGCTGGACTCGCTGTTTTCTGTAAGCTCGGAAGTAGAGGGAGAGCATGCTTCCCCCGATATATCGGGAATGATTGGACAGTACGCGCACGGAAATGAACCCAGCCATCAAACCATACATATTTATAACGTAATGGGTGAACCCTGGAAAGCGCAGGAATTGACCGATCGGGTATTGCAAACCTTGTACTTGGCAGAACCGGACGGCATTTCAGGAAATGAAGATTGTGGACAGATGTCGGCCTGGTACGTGCTGAATAGCATGGGCTTTTTCCCCTATTGCCCAGGTATTCCAGAGTATTCACTGGGAAGGCCGTTGTTTAACAAAGTGACTATTCGACTAAACGAGGGAAAAACGTTCGTGATTGAGGCAATCGATAATAGTACGGAAAACAAATATATTCAGTCGGCCGAACTCAACGGAGAGGTTTTAGATGGGCCCTTCTTCATGCATCAGGAACTGGAACAAGGAGGGGTGCTGAAGCTCCGGATGGGTCCGGATCCATGCCTGACATGGGGGGATGCTGGATTATGAAGTGTAAAGAAATATTGGTTAAAGAATAGTAAAATTATCCGACGGATTTGTTTTTAGATTTTTTATCTAGTAATATTGTGAATGTGATTTTTCAATATAATTATACAAGATCGGTTAACCGGTTTAGCAAATAAGGATCGTGAAAAGTAAAGAAGAGTTTTACAGATACACTGGCGATTTGAGCCAGATATTGGGTATCAAGGAGTACGAGTTGGCTTCGGGGAGGGCAAAAGGAGTTAGGGCTTTTGACATAAAAAATGGAAGCGGCCTCGAGTTTACTCTTTTGGGAGATAGGTGTCTTGATATCAGTAGTTTGTCATGTAATGGTATTAATCTTAGTTACCTCAGTAAAGCCGCTGTTTCCGCACCTGCTTTCAGCGAAAGTGGCATGAATTTCACGCGTGCTTTTTATGCTGGTTTTCTTACAACTTGTGGGTTAAGGAACGTGGGTAATGCTTGCGAGGAAGAGGGTGAGCTGTTTGGATTGCACGGAAGGGTATCGACCCTGCCAGCTGAAGAGATAAATGCATCGGTTCATTGGGTAGACAACGTTCCTGAATTAACAGTGAGTGGAAAAATAAGAGAGCTCTTTTTTCGGTGAAAACTTGTTGTTGGAGCGGAAGGTGACCTGTAGGTACGGGGAAAATAGCATTTATATTAGTAACATGGTCGAAAACCAAGGCTTTAAGCCGGAGGTGTTGATGCTTCTTTTACATTTTAACGTAGGGTACCCCTTGCTATCTCCCTCTTCTCGATTTGTCTCTCCTACCGAACGGGTCATCCCTAGGGATAAAGTGGCAGAAAAAGGCATGGACGATTACGCGCGCATGCAACCGCCCACGAAGAATTACGAGGAACAGGTATTCTATCACACCCTGCGGGAAGATTCCGACCAAGCAACCGCGGTAGCCTTGATAAACCCGGAACTAGAAGTAGGGGTTTCGTTGCATTTCAACAAGAAAGAGTTTCCTCTTTTTGCCCAGTGGAAGCAGATGGGTGAGGGAGAGTACGTGATGGGAATGGAACCGACTAACTGCTACGTGGGGGGACGCCACGATGCGCGTAATAAAGATATACTTACCTACTTGCAGCCCTTTGAAAAGAAGCGGTTTGATGTAGAGGTAAAAGTGCACACTGGAAGTGATTCGCTCGATAAACTTGAAAATAACATTTCTCTTTACTGAGATGCGACCTATACCTAGAAGCGACCTTTTCCGCGGAATTCTCCTGTTCATTGCTGGTAGCCACGCGGTTTACTTGATTAAAAACAGACAATTATAAACAATAAATATTTAATACAACGATTATGCTTAAGAATTTGCTTTTAGTGGCATTGCTATTTGTTTCGACAATTGGTCACGCTCAATCTAACCTTTCATACGTTGATCCCACGATCGGTGGGGTGGGGCTTATACTACAGCCAACGCGCCCTACGGTGCATCTACCCAACAGTATGTTACGGTCGTTCCCGATGAAACAGGATCAATTGGACGACCAGATTCATTATTTTCCGCTGAACATGACGTCGCATCGTGTATCGTACGTGTTCCAATTTTTACCCGTTAGCGGGGAAGTAGATCGTTGGAACGACCGATTCACAGTAGAGACGGAGGAGACCACTCCCTATTATTACCAGGCTACCTCGGAATTGAAATACGACTTGGTAGAATTTACACCGGCCGCGCGGAGTGCCATGTTTCAAGTGACTTTTACTGGTAACGAGGACAATTATTTTCGGTTGGGTATCCTCAACCAGGAAGGGGAAGTGGAGGTAAATGGCCGTACCATTACAGGTGTAGATCATTTTCAAGGGATGAAGGCTTACCTGTATGGTGAGGTGGACGCGGATATCACGGGAGTGGAATACAGGGGGAATGATAAGAAACAGCTGTTACTGGCACTGAAAGATGGATCAAAAACAGTACGTTTTAAATACGGCATCTCGTATATCAGCGTGGAACAAGCGAAGCAGAACCTATATAACGAGATCCCGACTTGGAACTTTAATTTGGTTAAACAGAACGCGTACGATCTATGGGACGAAGTTATGTCGCAAATTAATGTTGAAGGGGCATCGGATGCGCGTAAAAGGGTTTTCTATACCGCGCTCTATCGCTGCTATGAACGAATGGTTGATATAAACGAGTACGGGCGGTATTATAGCGCGTACGATCATCAAGTACACGCTTCTGATAAACCGTTTTATGTTGACAACTGGCTGTGGGATAACTATATTGCCTTAGAACCGCTATCTATGATATTGAATCCAGAGATGGCTCAAGAGAGGATTCGTTCCTATGTAACCATGTACGAGCAGAGCGGCTGGATGCCTTCTTTCGCGGTGGTATTCGGGGACTGGCCAGCCATGACAGGCAATAATGCCGCGATATGGATGGCAGACGCGTGGGCAAAGGGCCTTCGGGATTTTGATTTTGAAACAGCTTACGAGGGCAACAAGAAGGGATCGCTTGAAGCTACGCTCTTGCCGTGGAATAACGGGCCGGCTACCTCCTTGGACTCTTTCTACAACGAGCACGGGTATATGCCGGGATTGCCGCCTGGGGAAGTGGAGACGGTGAAAGAGGTGGATCCCGATTGGGAGAAGAGGCAAAGCGTTTCTGTTACTATAGATAACAGCTACAGCGATTGGTGTATCGCGCAAATGGCACATTTTGCCGGTTACAAAGAGGATCGTGATCTGTTTTTGAAGCGGTCGCTAAACTATCAAAATGTTTTTCGTGTAGAGAAGGGATTTGTCTGGCCAAAAGATAAGCACGGTGAGTGGATAGAGCCTTTTGATCCCAGCTTAGCCGGTAGGGAATATTTTACCGAAAACAACGCGTACACGTTCAACTGGGCCGCGAAACACGATTTTCAGGGATTATTCCAGTTGATGGGGGGGACGAAGCAGGCAGAAGCAAAGCTTGATCAACTGTTTAGACAAGACCTGGGAACTTCCAAATTTAAATTTTGGCATATTCAGCCTGACGCGTCGGGACTGGTAGGACAATTCGCGATGGGTAACGAACCCAGCCTACACATCCCTTACTTGTATAATTACATGGGGTCGCCGTGGAAAACACAAAAGCGGATCCGGATGTTGCTGGATACGTGGTTCACGGACGACCTGTTTGGTATACCTGGTGATGAAGACGGTGGGGGAATGTCTTCCTTTGTGGTTTTTTCAATGATGGGCTTTTTCCAAGTGACGGCCGGTACCCCAATCTATACTATCGGAAGCCCCACGTTTGAGAAGATAAGTATCAACCTTCCAAATGGAAAACAGTTCGTGGTAAACGCGAAAGATAACTCCAAGACAAACAGGTATATCCAAAAGGCAAGCCTCAATGGTAAACCGTTAAACAAATGCTGGTTTACACATGATGAGCTCGTGCAAGGGGGTGTTCTGGAATTACAAATGGGTGACAAGCCTAACGTGGAGTGGGGTAGTAAAGTAGAGGATTTACCACCCTCTTACAACGACTACAAGTCCATAACGAAATAGGGAGCTGTAGCTGTAATAATTGGTGCACGCGAAATTTGAACAAGGTGGAAGGGTACATAACAATTGATGGAATATAAAAAATATGAGATGAAATCGGAATCTAAAAAACTCGTTCTATTTGGAGCGGGTAAAATTGGTCGCTCATTCATTGGGCAGTTGTTTAGTCGCTCCGGATTCGAGGTGGTTTTTATCGATATCGATCAACAGGTGATCGATGCATTGAATCAAGCTCGTTCCTACAAGGTGTATATATATGATACGCAGCCCGAGACCATCGTGGTAAGAAACGTGAGGGGTGTGCAGGGAAGAGATACCGAAAAAGTTGTTACCGAGATCGTCTCGGCCGACATACTTGCAGTGTCCGTTGGTAAGAACGGACTTAGAGGTATTGTTCCTTCCCTCTCCCTTGGGTTGGTAGAGCGTGAAAAAGTGTTCCCTGGCCGAATGATCGATATTATACTCGCGGAGAATATGCGAAACGCCGATGAATTTCTTTACAACGAGTTAGAGGAGGCACTTCCCGATCACTACCCATTGGATAAACGGGTGGGACTGGTGGAGACAAGCATTGGGAAGATGGTGCCATTGATTCATAACCAAGAGGATGAAGAGATTCTTTCAGTCTACGCTGAAGCATATAATACATTAATAGTCAATAAAGAAGCGTTCAAAAATCCAATACCCGATATCTCGGGGATGGAGGCGAAAGAGAATATGAAGGCGTGGGTAGATCGCAAACTCTTTATTCACAATTTTGGACACGCCGCAGTGGCCTACTTGGGCTACGCGTATCAGCCTTCATTGTCCTATTTATGGGAGGTGCTTGAAGATAAAAAGACACGGTCGTTCGTTCGAGAGGCGATGCAACAGAGCGCGGCCGCGTTACAACATGAGTATCCAGGTGTCTTTTCAAACGAGCATGTAGAGGAACATATCGACGATTTGATTCGACGCTTCTCGAACCGGAGCCTGGGAGATACTGTTTTTCGCGTGGGATGCGATCTCTATCGAAAACTATCATCGGATGACAGGGTGGTAATCCCTTTGATGACGGCTTACAACAACGGGTTGCCATACGATATGCTGCTGGAGATCTTGGCTTTGGGATTGCGTTTCAAAGCATCGGATGTTGACGGAACGATGTTCCCCAGGGACGTGGAGTTTCATAACGAATTGAGCCAACGGGGCATGTTGCACATTTTTGAGAATGTCTGTGGGTTTAGCTCTAAAGAGGCTACACTTTTTTTAAACCAAATCAATGAACAGGACAAAAGAATTTAAAAGGTGATAATAAGAAAAAAGTATATCAAGATCCTCTCGCTGACTCTTTTAACGTGCGTTCTGCCCGGTTGCACGACCCCATCGGCAGATAAAAGAGCAGAAGATAACAAATCCTTTTCCGTGTCGGGTAACCAGATTACTATCTACTCCTCTGAGGTAACCGACACGCTGAATATGCTGATTCTATCGGATACCCACCTGTTTACTAAAGACGAGAGGGAGAAACCTTACGAGCAGTTCA
>CAYFMZ010000051.1:13680-15109 GCA_964344275.1 uncultured Proteiniphilum sp.
TCGGATACCCACCTGTTTACTAAAGACGAGAGGGAGAAACCTTACGAGCAGTTCAGTAAACGCATGTCTGAGGCATACAATGTAACCACGCACTTCGCGACGGGCGAAGAGACTACTCCTTCACGGGTATTCGTGGAAACGGTGCAGGTTGCACGCGAAAAGAAAGTGGACCTGTTGGCAATGTTGGGTGATATCTTTAGTTATCCTTCGGAGTATGCCATTGAATGGGTGGACTCTATTCTCCAAGATGCTCGTTTAAATTATGTATACACGGCGGGTAATCATGATTGGCATTACGAAGGCATGCCCGGCTCGTCGGAAGATTTAAGAAAAACGTGGATAGAAAACCGACTTCTCCCTCTTTACAAAGGAAATAATCCACTCTTCTACGCGGTGGACGTGAAGGGGGTGAGGGTTCTGGTAATCGACAACTCAACCTATGAAATATCGGATGAACAGTTGGCATTTTTTCAAAAGCAGGCTCGTGCGGGTTTGCCCCTCTTGTTGATGATGCACATCCCTCTTTACATGCCAGGACGAGGAGTGGGGTACGGCTGTGGGCATCCCGACTGGAACAGGGCTCATGACGGAGGATACCAACTGGAAAGGCGCGAACCATGGCCAGAGGATGGACACACGGCCACTACCATGAGGTTTCGAGAAGAGGTGCTGAACACACCCCATTTGCTGGCTGTTTTTTCGGGCCATATCCATCAGCAGACGTTGGATGTCTCCAGTAATAACTTGCCACTTTTCGTGGGGAAACCCAATTTTTCGGGTAATTACTACAACGTATCGATCTTGCCCATGGAGTGATTCGCGCGTTCTGGAGTTTTCTCGTCACCGACTCATTGCATTGCATGGAAGGACTAGGTATCTATTCAACCTCTTCTTACTGGTTAAATAATGATAATTAAGTTAAATTAATTTGATGATATGGATTAATTGTCATAATATCGCGTGTGATCTATTTTATATATTTTCATACAATATGAGTTAACCGGTTTAGCTTTTGTGTTCGTTCGATAAAGAAGGAAAGGGTAGCTCCTCAGGATGAGTCGTTGGTTTTTGTAGGTATTCACAATGCCGCTGTCGATCATAATAATGGGGGGTTAAGAAAACCGGTAACCAAGTAAGCGCGTCGATTAGAATACGCGCATTCAACCCGTGAACGTTTGATGCCGAAGTTGAGTATTCGGTATAATATTTATTTACTATTTCAACTAATTAATAAACAAAACAAAATTTGAAGCACTGCTAAACCGGTTTACTAGATGAGTGAAAGAGAAGCGTCTCTTTTAGTGGGTTAACGATTGTTGTGAATTATTAGAGTGGACAATGGAGTGCCTTGTTCTCTACGTTCTTAGATGCTAAGAACGGTGGACCGGTGGCCTGGTAATTTTATTTTATAATCTAAACAAATGAGAAT
>CAYFMZ010000052.1:0-2683 GCA_964344275.1 uncultured Proteiniphilum sp.
AGAGCATCTGACTGTTAATCAGAGGGTCCTTGGTTCAAGTCCAAGAGGAAGAGCAGAAAGGCGGGTTTTTAATGATATATTCTTCCTTAGCTCAGTTGGTTAGAGCATCTGACTGTTAATCAGAGGGTCCTTGGTTCAAGTCCAAGAGGAAGAGCGAAGAAACGGGTCCGAGGGCTCGTTTTTTTGCTTTATGGCTACTGCATGGAAGGAGCCGATTTGATAGCCTCAAGCGCTTGAAAGCTTCGTAAGAGCTATGGCACAAGCTATGGAATGGCTCTATTTCCAAAAATATCCAGTATATATGAAGAGAGTATTGATTACATACCGATTGAAGGAAGAGGGGTTAAAGGATTTGGAGGGAAAGTACGACGTAACCCTTCCTGTGGATGCATCTCATTTCACCAAAGAGGAGGTGATGGAGTTGATTGCCGACTACGAGGTGCTCGTGCCCAATTTCAGTTTTTATACCGATAAAGAGATCTTGGACAAAGCCCCTAAGTTGGAGTTGATTGCCAATTATGGTGTGGGGTTCAATAACATCGATGTCCCGTATGCTACTGAAAAAGGGGTTGTAGTCACTAATATTCCCGAGTCCACACGTGAGCCGACCGCTGAATTTGCTTTCGCGCTTATGCTGGCCGCGGGGCGCAGGGTAGGGTACTACGACCGCAAACTGCGTACCCCGGAGGGGGTGAGCTGGGGCGTGTATAAGGATGGAGGAATGCCGTTATACGGGAAAACGCTGGGTATTATCGGGATGGGCCGCATTGGACAGTCGCTCGCGCGGCGTGCCGTTGCATCGGGAATGAGTATCATTTATCACAACCGAAACCGGCTGGATAGAGCCATCGAGGGGAGGTACGATGCCCGTTACGTGAGTTTGGATGAATTGTTGGCCACGGCCGATTACATTTCGCTCAACGCGCCCTCTACCCCGGAGACTGTGCGCATGATAGGCGAGGAGCAATTCAACCGGATGAAGTCCACCGCGGTGTTTATCAATACGGCACGGGGCAATATGGTAGACGAGATGGCGTTGGCCCGTGCGCTGGGTGAAGGCAAGATATGGGCCGCGGGATTGGACGTGTACGAGAACGAACCCCATATCCTTCCCGAGTTGCTGGAGCTCGACAACGTGGTACTCGCCCCTCATGCTGGGACTAAGACAATGGAAGATCGCATTCACATGTCCGTCGAGATGTGCCGGAATATCGTGGGGTACTACGAAGGAACCTTCCCCGTTTCACGGGTAAATTGATCTTTCACCCACCACATTATACATTACAGGTGTGGTACACGAACCAACCTATATATAAACCCAACCTACATATAAAAAGAGAAAACAGAGGTAGGATACAATGATTATAGAGACGCATACATTATCCAACGGGCTACGCGTCATCCATCGCCCGTTCCCTTCAGAAATTTCCTATTGCGGCATCGCCGTTAATGCCGGCACCCGCGACGAATATCCCGACGAGTACGGGATGGCACACTTCGTGGAACATATGTTGTTCAAGGGCACGAAGGCAAGAAAGGCGCACCATATTTCAAACCGCATGGAGAGCGTGGGGGGAGAACTCAACGCGTACACCACGAAAGAGGAGACGTTCGTTTATGCCGCTTTCCTAAAAGAGTACTTCCCTCGCGCGGTGGAGTTATTGAGTGACATTGTGCTCCACTCCGAGTTCGCTCCTCAGCAGATTGAGCGAGAGCGAGAGGTGATCCTTGACGAGATCTCCTCCTATCGTGATTTTCCATCGGAGCAGATCTACGACGATTTTGAAAACCTCGTGTTCCATGGGCACGATATAGGTCATTATATTTTAGGCGAGCCCGAGACGTTAAACGGGTTCACCACGGCTTCACTCCATCGATTTTTAGCACGTCAATACCGGCCTTCGGAGATGGTTT
This sequence comes from uncultured Proteiniphilum sp., assembly GCA_964344275.1. Taxonomy (GTDB): domain Bacteria; phylum Bacteroidota; class Bacteroidia; order Bacteroidales; family Dysgonomonadaceae; genus Proteiniphilum. Next base: position 1,915 of record CAYFMZ010000052.1, read on the forward strand.
TCTTCTCGTTCGGGAAAACGCCGTTTAGCAAAGTGATACGCCAGTTGGAAAGCCACTTCACTTTTCCCACGGCACCGGTTATTCCTTTGAAAGAGAGGAAGGCACCCGATATCTTGGTCCCCGTGGATGTGGAGATGCAAAAGAATACCAACCAGGCACACGTGATGCTGGGATGGAACGCGTTCAGCATGCATCATCCGGATAAATACGCCTTGTACCTGCTCAATAACATTTTGGGAGGGGGGAACTTGAATAGCCGCTTCAACGCGTCGCTCCGCGAGAAAAACGGCTTGGTTTACCACGTGGAGTCGGGCGCTACCCTGTATACCGATACCGGCTTGTTTACCGTCTACTTCGCGTGCGACCCCAAATATAAGGAGCGCTGCATCCGTTTAATTGGTAAAGAGATCGAGAAGGTGATGAAGAAAAAATTAACACCCATGCAACTGGCTAAAGCCAAGCGTCAATGGAAAGGACAGCTGGGGATTGCCGCTGAAAACAATGAAAACAACGCCCTGGGTATGGCGAAAAGTTACCTTCATCAGAAACGGTTTGTCCCATTAGATGAGGTGTTTGCCCGTATCGATCAAATCAGTTCAGAAAAGATCAACGAAGTAGCAAACGATATTTTTTCCACTTCTCGTTTTCAGTTAAGCTACGTGTAACCTCTACTTTATATAAAATTTGAAGGTAAAACCTTTAAGGCGGTCGAGGGTTAAGCTACGTGTAACCTCTACTTTATATCTCCTCTGAAACTTTTTATCCCTTC